>DATKCH010000054.1:0-57257 GCA_035513295.1 Longimicrobiales bacterium
GGCTACCGCGGACCTCGGTCCGCCACGCCGGTCGGGCTGCCGAAGGGAGCCGTCATGCGGCAGAGCGCAAACGCCGGACCGACGCGAGCGACGAGGGCAGCGGCCGTCGTCCTCGCGGCCATCCTCGCCTCGCCGGCCGGACTGCTCGCCTCGCACGAGGCCGTGCCGGGGCCGGCGGCCAGCGCCACTGCTTCAATGTCCGATTCCACCCGCATGCGCTCCGCCGCGGCGACGCCGTTCTTCGCGGGGGCGTTCCTGGGCGACGACCGCAGCACTCCCGGAGCCATCGCGGCGGCGATAGAGGACTTCGCGGGCCTCACGGGCGGCCGTCCGGCGCTGATCAAGACCTTCCTCCGCCTGGGCGACGATTTCTCGGCCGCGGGCTGGCCGGGGAGCGTGGCGCGCAGGATCCACGACGGCGGGGCGACCAACTTCATCGCGCTCGACCTGGACGTCCGGTCGCACGGCGGGAGCCTGCTGGAGGCGCTGGCCGCCGGCGAAGCCGACCGGGACATTCGCGCCACGGCCCGTGGCCTGGCCGGGATCGACGGCGTGGTCCTCGTGGAGCTCGGCTGGGAGATGAACGGAAACTGGGGTTACCCGTGGCAGGGGGCCGCCAACGGTGGCGATCGCGAGGCCCCCGGGCGTTTCGCCGCTGCGTGGCGCCGCATCGTGGACCTGTTCCGGGCCGAGGGCGCGGACAACGTCCGCTGGGTGTTCTCGCCGAACACCGGCAACCCCATCGGCGGCGCCGCGGCGGGCGAGGAGCACTGGAACTGGTACGGCAACTACTACCCGGGCGAGGCGTACGTCGACTACGTGGGGGTCCACGGATTCAACGGCCCGTCGGTGTGGGGCGGCCCGGACCGGCCCTTCGAGAAGCTCTTCGACGGCCCCGAGATGGGCGCGATGCTGAGCGACCTGGAGCGCCGCTTCGCGAAGCCGATCATAATCGGAGAGTTCGCCACGCAGGAGTCCGGCGACGGCTCGAAGGCGACCTGGATCGAGCAGGCCTACCGCGACATGCTCGAGAATCCGTCGGTCGTGGGCGCGGTCTGGTTCCACATGGACAAGGAAGCCGACTGGCGCGTGGATTCCAGCGACGCGGCGCTCCGGGCGTACCGGCGCGCGGTGTCGGCCCCGCGCGTGAGCGAGGCCTTCGCCGACGTGAGCGCGGCCGGCCAGGGCGGCACGCGCGTCGCCAGCCGCTGACTCCGACTCCGGTCCGCCGTAACGAAACGCTACGCGCCGGGGGCGGACCCCGTTACAAAATTTCTCCCTCCCGGCGCGCCACGGAGGCGCTGATCTTCCCTTAATCCCTTGTGTCGTAGCGAGTTAAAGGAATTCGACCTCGTGGGCACGAGGGTTGCCACCACCAGGACCCGTCGCGTTCTCCCCCGAACACCCGACACCCGAAAAATCCGGCACAGGACGCCACGCGGGCGCTTGCGGTCGCCGATACCGGCGGATCGCCCGTGTCGCCACCCGGCCCGGATCATCCGCGACGCGCAGATCCTCCGAGGGGGAGGCAGCGGAAGACATGGCAGATATCCGCGTACGACGCTCTGTCGAGGGGCGACGCGCGCGCCTCGTCCGAGGCGCGCGCCTACCGTCGCGTCCCGAGGCCGTGCGCGCGCGCGACGTCCCGTTCCGCTCCCTGCTCCCGCCCCTGCCGGGCTGGCGCGAGACGCTGACCCGCGTCTTCGCCACGGCGACGCTCGGCTACGGCGCGTATTACCTCTGGTGGCGCTGGACGCATTCGCTGAATCCACAGGCCCTCTGGTTCTCCGTTGCCCTGGCCGCGGCGGAGACGCTCGCCCTGGCGGTCACGGCGCTCTACGTCCACAGCGTCTGGCGGCTCCGGCATCGCGAGCCGCCCCCGGCCCCCGAGGGCCTGGACGTGGACGTGTTCGTGACCACCTACAACGAGCCGCTGGAGATCATCCGGAAGACCGCGCTGGGCGCGCGCGCGATCCGGTACCCGCACCGCACCTGGATCCTCGATGACGGCCGGCGCGAGGAGGTCCGCCGGATGGCCCGGGAGCTGGGGGTAGGGTACCTCACGCGCGCGGACAACGCCCACGCCAAGGCCGGCAACCTCAACAACGCCCTGGGGAGGACGGAGGGGGACTTCATCCTCCAGCTGGACGCCGACCACGTCCCGCTGCCGCACATCCTGGACAGGCTGCTCGGGTACATGGCGGCCGACGACCGGCTCGCCTTCGTCCAGTCGCCGCAAAACTTCTACAACTCCGATTCGTTCGACGGGCACCTCGACCCCGAGAGCCGCCGCTACTTCGGCGAGCAGACGGTGTTCTTCAGCGTCATCCTGCCCGGCAAGGACCACTGGGGTGCGGCGTTCTTCTGCGGGAGCTGCGCGGTGATCCGGCGCGCCGCCCTCATGGAGCTCGGCGGGTTCTCGACCGAAACGATCACCGAGGACATGGAGACTTCCATCCGCCTGCACGCGCGCGGATGGAAGTCCGCCTACCACGCCGAGGCGCTGGCCTACGGCCTGGCGCCCGACACCGCGACGGCGTTCCACACGCAGAGGCTCCGCTGGGCGCAGGGCACGATGCAGATCTGGCGCAAGTTCAACCCGCTGACGTTGCCGGGGCTGAGCCTCGCGCAGCGGGTCAGCTACTTCCAGTGCGTCGTGGGCTACCTGGAGGC
Source organism: Longimicrobiales bacterium (assembly GCA_035513295.1). GTDB lineage: Bacteria > Gemmatimonadota > Gemmatimonadetes > Longimicrobiales > RSA9 > DATHRK01. Next base: position 2,674 of record DATKCH010000054.1, read on the forward strand.
GCCCGCGCGGCTCGTGTTCTACCTCGCGCCGCTGATCTACCTGTTCACGGGCATCCTGCCGATTCACGCGCTGAACCTGGAGTTCCTGACCCGCTTCGTGCCCATTTACGCCGCGATGGTGGCGCTCGCGCACCTGCTGGGGCGGGGCACCAGCGCGCCCTACTGGCTGCTCGAGCGGGCGCTGATGATGAAGGTGTTCACGCACCTGCTCGCGCTGCCCGCGTATTTCAGCCGCTCGCTCCGCTTCCGCGTGACGCCCAAGGGCGGCGGCGCCGTGCCGGTGCGGCTCTACGCCCCGCACGCGCTGCTGATGCTGGCCGCGGCGGTCGCGATCGCGTGGGGGACGGCCGCGTTCCGGATGGGCTGGATCGAGTACGGCGGCGGGGCGTCGGCGTTCGCGTTCCTGATCAACGTCGCCTGGGCGATGTGGACCTTCGCGCTGGCGGGGAGCGTCGTCCAGGCGAGCATCGCGTCGCGCCAGCGGCGCTCCGAGTACCGCTTCGAGGAAGCCATCCCCGTGCGCGTGCACGGCGGCGTCGGGCGCGGGTGGCTCGGCCTGGGGCTCGACCTGAACGGGAGCGGCGTGTCCGTGCGGGCCGTGCGGACGCTGCCGCAGGGAGCGCCCGTCGTGCTGGTGCTGCCGCTCGTCACGGGTCCGCTCCGCCTGCGCGGCCGCGTCGTGTTTCGCGAGAAGCTCGACGAGGGGCGGATCGAGGTGTTCCGCCACGGCATCCGCTTCGAGGGCCTGGGGCGCCGCGAGCGCGACCTGATCGCCACGCACTGCACGCAGCACGCGGTGCCGGCGTCCCGCTTCCGGTTCGTGGAGATCGTGGACCTGTTCCGGGAGGCGGGGCGGACGATCCGCGATCCCCGCCGGAACACCCGGCGCCCGGTGATGCTGCCGGCGCGCGTGCGTCTCGCCGGCGAGCCCGAGTCGCTCTCGCTGCTGGACCCCGAGCACGCGGCGGTGCTCGAGGACTCGAGCCGGGGCGGAGTCCGTATCACGATTTCCCGCCCGCTGGAAAAGGGCGCGGAGATCGATTTCGATGTGCCGGATGCGGGCCTGAAGGGGGCGGGCCGCGTCGCCTACTGTCACCCCCTGCCGACGGCCATGGGAACGCGGTACCTGGTGGGCGTGGAACGCCTGCCGGGGACCGGCCCCTGGGTGGTGCTTGAAAAACGAAGAGAGGTTTCCATGCGAAGGGTTGCGATGCTGGCGGGGCTCCTGCTCCCGCTGCGGAGGTTCGGTTTGGTGGGGGTCATGGTCCTCGGCGGCGCCGCGGCGTCGGCCGTGCCCGTGGCCGCCCAGCTCGACCACGGTTTCGTGGGCAGCGTTGAAGGCGTCGAGGGCGGCCAGAACCTGCTCCTCGCGGGCGGGTGGCTCACCCGCGGCGGCACCGGCTGGGCGCCGGTGGGGACGCTCATCGGCTATCGCCTCCAGGTACCGGCGGAACCTTCCGACCTGGTGCAGTGGGGGGTGAATCCCGCGGTGGGTGCGAAGCACCAGTGGGAGAGCGGGGCCGTCCAGGCCACCGCCGGCTACGCCTGGCAGTGGATCGATGACGGCCTGACGGGAGTCTCCCTCGCCGGGTCGCAGCAGGTATCGTCCGGCGTTACCAACAGCCTCCAGGCCACCTACTGGGGGGATGGGACGACGAGCGCCGGCGCGATCGGCGCCTACTCCTGGGATGACGGCGGCTACTTCTGGACGCGCGTTCGCGCCGCGCGGCGCGTCGCGGGAGGCGAAGGCGGCGCGCTGCGCCTCGGAGCGGAGGCCTCCGCGCAGGGCAACGACGCCTTCAAGGCCTACGAGCTCGGGCCCGCGCTCGAATGGGCGCCGAGCGCCCACGTGGCGTTCGTCGCGGCGTCCGGCTGGCGCCGCACCGACCCGGCCAGCGGCTCCTCGGACGACCGCGTGTACGCGCGCCTGGACATCGTGATACTGCCGTAACGCGCGGTCCCCGGTACGCCACCCGCCTCGCCCGCGCGCCGCTCGCGCGGGCGGGGCGTGCCACCTAGCTCCTTGCCCTCCCGCACGCACAGATGCGGTCGCGAGAGCCGCTCGCGGGCCCCCTTCGATGGCGTTTTTGCCGCGGGGCGGGGCGCTGGACAGGACTCCGGGCGCGCCCTAGCTTGGCCGATTCGGCAGCCGTGGTCGTCCGAGTCTCCCAAAGGAGTGCCCGATGGCGGGGAAGCGCCTCAAGGTTCTGCTACGCTGGATCCAGATCCTCGACAAGCTCGAGCCCTTTTACAAGGAGAAGGGTGAGTTCCGGTTCACGGCGCGTGTCTCGAGTGAGAACGGGGCCCTCCAGGAGACCCGCTTCCCGGAAGAGGGCCACTACGAAATCTCCGACCATCCCGCCTGGAACAAGCTCACGATGAACCTGGAGATCTTCGACGGCGAGGTCGGCGACAACCTGGTCGTGGAGTTGAACGGCGAGGAGATCGACGTCCTCAGCGCGAACGACCAATTGGACGTGTACCGCCGCGAGTTCACCGGCGACCCGGCGTCCTGGGTGGGCTGGTACGGGCCGGGGGACGAAGCCTCCGCTGACCCGGCCCCCCCGTCCGCGGACCCCGAGAACCTGGTCAACTGGCGCGTCTGCTACGAGATCCTGGACGCGTAGCGTCGGAGCTCACCTCAGCGTCCGGCGAGCGTGAGCTCGACCGCCTCCCGGCGGGCCATCATCCCCAGGAAGGCGCGCGCGATGTCCCCGTGGAACTCCGCGCCGGCCCGCTCCTCGACGTAGGACAGGACCCTCTCCGCGGGCCACGCGTCCCGATACGGGCGCTTCGTCCGCAGCGCGTCGTAGACGTCGCAGACGTGCACGACGTGGCTTCCGGGATGGCACGGGCGCGCGTAGTGGAAGGTGGGATAGCCCCCCCCGTCGATCATGACGTGATGCTCGTAGGCGACGACGGCCGCCAGGTCCAATTCATCCTCGCGTTCCAGGATGAGCCTCGCGCCATCGAGCGGGTGCCGGTTCATGATCGCCCGTTCCCCGTCGGACAGCTTGCCCGGCTTGTTCAGGATCTCCTTCGGGATGCGGATCTTGCCGACGTCGTGGAGAAGGCCCGCGACCCCGAACGCGCGCACGTCCTTGCTCGATAGCTCCATGTGCTCGGCGAGCGCCATGGCGAGAACCGAGACGTTGAGGGAGTGGGTCGTCGTGTACTCGTCGAACGCGCGCAGTCGCAGCAGGGGAATCATCAGGCGCCGATCCCCGCGCATGGCCACCGCGAGGGAGCGCACGACGGCTTCGGCCTCCGCGAGGGGAAGGGTCCCGGCCGTGGCGAGCTCCCGGTGGATCCACTCGACCGCTTCGGCTTCCTCGTCGAGCGCGAAGGGCCCCGCGGGGTCGTCCGGCTCCTCGACCGCCGCCGCGCCCACCCCGGCGGCGACCGCGCCCGAGCGCCTCACCTCGACCGTGCCCCACCGGATCGAACCGGTGGCCACCGGCCGGCTCTCCGCCGAGGACGGCTGCTGACCCGACGTCCGATCCCTGAGCATTCCCAGGAACGCCACGAACTCCGGCCTCGAAGGGCGCCCCGCGAACTCGAGCCGCTGCACCCCGGCCGCGCCCAGCCGTGGCGCCCAGCCCCAACCCCGGAGGTCCGGAACGGTCCGGTCCGCCACGAGCACCTCGTCCTCGAGGAACGTGAGGGGCCGGTCGCCCAGCACCGGCAGGAGGTCTTCCAGCCTCAGGAAGGCCTGGTCGATGGCCTTCTCGCGGGCCGGGTGGCCGTCGCCGTACAGGCCCATCGCGGAGAGGGTCTGCCCGACCGCCAGGAGGAAGCCGGCCGTCACGGCGGTGGCATCCCCGAGCGGCTCGCCCGCGCCGCTCCCCGGGGGCGGCGGGCTCACTCGGCGTCCCGCGCCGCCGCCCGGATCGCGCCGTGCCGGGCGGAACGGGCCGCCGACCGGATCTCCGCCACGGAGTCCGCGTCGGGCCATCCCCGGAGCAACGCCGCCAGCGCCGCCAGGGAGAGGGGGGAAGGGTCTGCGAATTTCGGCCGACGCAGGAACAGCGTCCTGCCCTTCAGCGCCAGTCTGGAAAGCGCCTCCAGGCCGCCCTCGGTCGGGTACTCGGCGGCCAGGCGCACAGCCTGGGCGCGGACTTCGTCGGGCAGCGCCACGTCCGCCGCCCGCCGCGCGAGCAGCGGCACCGCCGCCGGCGGGCACTCCTCGGCCGCGAGGGCGAGCCCCGCGCTCACGACGGCGGAATCTTCGTCGCGCAGCGCATGCGCGATCGCGCGCTCCCGAGCCGGTCCGAGCGCGAACAGGCGCACGGCCTCCACGCGGACGCGCGCGTCCGCGTGCGACAGGTAGGGATCGGGCGCGAGGTCCACGCCCGTCCCCGTCCGGCGCAGCAGGTAGAGGAGGTTGCGGGCCAGGTACCAGGGCGCGCCCGGCAGCCGCTCGAGCGCGCCCGGCCCGACGGCCGGACCCAACGCGGCGAGCCGGTCGAGGAGCCAGCGCCGTTCGGCGCGCTCCTCGGAGCCCGCCAGCCGATCGAGCAGCGGCTCGACCGCGCCGGCACCGGCCTTCGCCAGGAGCGACTCCACCGCCGCGTTCCCCGGACCCGCGTCGTCAAGAGCGCGCGCCAGCGCCGGGGGCGACAGAACGACGCGCCAGCCCTCTTCCAGCGCGAGGTTCGGACCCCCGGGCTGCGGCGCTTCCGAAAGCGACCGAACCAGCTCGAGCGGATCGCGCGCGCACAGATGCTCGAGCGCCCGCGAAAGGACGGGGCCGGTCGCGCCCAGCTCGAGCGCCATGCGAACCACGCGCTCGGGCTCGGGCCTGTTCTCGCCCGTGGGCACCGACGGCCGGCCCCCACGGTGGGAGGCCAAGACCTGGAGCGCCTGGGTGTATTCCTCCGGGTTCGGATCGTCCAGGCGCCAGCCCGTGACGAGCTCCCCGACCTGCTCGCGGAGCGCCGCGTCGGCGCTCCGCGCCGGATCATCGACGAAGGCGTCATGGGGGGCGTGCGCGGACAGCTTGGCGAGAATCCGCATCAGCGAATCGGAGATCGACTGTTCGGGTCCGCACGCGGCCCTCAGCAGCGCCAGCACGGCGTCCGCCGGCAGCGTCTTCAGCGCGCCGCGCAGGACCGCGGACACCTCCGAACGGGCCCCCGCCAGCTGCAGCAGCCGCCGCAGGCGGTCCGGGTCGAGCCCGCGCAGCAGCTCGGCGATGTCCGCGGAGAGCTCCGGCGACGCCTGCGCGTCCATTCGCTTCAGCAGGCCCGTCAGGCGCGCCGCGACGGCGCCGTCGTAGGGATCGTCGTTCCGCCGGCCGTTGATCGCGCGCGCGAGCTCCCCCGCGCTGGCCTCGGCTCCGTCGCCACGCTCGAGCGCGGAACGCGCGAGATCGCCCCACAAGGGGGCCCCCCCGCCCGGCTCCGCGGCCATCGTCAGGCGGTCGTAGCGCGTGGGCAGGAGTTCGCACGCCCGCGATTTCCAGAGGCCGGGTCCGGCACCCTCCGGCTCGGGTTCCCGCGCCAGAGCCTCCAGGAGGGCGCTCGCTTCTTCCTCGTCGAAGCCCCGCTCGAGTCGCAGGCCGCCGATGCGCCGCCGGTGCAGCCGGTCCGCCAGGTCCCGCAGCATCGGGTGGGACCGGTCGGAGGCGTCGCCGCCGTGCAGGATCCGGTCGCGCGCCACCGCCAGCAGCAACTCGCCCCTCGCCTCGAGCGGCGGGCGCGCTTTCTCGGCGACCGACCTGGCGGCGCGCGCCAGAGCGGGATGGCCGGGTGGGTACATCCCGCGGCGGTTGAGCGCCGCGGCGAGCTCGGTCAGCAGCGCGGCGACGTCGGGCGGGAGCGGCCCCGCTTCCGCAGGAACATCGTTCATGGCCGCGCGGCCGCGATCCCGGCGGTGCCGGTCAGCGGCCCGGCGTGGGGAAGGCGACCACGCTCTCGTTGCCGTCCGCGCCCACCGCCGCGACGCCGAAGAGGAAGTTGTCGACCACCATGCCCTCCATCGTGTACTCGGTGGCTGCTCCTACCCAGCGCCAGTGGGACCACTGCGGGGCGGTCGTCGCCCGCCAGTACACCTTGTAGCCGGCGAGGCCCGGATCGTCCACGGGATTCCAGTTCAGGCGCGCGGACGGCTCGACCGCCCCGCGGATCTCCAGCCCCGTGGGCGTGGGAGGCGCCCACGCCAGAGCGGCCAGAACCGCCGCGTTGACCGCGGTGAGCCGGGCGGCGTAGTCGAAGTTCACGCCCTCGATCACGTCGCCGTAGGCGATGCCGTCCTCGACCCGCAGGTCCTGGTGCTGGCGCGTGTAGTTCTCGTGCGTCTCCATGATGCGCACGGCCGGAAAGCCGGCGTCGTTGAAGGGCCGGTGATGCCCTCCGCGGCCGAATCGGTCGAGCCGGTAGATCAGCATGGCGTCGAGGTTGCGGGCCGCCAGGTACGCTTCGGTGATGCGGTCCACGTAGCGCGCCAGCTGACGGGACGGGCCGTCCACCTCGCCTCCGAAGAAGCGATGCGACGCATGCTGCTGCTCGGTGGTGGCGGGCGGAACCGGCTCGGAGAACACGCGAAACGTGGTGTTGTCGATGACGCCGTCGACGCCCTCGATATTGCCGATCATGTCGTTGTTCAGGACGCCCTCGATCACCCAGCCCGAGTCGCTCGCGACGCGCGCCATGTGCCGGCCGCCGAACAGGCCCTGCTCCTCCCCGGAGAGGCCCGCGTACACGATGCTCTTGTCGAAGCGGTAGGGCGTCAGGACGCGCGCCGCCTCCAGGGCGCCCGCCATGCCGCTGGCGTTGTCGTTGGCGCCGGGCGAGTCGGAGGTCCCGTCCAGCGGGTCGGACACGCGGCTGTCGATGTCGCCCGACATGATCACGTAGCGGTCCGGATGGGTGCCCCCCCGCTGGATCGCCACGACGTTCACGATCCTCGTGTCGACGGGGATGCGGGACTCGAGGTCCTCCTCCTGCAGGTAGCCCTGGTAGTAGACCTCGAGGCACCCCCCGCAGGCCTCGGAGATGCGGTCGAACTCCGCCTTGATCCAGCGGCGGGCCGCGCCGATTCCGCGCGTGTCGGAGATCGTGTCGGACAGGGTGTGTCTCGTCCCGAAGCCCGCCAGCGCGCGGATGTCGCGCTCGAGACGCTCGGCGGACACTGCGTCGATGACGTCGGCGATGCGTTCATCCAGGGCGGGGGGGAGACCGCCCGCGTCGGCTTGGGCTCGGGCGCCCGCAGGTGGGCCCAGGAGCGCGACCACCGCGGCCAGGGCAGCGGGTCCGCGGAGGAACCGTCGTCGAAGCGGCAACGTCGAATCTGGCATCGGGCGCGTGTGGTCGGGACCGTGGAGGGCGGGTCACAGCCAACATGCGGCGCCCGCGCCGGCGGGTCCAGTCCCGCGGACGTTGCGCTCGCCGCCCCGGGCTTCGAGGATGCGCACCGGTCCGGCGCGCTCGGCGCCATCGCGAAGCAACGAAGGAAGAACCATGCGTACGAGGCTTCTCAGCATCGCCGTCGGCTGCTTGGCGCTCGCGGCGTGCGGCGGCTACGGTCCCGAGTCCGCGGCCCCGGACGCGCCCTCGGCCCCGATCCTGGAGACGGTGCCGGAGGTGGAGTTCCGCCAGGGGGTCGCCTACCGCGTCGAGGCGCGCCTGGACGAAGGCCCGGACGTCCTGCACGCTCGGGCCGAGCTGCGCTACACCAACCGGTCTTCCGAAGCGCTGGACACGCTCTGGTTCCAGCAGTACCTGAACGCGTTCCGTCCCAACAGCGCGTGGGCGTCCTACGACACGCGGCACCGGGACGAGAGCCCGTTCCAGGCGCTGGGGCCGGAGGAGCACGCCTACGAGCGCATCGAGAGCGTCGCCGTCGATGGCGTCGCGGTGACGCCGGTCTACCCGGGCGCGCCGGATTCTACGGTGATGGCGTTGCCGCTGCCCGCCCCGCTATTGCGGGCCCGGACCGCGGTCGTCCGGATCGACTGGCGGGCTCGCCTCGCGACCCTGCCCAGGCGGCAGGGCCGGCGCGGCCGCCACTTCGACTTCGCCCAGTGGTATCCGCGCATCGCCGTCTACGACGCCGACGGCTGGAAGGTCAATCCGCTGATCCGGCCGGGCGAGTTCTTCGGCGAGTTCGGCTCCTGGGACGTGACGCTGGATCTCGCGGAGGACCAGGTCGTGGCGTCCACCGGAGTGCCGGTATCCGGAGACCCGGGCTACGCGGGCGCGGCGGCGCGCGGGTTCCAGCCCTACTCGCTGGCGCGCGAGGCCTACGGGGAGCCGGCGGCCGAGGAACGGCTGGGCCTGCTCCCGGACGCTGTGGAGGACGGGCGCAGGCGCATCCGGTTCCGCGCCGAGGACGTGCACCACTTCGCCTGGAGCGCGTCGCCCGACTACGTCTACGAGGGCGGCCGCTGGGGGGACATCCCCGTGCACGTCCTCTACCAGCCCGGGGACGAGGAGGAGTGGGGCGGTGGCGTCGTGCTGGAACGGACCTACCGCGCGCTGGACTTCATGCGGGAGATCTTCGACGCCTATCCCTGGCCCCAGTTCACCAACATCCACCGCATCGAAGGTGGCGGCACCGAGTTCCCCATGCTCATCATGGACGGAGGGGCATCCCAGTCGCTCATCGTCCACGAGACCGCGCATCAGTACGCGCACGGCATCCTGGCGAGCAACGAGTGGCGCCACGCCTGGCTGGACGAGGGCATGGCGAGCTTTTTGGACACCTGGTTCGAGGAGGAGAACGGCGTCCCGACCGCCGAGGCGTGGAGCGGCACGCTGGCCACTGTCGCGGCCCTGGACGCGAGCGGGGAGTCGGAAGTCGTCGACCAGCACGCCGCCGATTTCTCGAGCTTCGAGTCGTACAACCGGATGTCCTACGACAAGGGCGCCGCGATCCTCTACATGGCCCGCGAGCTGCTCGGCGAGGAGGTCATGCGCCGCGGCCTGAAGCGCTACTACGAGCGCCATCGCTTCTCGCACCCCGAGCCCTCCGACCTGCGCGCCGCCCTGGAGGACGCGAGCGGACGCGACCTGGGCTGGTTCTTCGACCAGTGGCTGTATGACACGGCGACGCTCGACTACGGGATCGCGGAGGCCTCCACCGAGCAGACGGCCGACGGCTGGCGCACGACGGTCCGGGTGGTGCGCACGGGGGAGGCGTGGATGCCGGTCGAGGTGATGGTGGGGGACGCGCGCCGTACGCTGGAGTCGCGCGACCGCTCGCAGACGGTGCGCGTCACGACCGCCGCGCGGCCGTCGGAGGTGGTCCTGGACCCCGACGGCAAGCTCGTGGACACCGACGACGGGAACGACCGCCGGGCGCTGTGACCCCTACTGGGCCGTAAGCGTGCCCGACATCGCGGCCACGCCGTGGATCACGCAGAAGTAGTCCCAGGTGCCGACGGCGTCCGGCACGAACCGGAAGCGGGCGTTCACGGCCATGTTGCCCGAGTCGAACGCGGACCCGCCGGCGGGCGTGGAGCTGGACGTGGCCGTGTGCGCCCCGATGCCGACATCGCGGTTGAACCACTCCACCGTGTCACCGACCGCGACCGTGGCGTCGGCCGTGCCCGTCGGCGCCTCGAAGGCGGTGTTGATCATGTCGATGACGAACACCGTCACCCGCCCCGAGAAGGTCACCGACGAGGCCGACCCGGACAGCTCGGCCAGGACCGACACATCCCCCAGCGACGTCCCCCCCGTGAGCCCGACGTTGGCCTGGCCCGCGAAGTCGGTCGTCGCCGAAGACGCGTCCACGCTCGCCCCGCCGGACGGCACGGACCAGTTCACGCGGGCGCCGGGCACCGGCGTCCCCGTGGCCGTGGCGACGCGCACGACCAGCGGCGCGCTGAAGAGCGTCCCGGTCTTTCCGTTCTGGTCGTCTCCGCCCACGATCGAGATCGCGGCAGGCACCAGCCCGGTTGCGGTGAACTCCACCTGCTCGTCCCCGATCGAGGCCATGATCGTGACCGCCCCGCCCTGGGCGCCCAGGGTCACCTGTATGGAGGCCAGCCCCGACGCGTTGGATGAGCTGGTGGAGGACGACAATGAGGCCTGTCCCGACGTCACGCTCCACGTCACTGTCCGCCCCTGGAGCGTGCCCCCGTTCTGGTCGGTGACGCGCACCACGAGCGGCTCGATCAGTGGCGCCGACACCGCCCCCGTCTGGGCATCGCCGGAGGCCTTTGCCAGGCTCACGACGACGGTTTCCGTCGGCCCGTCACCGTCGCCCCCGCACGATCCGATGAGGAAGGCCGCGAGGAGCGCCGAGGACAGGACGAGCGGCTGGCGGGCCGGGGCCGGCGGACGGAGTCGGTGCATGATCGGGAGCTCGCGGTCGGGACGCAGATGATCGGACGACACACGCTACAACGCGCGACTGTTACCATTTCGGACACCGCTGTCCTTTCGGGCCGCCGGAGCGGTGCGTAGGCTATGCGCGCCCGTGAATCCTCGAACCCTTCGCGAGTGGACGATGCCCCATCGCATTCCGAAAAAGGTCCTCAAGACCCTGGTGCACGCGCTCACACCCTCGGGCCGGACCGGCGGGCTCGCGCGGCAATCCGGCCTTCCCCCGGGCACCCTCATGTACACCGGGGCCCGCGACCAGCCTACCGCCGTCACCGTGATGTCCTACGACGCGCACGAGATCGAGGAGGTCGCCGGCATTTCGGTCGCCGAGGCCGCCGCGATGCGCGGACTCCGCGAGACGACCTGGATCGACGTCATCGGGCTCGGCGACCTGGACGTGATCCGCGACGTGGGAGAAACGTTCGGCATCGACCCGTTGACGCTGGAGGACATCCTCGGATCGGGTCACAGGCCCAAGCTGGAGACGCACGGAGGCTTCCTGCTGGTCCTGGCGCGCATGTTCCTCATCGACCCCGGCCGGGAGCGGATCCGCAACGAGCAGGTCTCCATCCTGCTGGGGAAGGACTTCGTGCTCACCTTCCAGGAGGAGAAGGGCGACGTCTTCGACCCCATCCGGAAGCGTCTGCGGGATGCGCTCGGGCGCATCCGCGGGTGGGGACCGGATTACCTGGCGTACGCGCTCCTGGACACGATCATCGACAACTACTTCGTGGTCCTCGAGCGCCTGTCCTCCAACGCCGAGGAGCTGGAGCGCGTGGTCGTGGAGGCCGAGGGGCCCGAGCTGGTGCGCGCGATCTATCGCCTCCGGCGCCACAACGTGTCCATGAGGCGTGCGATCTGGCCGATGCGGGAGGTCACGACCGAGTTGATCCGGGGCGAATCCGAGTTCGTCGACGAGCGCGTGATACCGTTCCTGCGCGACGCCCACGAGCACACGGTCGAAGCGATCGACGTCGTGGAATCGCATCGTGACATGCTCGGCGGCCTGCTGGATGTCCACCTGACGACGGTCAGCAACCGGATGAACGAGGTCATGAAGGTGCTGACGATCATCGCCACGATCTTCGTGCCGCTGACCTTCGTGGTGGGCATCTACGGCATGAACTTCGACTACATGCCCGAGCTTCACGAGCGCTGGGCGTATCCGGCCGTGTGGGCGGTGATGGTCTTGGTGTCCGTGGCGATGCTGATCTACTTTCGCCGCAAGCGCTGGATCTGACCGCCCGCGGTACCGGCACAGTTCATCGTTTCTCCCTGCCGCCCGAAAGGTTGCACCCCCACCCCGCGGCGGTAACTTGACGGCCGTTGCGGGGTTGTTTCGGGACCGTCGAGACGGACGCTCCGACCCGCCCGCCCGATGCGGCCACCCCCCCGGTCTTCATGGCAATGGACACGCAGTTCCCTGACGCGGTTGTGCAGGCCGCCGACACGCGCATCGTCTTCGTCGTCATGGACGGAGTCGGCGGGCTGCCCGACCCCGCGACCGGCCGCACCGAGCTGGAGACCGCCCGGACTCCGCACCTCGACGCCCTGGCGACGCGCTCCGCGCTGGGGCTGCACCGTCCCGTGGCGCCCGGCGTGACCCCCGGCAGCGGTCCAGGCCACCTCGGGCTTTTCGGATACGATCCGCGCCGCTGGCAGATCGGCCGGGGCGTGCTGAGCGCGCTCGGCGTCGGCTTCCCGCTCCGCCCCGGCGACCTGGCCGCCCGGCTGAACCTGGCCACCCTGGACGAGGCCGGAAACGTCAGCGACCGCCGCGCGGGCCGCCCCGACGATGAGGAGGGGCGTCGCGTCGTGGACCTGCTCGCATCCGGGGTGCGCGCTCGGGACGGCATGGAGCTGCACTGGCGGGCCGAGAAGGAGCACCGCGTAGTCATGATCCTGCGCGGTGAGGGCCTCTCGGGCGCGCTCGCCGACACCGACCCGCAGGCCACCGGAGTCCCGCCGCTCGGCGTCGCCCCCGCCGACCCCGGCGCCGAGCGTACGGCCCGCGCGGTGGAGCGCATCCTCGCGGACGCGCGCGAGGTCCTGCGCGACGAGCGCCCGGCCAACGCGCTGCTGGCGCGCGGCTTCGCGCTCTACGCGGAGTACCCGTCCATGAGGGACCGGTACGGCCTTCGCTGTCTGGCCACCGCGCGCTACCCGATGTACCAGGGGGTGGCCCGGCTGCTGGGAATGGACGTGGCGCCGACGCCGGAGACGGACGCCGGGGCCGTCGACACCCTCGCCGCGCGCTACGGGGACCACGACTTCCATTTCCTGCACTTCAAGTACCCCGACTCGCGCGGGGAGGACGGCGATTTCGACGCGAAGGTGTCCGCGATCGAGGACCTGGATGGTCTCGTGGGCCGCATCGTCGCGCTGGAACCCGACGTCCTCGTCGTCACCGGCGACCATTCGACCCCCGCCCGGATGCGCGTCCATTCGTGGCACCCCGTCCCCCTGCTCATCGCGTCGGAGTGGTGCCGCGGCGGCGGCGCCGCTTTCGGGGAGCGCGCGTGCCTCGCCGGCGAGCTCGGCATCATCGAGTCCAGGGACATCATGTCGCTGACGCTGGCGCACGCCGGCAGGCTCGGGAAGTTCGGGGCATGAGCGGCAGCGCGCGGAACGGGGGCACCTGGCACCAGGAGGTCCTGGCCCGCGCGCTCGCGTTCGGCGAGGATGGGCGCTGGGACGAGATGGCCGCGGCGCTTCGCGACGCGCTGGAGGCGGACCCGGATGATCCCTACGTGCTCGGCTGGCTGGGGGTCGCGGAGCAGGAGCTCGGCGAGGACGAGCGCGCCCGCGAGCGCTTCCGGAGCTGCCTCGCGCAGGACCCGCTGGACCCCGAGCTGCTCGCCCTCGCCGGCTCGGCCCTGGCCGCCTGGGACGACCCGGAGGCCGAGGTCGCGCTGCGGGCCGCCGCGCTCTCGGGGCCGGACGTGCCCGTCGCCCGCCTCCAGTACGGCGCGTATCTGGTGCGGCAGGGACTGACGGCTGAAGGGCTGGAGCACCTGCGGGAAGCGACCCGACTGGACCCGGAGGACCCGGTCGCGCGTGCCGAACTGGGCGGGGCCTTCGCTCTCACGGGCCGTCTCGACGAGGCGGTGGCGGCCATGGAGGAGGCGCTCGAGCGCGCCCCCGAAGACGAGTGGACGCGCACCCTGCTGGGCCTCGTGCTGCTGGAACGCGGAGACCCGGACGAGGCCGCGGTGGAGCTGCTGACGGCCTCGCGGTCCGCGCCCGAGGACCTGGAGTCGCAGGCGCTCGCGGCGCTCGCCGCCGCCGCGGAGGGACTGGATTCGGAGGCCCAGGAGGCACTGTACCGGGCCGAGCAGAGCGCCGGCCCGGGGGACGCCGCGTTCCTCGCCGAGGTCGAGGATGCGGTGCACGCGGGCCCCGACAGGGCGCGCGCCCTGCTCCGCGGAGAGCTGGCGCCGGTGGCCCTGCGGGACCGGTTGGCGGCGCCCCTGTAGCCGCATGGGTACCATCCGCCACGCGCTGCGCTTCGCGACGGGCCTCGCGCTCGCGTGCCTGGTGGCCTGGCTGGTGGTCGTGGCGCTCGTGCTCGTCGCCGGCGCGCGCCCGGAGCTCAGCGAATCCGACGCGATCGTGGTCATGGGGGCGGCCCAGTACAACGGGCGGCCGTCCCCCGTCCTGAAGTCCAGGGTCGATCACGCGATCGACCTGTGGGGCCAGGGCCTGGCCCCGCGCATACTGTTCACCGGCGGGGTCGGCAGGGGCGATACGCTGAGCGAGGCCGAGGTGGCCAGGCGCTACGCGCTGGATTCGGGAGTGCCGGATTCCGCGATCCTGATCGAGGCCCGCGGGCGCACGTCGGCGGAGTCGATGGGGGAGGCCGCGCGAATCCTGCGCGCTCGCTCGCTGGAGTCGGCGCTCCTCGTCAGCGACCCGTTCCACATGCTGCGGCTGGAGATGCTGGCGCGCCGGGGCGGGCTCCAGGGCAACCGGGCGCCCGTGCCGAGCGGGCCGATCGAGCGGAACGCCTCGCTGTCGTTCCGATACGTCTTGCGGGAAAGCGTCCTGGTGCCGATCGCGGCCGTCCAGGGGCCTCGTACAGTCACGTCGGGCGGGTTGCCCGACGGACCCTGACCGGGAGATGTCCACGTTGGTGGAAATACCGTTCGAACGCGTCCGGCTGGACAACGGCCTGGACCTGATCCTCTCGCCCGAGAGGTCCGCGCCCGTCGTCGCGATCAACCTCTGGTACCGCGTGGGCTCGCGAAACGAGCAACCGGGCCGCACGGGCTTCGCGCACCTGTTCGAGCACATGATGTTCCAGGGGTCGCAGAACGTGCCGGAGTCGAAGCACTTCGCGGAGATCGAGAAAGCGGGCGGCTCCCTGAACGGATCGACCTGGCTGGACCGGACTAACTACTTCGAGACGCTGCCCGCGTCGCGCCTGGAGCTCGGTCTGTGGCTGGAGTCGGACCGCATGGGATGGCTGCTGCCCGCGATGACGCAGGAGAAGCTGGACAACCAGCGCGACGTCGTGAAGAACGAGCGCCGGTGGCGGGTGGACAATCAGCCGTACGGAGATTGGGACGAGCGCATCCAGGAGATGATGTACCCGTCCGATCACCCCTATCACCACAGCGTCATCGGCTCGATGGAGGATCTCGACGCCGCCTCGCTGGAGGACGTCGAGGCGTTCTTCCGGACCTTCTACGCGCCCAACAACGCGGTGCTCACGGTCTGCGGCGACTTCGACGCGGACCACGCGCTGAAGCTCGTGAGCCGCTATTTCGGCGACATCCCCGCTGGTCCCCGTGTGCCCGCGATCCCCGGCCGAACGGAGGTTCCGCGCACGCTCGGCTTGGAGATCCGCGAACGGGCGGCGCAGGACATCTCGCTGCCGCGCGTGTACGTGGCCTACCGGATCCCGGCGTACGGGGATCCCGCCCATTACCCGGCGGCGGTCGCCGCGCACGTGCTCGCGTACGGGCGCGCGTCCCTGCTCTACCGGAACCTCGTCAGGGACCGGCAGATCGCGCAGGACGTCGTCGCGTACGCGTTTCCTATCGTGGTGGGGGCGTCCATGCTGGTGACGTGGGCCACCGCGCGGCCGGGCGGCGCGATCGAGGAGCTCGAGGCCGCGCTGGTCGAGGAGACGACGGCGCTCCTTGACGTCGAGGAACGCGACGTGGAGCGGGCGGTCCGCCTGATGGAGACCGCCGAGCTGTCGATGCTCCAGCAGCCGGGCGAGCGCGCCGATCAGCTCTCGATGTTCGCCTCGCTCTTCGACGACCCGGGCCGGATCAACACCGAGCTGGACCGCATCCGGGCTGTGCGCGCGGAGGACGTGCGCGCGTTCGCCGAGGAGTTCCTGGTGGCGGCGAACCGCGCGGTCCTCACGTACGTGCCGGCGGAGGAGGCGTCGTGAGCGCCCTCGACCGCACCGTAGCGCCCGCGCCGGGCCCGCCGCGCACGTTCCGGGCGCCCCCGGTCACCCGGACGCGGCTCGACAATGGGCTCGAGGTCTACGTCGCTCGCCACGGCGACCTGCCGGTCGCCGCCGCCTCGTTCGTCGTCCGGATGGGGGTGGCGGACGAGGCGCCGGGCCGGGCGGGCCTGGCGCGCGCGCTGGCGGAGCTGCTGGAGTCCGGGACGCGGCGTCGCGACGCCGATGAGCTGGCCTGGGCGCTCGAGTTCGCGGGCATCCAGCTCGACGTGAGCGCCGGCTGGGACAGCATCGTGGTGGGCACCACGGTCCCCTCGGCGCGCTTCGACGAGGCCGCCGAGCTGCTGGCGGAGGTAGTGCGGGAGCCGTCCTTCCCGGATGGCGAAGTCCGGCGCGTGTGTGAGCGACAGGTGGCGAGCCTGCTTCAGCGGCGCAAGGACCCCAGATCCCTGGCCGCGGACATGTCCGCGCGTTTCACGTTCGCGCCGGAGGTCCCGTACGGACGGCCCGCGGCGGGGACCACCGGAACGGTCCGCGCCATCGAGCGGGACGACGTCACGGATTTCTACCGCGCCGCGTTCAGTCCGACGCACGCCGCCCTGGTCGTGGTGGGCGACGTGGATCCGGAAGCGGCCGTGGAGACGGCGCGGCGCCATTTCGGCGACTGGAGCGCGCCTGCCGGCGGAGCGCGCGAGTTCCGCGTTCGGCCGCGCGTCGATCGCACGACGGTCTTCGTGGTCGACCGGCCCGGCTCGGTCCAGTCCGAGCTGAGGATCTCCGACGTCGGCATCGCGCGCTCGGACCCGGACTATCTCGCCATCCGCGTGATGAACACCGTGCTGGGCGGGGCCTTCACGAGCCGGCTGAACATGAACCTGCGGGAGCGTCACGGTTTCACGTACGGCGCCCGCAGCGGCTTCTCGGCTCGGCGCAGGCCGGGGCCGTTCTCCATCGGCGCCGCGGTGGGGACCGAGGTCACCGCCGCCGCGCTTCGGGAAGCCATGCAGGAGGTGCGCACGCTGCGCGACGAGGGCCCGACCGCCTCGGAGGTGGACTCCGCCCGCGACTACATCGCGGGCATCCTGCCGCTGCAGCTCCAGACGGTGGAGCAGCTCGCCAGCCGCCTCGCGGGAGTCTTCATCTACGGCCTGCCCGAGGATTACATCGCGACCTACCAGGCCCGCGTGCGGGCGGTTCCGGTCGAGGAGGCCGCCCGCGTCGCGCGCGAGCGTCTGCGTCCCGACCGGTTCGCGATAACGGTGGTCTGCGACGCGTCGTCGGTCGCCGGCGAGCTCGAAGCGCTCCGCCTCGGCCCCGTGCAGATCGTGTCCGCCGAGGAGGAGGCGCCGGCCGAGGCGTCCTCGTGAGCGACGCGGCGGCGCGGCGGGGTCGCCGCCTCGTTCACGACGGCCGGGTGGTGCGCCTCGCCGTGGACACGGTGGCGTTTCCGGACGGCCGCCTGGGCGAGCTCGAGCTGGTCGAGCACCCCGGAGCCGCAGCCATCCTTCCGCTGCTGGACCCCCCCACCTCGGATGACCCGCGCGTCATCCTCCTGCGGCAGTACCGCTACGCCGGCGGGGGCTACCTGCTCGAGGTGCCGGCCGGTACGCGCGACTCGCCTTCGGAGGACTGGGAGGCGTGCGCGCGGCGAGAGCTGGAGGAGGAGACGGGTTACGCGGCGGGACGCCTGCACGAGCTGGGCGACATCCTGACCACGCCGGGATTCACCGACGAGAGGATTCGCCTCTACGCCGCCTGGGACCTGCGGCCGGGCGCCGCGGGCGCCGACGCCGACGAGTACCTGGAATGCGTGCCGATGACCCTGTCCGCGGCGCTGGAGAAGGCCCTGGGGGGCGCCATTCGCGACGCCAAGACCCTGTGCACGCTGTTCCTGGCGGACGCCTGGAGGGACTCGCTCCGGTAGCGCGGCGCTCCGCCGGCGGCGAGCGCTCGGGGGCGCTCCCGGCCCCTTCCCTCCCGGCCACGGGCGGCGTCCCACGCCTCGGCACGCCTTGTCACCGAAGCAGGTCAGCGTGCTGCACCCCCCGTCCCAAGCCGAGGACAGAGAGGTCTCACCCGTAGGCGCACGAGCCAGGTAATCGTTGCGCAAACCCTTGCGGTTCAATTTATTAGAATGGTGGAGGAAGTGTGGGGTGGGGTGGTATGGAACCTGCCCCTTCGCGGAATCGGTGGCGTCGGCCGGGAACCACCCGCACGGCGCTCCCCTTCGGAAGCGAAGGAGGCGAACGATGGCCACACGGATGAGGGGGCCTGTTCCGGCAAACGAGACCAGGGAGCATCTGGTCGCGTGCAACGACAGCGAGCTGGTGGCGGAGTTCCTCGCCGGCGAACACAGGGCCTTCGATGAGCTCGTCGGTCGGTACCAGGATCGGCTGCTCAACTTCATCTACCGCACCATCGGGGACCGCGATCGTGCCGAGGACCTGGTCCAGGAGACCTTCGTCCGCGTCTACCGGCACCTGCACCGCTTCGACCAGACCAAGAAGTTCTCCACGTGGATCTACACCATCTCCGGGAACCTGGCGAAGAACGAGCTGCGCAATCGGTCCCGCAATCCGCTCGTGCTGTTCCAGACGATCAAGAAGAACTGGGACACCGACCATCGTCCGCTGGAGTGGGAGGACAACACCTATCGGCCCGACGACCTGTTCCGGAAGCGGCACCTGAAGGAAACCGTCGAGTGGGCGGTGACGAAGCTTCCGGAGCACCATCGGATCGTCTTCGTCCTGCGCGAGCTGCAGGGCAAGACGTACGAGGAGATCGCCGAGATCACGGGCGTCAATCTGGGCACCGTCAAGAGCCGCTTGAACCGGGCCCGGAACAACTTCGCACAGATCATCGAGCACAAGGTGAGGTAGCCGCCGGGGGAGGCGGCTACGGCCACGGGAACCTGCGCGTGCGCTCGGCCGTACCACAAGCCGGGTCGGACAACGGCGGCCGGTCCCCACCGGGGACCACGGGAGGCGCCGGAAGATCCGCAACGGTACGGAGTGGGTTTCATGCGCTTCGAAGAGGCAACACCGCGGCCCGCGGTCGACACCGGCCGCGCGGTCTCATGCGCCGAGTTCCGGGCCGGACACGCAGAGTATCTGGACGGCGTGTCGAGGCCCGAAACCGCCGAGCGCATGCGTCGACACGCCGGCGAATGTCTGCCGTGCGCACGTCACGACCGCGCCATCCGGCGCGGCTGCGAGCTCGTCGGGTCGCTGCCGGCCGTGCGCACCGACGAGGATTTCAGGCTGAGGCTGCGCGCGCGCCTCGCGCGTGACCGCACGCGGCGCAGCCGATTGATCTCCACGGGCCAGCTCATCGTTCCGGGTGGGGCGGTCATCGCCCTGGTCGCCGCCGTGGCCTGGAGTCCGCTGCTGCGCGGCGGAGAGGCGGTCACCGAGCCGCCGATCGAGCTTGCCCCCGTTCAGGCCAGGACTCCGGCAGGCTTCGACATCCCCAGGCTCGGCAACGGCGCCCACTTCGGCGGCCCTCGGCTGTATCGCGCGAGCGCTACCGTCCCCGGCGTGTGGCTGGGCGATGTGGGCCTGCCGCACCGGCACACCCCCACGCTCCTCCACCAGGTCACCGTGCGCGATCCGGGCTACCCGACCGTATTCCTGGACCCCCCCGAATTCCACGCCGAGCCGCGGTTCCTGGAAAATCGCGTCCTGGCCACCAACCCGCCCAGATAGGGCGAGACGGCCCCTGGCCACTCCGCGGTCACTGGAGCAGGCGCTCGAAGACGGGCTGCGGGGCGGCGTTTTCTTCGTGTACGGACCGGAGGCGTATCACCGGGCCGCCGTCGAGCGCGCGATCATCGAAGCGCACGTGGACCCCGCGACACGCGACTTCAACCTCGACCGGATCTCGGGACGCGGCGTCGATGAGTCCGCCCTCGCCTCAGTGCTGGGCACGCCACCGATGATGGCCGAGTGGCGGGTGGCCGTGCTGCGCGACGCCGAAGTGCTCTCGGGCGCGGCGCGGCTGCGCAAGCTGGTCGAGGAGACGATCGACCGGACCCCGCCCGGCCTCGCCCTGATCCTCGTGGCGGACCTTCCCGAACGCAGCTCGGCCAGGATCTGGCAGCGGCTCAAGAAGGCCACGCATTCCGTCGAGTGCGCGCGCCTGGACGCCGCGGACCTGCCGGGCTGGCTGGCCGAGCGGGCGAGGGCGCTGGGAGCGACGCTCGAGCCGGAAACCGCGCGCTCCCTGGTCGCCACCGCCGGCGCGGACCTCGGCCGGCTGGAGACCGAACTCGACAAGCTGTGCGCGTACGTGGGTGAAAGAGCGCGCATCCGGACGGAGGACATCGAAGCCGTGGTCGGGCCGACCCGGACGCAGGACCGATGGGCCTGGTTCGACCTCGTCGGCGCGGGCCGCTTCGCCCAGGCGCGCGAGGCGCTGCCGATCCTGCTGGACGCCGGCGAGTCGGGCGTGGGTCTCGTGCTCGGGCTGGGCACGCACTTCCTGCGCATCGGCCTCGCGGTGACCGGCGGCCGCGGCGCGCTGGAAGACGCCCTGCCGCCGCACCAACGCTGGATCGCACGCCGGCTCGGCGGGCAGGCCGCGCGCTGGAACCGCGACTCCATCCGCGCCGCCGTGGCGGACCTGGCGCGCGCCGATCTGCTGCTCAAGTCCACCGCCACCGGCGATCGGGCGGTACTGGAGGAGCTCCTCCACCGGCTCGCCGTGCACCAGCGCGCGGAGGCGGCGTGACGCCACGCCGAGCTCCCGGGGGCGGGCGCGCTTCGGGCTCGGCGCGTCTCCGACCGGGACGCGCGGGCGTCGTCGTTCGGCGTTTCCTGCTGCTCCTCGGTCTGGCCACGCTGACGTTCGCCGCCCTGTACGTGCCCGCCGTCGCGGCGCAGGACCGCCTGGCGCGCGCCGAGGACTTTCTCTGGGACGGCGACGCCGCTTCGGCGCGCGCCACCCTCGCGGCCTGGTTCGAGCGCGAGTCGGCGACGGCGACCGGAAACGAGCGCGGGCGCGCGCTGCTGCTGCGCGCGCGGCTCGCCTCCGACCCCGTGCAGGCCGAGCGGGACTATCTCGAGGTGATCCACGGCTACCCGGCTTCTCCGGCGGCGCCCGATGCGCTGCTGCGCATGGGGCAGTGGGCGCTCCACCGCGGGGAGGCGGAGCGGGCCGCATCGTACCTGGATCGGCTCGCCGCGGACTACCCCTCCTGGCGGCGGCACGGCGAGGCGCTGTTGTGGCTCGCGCGGGGGTTGCGCGCCGCCGGGAGGACCAGGCAGGCGTGCGCCGCGGCGGCCGGCGCGGCGCTCGCGGAGGACCCCTACATCGCGGCGCTCGGTCAGGCGGAGGCGGAGCTCTGCCGGTAGCCCGGCGCGGGCAGGCGGCGCCCGGCACCGGCGTCGCGGTCATCGGCGCCGGCGCCGCGGGGCTGGCGGCGGCCTGGACGCTGGAGCGCGCGGGCGTCGCGGTCGAGGTGTTCGAACGGTCCGACCGGCCGGGAGGACGCCTGCGCACCGAACCCTTCGAAGGCGCGGACGTGGAGGTCGGCGCGCAGTTCCTCGCGTCGCATCAGACCGAGACCCTCCGGATCGCGCGCGAGATCGGCGCCGCCGAGCTGCTGGCCCGCGCGCCGGGCCGCGATGCGCTCTGGCGAAACGGCCGGGCGCACGCGATCCAGTACGGGTCGGTCCCGAGCATGATCACCTCGGGGGCTCTGCCGGCGGGGCTGAAGCTGCGCATGGCGTCCCGATACGTCCCGTTCCTGAGCCGGCACGGCGCGGTGCTGGACCCCAACGACATCGGCCCGGCGGTGGCCGCCGGCCTGGACGATGCTTCGATCGCGGAGTGGGGGCTGCAGCGCCTCGGCGCGGACTTCGTCGAGTTCCTTGCGCGGCCCCAGACAGCGGCCTACTACGGCTCCGAGCCGGAGCGTACCTCGGCGGCGCTCTACCATTCGCTGGCGGCGGCCGCGCTGGACCTGCGCCTCGTCCGCGTGCGCGGCGGGATGGGCGAGCTGGCGCGCCGCTGGGTGGAGGCGCTCGCGGCGGAGGGCGGGACGGTGCGCCTGCGGGCGGCGGTGTCCTCGGTGCGGAACGACAGCTCCGGCCGTGTGGTGGTCGCGAGCGGCGAAGGCGAGTGGACGTTCCGCTCGGCGATCGTCGCGACGCCGCCCGCGCGCGCGGCCGACATCCTGGACGGCACGCCGGTCGCGGCGCCGCTGCGCGCCATCGAAAGCGGGGGCTCGGCGCTCCTCGCGGTCGCGTTGGATCGCCCGTGGCGGCCGGGCTGGTTCGGGCTCGGGCTGCCGCGCGCGGCGCCCGGGGGACGGGAGGTCGCGGTCGTCGCCTCCGCGGCGGGGCGTGCCAGCGGGCTGTCCGCGGCGCACGACCGGATCGCCCTCGTCTTCCCCGCGCCAGGGGCGCTCGCGGACCCGCCGCGCGCGGACCCGCGCGAGACGTTCGACGCGCTCTGGCCGCTCGCGCGGTCCCTCATCGGCGGCGAGCGCGGTCCGGACGCGACGCGCGCGCGCCTGTACCGCGAGGAATCCGGCCACTCCCTCTTTCCCCCGGGATTCGGGGCGCGCTTGCGCGACCTGCGCGCGGCCGAGCGGCCGGCGGGCGTGTGGCTGGCGGGGGACTACCTCGTGAGTCCCTCGGTCGAAGGCGCCGTGCGCAGCGGTCTGAATGCCGCCCGGGGAGTGCTGGACTTCCTGGCCGGCCGGGAAGCGGGGTACCCGGAGTAGGGCGCGCTTCAGGAAACCGGCACGCGCTTGCGGACGACGTGCTCCGGCGCGAGGTCGCGGATCACGACGGTTTCCGAGATCTTGTCGTGCACCCCCTGGCGGTTCCGGTCCCAGAGGATCTGGAAGAACCCCACCGTGCCCGTGGCGAGCGCGGCGGCGTAGCCTCCGAAGCGCTCGAACGAAGCGAACCAGCCCAGCGGCTTCCCGTCCAGCCGGATCACGCGGATCCCAAGAACGCGCTTGCCCGGCGTACGGCCTCGCCAGAGCGCGAGCATGGCGGTGAAATAGAGCGCGGCCCACCCGGCGCCTACGCCGACCTCGTCGGCCACGAGACCCAACAGCCGCTCCAGGGGCGAGCGTTCGGCCGCCCGCTCCGCCTCGCGCGCGCGATCCCGAAGGTCGGAGACGTCGGACCGCAGACTCGAGACGCGCGACCCGAGCCGGCCGATCGTGTCGGAAGCGATCAGAAGCGCGGCTTCGCGGGTGAGGCGGCCGGCCTCCTCGTCGGCGCCGGCCGCGAGCGCGGCGTCCCTGCCGCGGAGCAGGGAGTCGATCGCCGCGTCGCGGGACCCCGAAGCCCCCGCGGCGCCGCCCGGCGGCAGCACGCCCGCCCGCCGAAACTCCTCCTCGACGACGGCGAAGACGTCCTCGTCGAACGCCATGAGCGGGAGCTCGCCGAGCCCCCTCAGCGCCTCCCGCAGGTCCGCGGTATCCTCGAGCCGCTCGCCCTGCGCCGCGAAGAAGCGCGCGACCGCCGCGGCGTGAGGCCGGGCTCCCTCCGGTGTGCGCGCGCGCCCGAGCGCGAACAACTCGGCGAGCACCGCGCCGCCGGTCGGCGCGGCGCCGGCATCCCCGCCTGCATCCGCGGCGGCCGGGGGCGCGTCCACGACGCCGGCCTCGCCGCCCGGATCCGCGCCGGACGCGGGCGCGTCCACGGGGCCGGCCGCGCCCTCCCGCGCGGGCGTGCCGCGGTCCGAGAACAATCCCGAGACGGCGCTCACGAGCGACAGGACGCCGACGAAGGCGATCACGGCCCCGCCCACGCGCAGGAACACGCGGCCCGCCCCGCCCCTGGAGCCCGACTTCCGGGACGTGGCGCGGAAGAGCACGAACGCCGTGAGGAGAGCGAACAACCAACCCGGCGCGTTGATGAGGAAGGCGAGCAGGACCAGGTCGATGAGCATCGCGGCCAGGCGGCGCGAGGGGGCCGCGAGCGGAGTCCCGAGGAGCGTCGGGTCGACGCGGAAGGCGTCGGGGGTGATGACCGAACGGGGGTCCTCCGCGCGCGGGCGTCGCAGGCCGGGGGAGATTCCCGCGCTGGGGTCGGGCGGATGGTGCGCCATGGGCCTGGGCTACACGGTCGACTCGCGTGAACCGGGAAGTCTAGCTGGCGGCGCGGCGCGTCGCGATGTCGCGCGGGCGGACCGGGCGCGAGTCAGGGACCGGGGATGCGTATGGTCCGGCGCTTCTGCTGGCGGATGACGTTCAGCGTGAGCCCGTTCTCACCCATTTCCCGAAGGGAGGCCGCCAGCTCGGGGACCGAGCGCGCCCGCCGCCCGCCGGCGGTGATCACCACGTCGCCCGGCAGCAGCCCGGCGCGCGCGGCCGGCGTGCCCGGACCGACGCTCAACACCAGCAGTCCGGAATCGACGCCGAAGTACGGCCGCATCTCGGGGGCGAGCGGCCTGAACTCCGCGCCCGCGACGCCGACGGACGTGGCCGACATGGCGAGGCCGTAGCGCGGCGGCGGCCGGATTTCCCGCCACACGAGCATCGAGTCTCGCAGGGCATGGGAGCCCGCCGCCGCACGCGCGTGGTCACGGCGCAGCCGCTCCAGGTCCTGCACGACGCGGCGCAGCTCCTCCGCGCTCTGCCGCTCGGACTCGATGTGGATGCGCATCGGTGCGGACGCGCGTTGCCGGTCGAGCGCCTCGCGCAGGTTGCGAGCGATCTCTTCGGCGTTGCCCTGGCGGACGCGGATCCGCCGTTCCTCCCCGACCGCGTCGCGGATGATCACTTCCGCGGAGGTGCCCGACGCGCCTTCTCCGAGGACCATGCGGACGTCCACGACGTCGGCGCGGATCGAGTCGAGCACGGACTGCGCGCGGACGACGAGCGAATCGGCCAGGTACAGCCGCCCCCCTCGGGAGCCGCGCACGACGTGGATCACCTCCGGCCGCGCTGCGGCGACCAGGGTCAGATCGCGCGCGCCTCCCGCCCCGCGCACGCGCAACCGCAGCGTGTCCCCGGCCTCCGCCCGGCGCGCGACGCCGTCGAGCGACCGGGCGGTCGCGGGGCCGGTATCGATGCGCAGCAGCACGTCGCCGCTCCGCAGCCCGGCGCGGTCGGCGGGCGAGCCCGAAACGACCGACTCGATCGAGACGGTCTCGGTGGGTTCCCGCCCGGCGCGGCGATCGCGGGCCACGCCGAAGGAGAATCCAAACCACCCGCGCCGCGCCGTGGCGACCTGGGCGTGGCCCACGCCGAGCGCTTCCACCCGGGCGGACGCGGATCCGCTCTGCGCCTGCGCGCCCGACGGCTGTCCGAGCGCGGACACGAGAGCCAGAGCGGCCATCGTCGACGCACGCCCGGCCGCACCGGGTGCGGGCATCAGTACCATGGATCCGCGTCCTCGGTTGAGATCTGCCGGATCATCGCATCGCGCTGCGCGCTGGCGTTGATGTAGTAGCCGTTGATCACGGGGTCGTAGGGCGCCTCGTGGAGCGCGGCCCTGGCCGACGCGACGATCGATTCCAGCGCGGCGAAGCGCGCCGCCCACGGATGCGCGCCGGTCCCCGCGCGGGGCCCCAGCATCCGGTTGTACTGCTCGAGCGCGTTCAGGTAGCGCGTCTCCGCCACCCGAACCTCGCCCTCGGCATCCTCCACGCTCGAGGGGGACGCCAGCGACTCCGGCGGGCTGGTGCTGACGCGGGGCAGCGTATCCTCGCCGCTCTGGGCCGGGGTCCCGCGCAGCGCGAAGCCGCTCGCGCCGCCGACCAGGAACGCCGAAACGACGGCCGCGGCCGCCATCCAGCCGCCGCGCCCCGCGACCCCGAAGCGCGCGCGCCCCGGCGCGGGCGCGGCGAGGATACCCTCCTCGCGCAGGCGCGCTTCCAGGCGGCTCCATGCGCGCGCGGGTGGATCGATCGGCGGCAGCGCCGCGAGCGCGGCGGTCTGTCGCCTCAGGTCCGCCAGCGCGTCCGTGCAGTCCGCGCAGGCGCCCAGGTGGCCGGCTTCCGCCGGTGACGGCGTCTCGTCGACGAGACGGGCGATTTCCTCGGGGCTCAGATGTGGCATGCTTCTGCTCCACTGCTATCGTCGCGCACGGGCCGCAGCACTTCCCGCATGCGCGCGCGCGCCTTGAACAATTGACTCTTGCTGGTGCCGGCGGTCACGCCCAGCATCTCGCCGACCTCTTCATGCGTGTATCCCTCCACGTCGTGCAGCACGAGAACCTGTCGCATGCGGTCGGGCAGCCGCTCGATCGCTCGCTCCAGGCGCGCGCGCAGGAAAACCTGCCCGCGGGGAGAGGCGGCCGCCGCGAGCACGGGCTGCAGCTGCACCTCCCGATCCGCGTGCCGCATGACCTTGCGCCGTCCCTGCAGCGCGCTGTTGACCGCCACGCGATGAAGCCAGGTGCTGAACTTCGCCTGGCCCCGGAAGCCCGGGAGGGCGCGGAACACCCGGATCCAGGCCTCCTGCGACCAGTCCTCGGCCAGCGCGTCCTCGCCGGCGATCCGTCGGACGACCGCGTACACGTGCGCGGAGTAGCGGCGGTAGAGATCGCGCATCGCCGCTGCATCGCCGGACCTCGCACGCTCGATCAGCTGGGCGTCGTCCATGCCTCCGAAGTCCCGGGGTGTTCTTCCCGCCCACATGCGATGCGCGGGGGAGGCCCGATGGTTGCCGAACCCGTATGTTCTCTCGCCGGGCCGCCGAAGCGCCAGAATGCCATGCGCGGCCGAAACGTGCCAATCCGACGACGCTCCCGACGCGATGCCGACGACCACCCAGACCCCGACCTCCCAGCCCGCCGCCGGGCGCGCCGCGGGGGGCGGTCCGGCGCGCCTCGAATGCACGGCCTGCGGCGGCGCGTTCGGCGCGGACGAGCCCATCGGGCTGTCGCCGTGCTGCGCGAAGCCGCTCTACGCCCGCTACGACCTGACGCCCGCCCCCCTGCGGCCGGGAACGCTCGCCGGGCGGTCTCCCGACATGTGGCGGTACGCGGAGGTCCTGCCGCTTCGGGACGCCCGCAATCGCGTCACGCTGGGCGAGGGCTTCACGCCGCTGATCGACGCGCCTCGCCTCGCCGACGCGCTGGGGGTCGGCCGCGCGTGGGTCAAGGACGAAGGGCAGAATCCGACGGGGTCGTTCAAGGCGCGCGGCTTGTCGATGGCGATCGCGCGGGCGCGCGAGCTCGGCGTCGCGGAGGTCGCGATCCCCTCGGCCGGGAACGCCGGGGGGGCCGCGGCTGCGTACGCGGCGGCCGCCGGATTGCGGGCGCACGTCGTCGTGCCCGACGACACGCCCGTGCCGATCCTCGAGGAGATCCGGGCGCTGGGGGCCGACTTGCGGCTCGTGCGCGGCCTCATCACCGACGCCGCCGCGGTGGTCGCGGAGGGGGTCGCGCGCCACGGTTGGTTCGACCTGTCCACGCTGAAGGAGCCCTACCGGGTGGAGGGCAAGAAGACGATGGGGTATGAACTCTTCGAGCAGCTGGGAGGCCGGCTGCCGGACGTGATCGTCTACCCCACCGGGGGCGGAACGGGACTCGTGGGGATGTGGAAGGCGTTCGAGGAGATGGAAGAGATGGATTGGGGGGCCGGTCCGAGGCCGGCGATGGTTTCGGTGCAGTCCGACACGTGCGCGCCGATCGTGCGCGCGTTCGCGGCCGGCGCCTCGGCCGCCGAACCGTGGCACGGGGCGGCGTCGACGCGAGCCCACGGCCTGCGCGTTCCCCGCGCCGTGGGCGATTTCCTGATCCTGCGGGCGCTGCGGGAGTCGGGAGGCCACGCAGTCGCGGTCTCCGACGCCGACATGGAGCGCGGGGTCCGTGACCTCGGCGCCGCGACGGGCGTCTTCGCCTGCCCGGAGGGCGGCGCCACCCTGGCGGCCGCGCGGGCGCTGGCGGCCGCCGGGCGCATAGGTCCCGACGCCGAGGTGGTGTTGTTCAACACCGGCTCGGGCCTCAACTACGTGGCGGCCTGACTGGTGGGCGGGACGCGCGCCCCCAGCCGCCGGACGGTGCTCGCGGTCGCGAGCGCCGGGGCCCTCGTGGCGCTCGCGCTCGTGCTCTCACCGCGCAACGCCGGACCCGACTTCCCGCTGGAGGTCGTTCTGCTCCTCGAGGACGGGAGCGCCGCTTCGGCTGCCCGTTTCGACGCCGCGACGCTCGAGCGCCTGCGCCGGCCGGAGCGGGCCCCCGCGCCGGGGGAGGATGACGTCGCGCCGCCGGCGGAGGACGCGCCGGGGGCACCCGACGCCGGGGAAGAGGGTGTTGCGGCGCCGGCCGGCCCGCCCGCGGCCGCGCAGCCGCCTCCGTCAGCTCCGGGCGACCCCGAGGCCGACGCGGCCGACACGCTGCCGGAGCCGCCCACGCTGCGGATTCCCCTCGTGCTCGCCGCGCGCTCGGAGGGCGAGCGCGCCGCGCACCCGGAGGCGCTGCGGCTGGCGGTGCCGGCGCCGTTCCGCCTGGCGGGCGGACCGGCGGCGGCGGCGCGCGCGCCCGACGCCGGCGCCGACGTCGCAACCGACGCCGGTGCCGAAGCGCCGGCGCCGGCGGCCGGGGAGCGCGGCTGGGGCGAGCCGCTGACGTACTACTCGCTCGCCCTCCGCGACGCCGAGATCGCCGGGGGCGAGCCGCCGGCGCCGATCACCGTCCCGGACACCGTGTGGCTGGAGTACGATCGGCGGGACGTCGACTGCTTGCTGGACGCCGATTCCGTCCCGCGCTTCCTGCCGGCGGCCTCGCCCGGTCCGAGGGCCCTCGAGGACGTGCGCCTCTTCTACTCGCTGTCCGCCCGCAATGGGGAGCGGCACACCGGCGTGCTGCGCCTCGCTCTGGAGCCGCCCGCGCCGCCGCCTCCGACGCCGGACGGCCGCGGACCTCTGGACCTGCGGGTCGGCGGCTTCCCGCTGGCCGACAGCGCGTTGCTGGCCCGTTCCTCCTACGAAGCGAACTGCACGGACGGAGCGCGGTCCCACGTCCTGACGGTGCGATTCCTGGCGTCGGAGGCGGGCCCGTCGCGCGCCTACCTCGTCGGTGCGGGCGACGCCGCGCGCCTGCGCCTGGAGGACCTGGACGGGGACGATGTCATCGAGCGCGAAGCGTGGGACGCCGACGGCGACGGACGCTTCGAGGCCAGCAGGCCGATGCGGCTGGCGCTGCCCGACGTCCTCGACTCTCCGCAGAGAAGGGAGTTCATCGACCGCCAGCGGGCGGCGCTCGCGGAACTGGCGGCCGCCGAAGCCGCGCGCCGCGCCGCGGCCTGGCGGGCCCGCGCCGCCGACACGACCGCCGCGTCGCCGGTGCCTCAGGCGCGCGACAGCGCGGCGGCGGGCGGCGACGACGGGGGGCCGTGAGCCTGCTCTGGCCGGCGCTGGCGCTGCTGGTCGCGGTGGGCGGCGGGCTCGCCCTGCGGCGCGCCAGGCGCGGGTCCTTCGGCGCCGGGGTCAGCGACGCGGAGATCGAAGCCCTGGAACGGGGCGACGCCATCGAGCGTCCCGGCCCCCTCGACCTGGACGAGATCGCCGAGGCCGAGCGGCGGCACGACGAACAGACCTGGGACCGGCCCGACCCGGACGGGTTCTAGCGTACCGGTAGCAGTCCGGCGGGCACCGCCGCGGCCACCACGGACGCGTCGACCACCGGCACGTCGAACGTGCCGTCCACCACGAACAGCCGGGGACCGCCGTCCAGGCGCGGGCCGGATCCGGTGACCGAGCCCGCGGCGCGCGACGAGGTGAGCGACGTCAGCGTCAGCGTGCCTTCCGACAACACGTACACCTTCGTCTCGTCGATCGCTGCCAGGATGGAGTCGATCTCGAGCGAGACGCTGGCGTCGAAATCGAACGCGACGATCCCGGCGCCGCCGACCGCGGTGCCGAAGTCGGTCGAGCCCGGAACCGCGGGATCGGAGACCGTCAGGAAGAACAGGTCGACCAGCGGGAGCGCGCCCGCCATCGACCCGACCAGCACGAACCCGGTGTCGGTGTCGACGGCCGCGGCCCAGGTGCCCGGCGTGATATCGATGCCGACGATGATCGGATCGCCCTCGGCCGCAAACACCCCCGAGCGATCGCCCGTGTAGCCGAAGGCCAGCCCCTCGTCCACCTGGGGCGGCGGGGTCACGCCGTCGTCGCCGCCGCATGCCCCGCCCGTGACCACGATCAGGATCGCGCCCACCGCCCGGGCCACTCGCCGCTTCTCGTCTCTGGACACCGCGCCTCTCCGTCCCGTGTCGAATGCGTGCCGCTGAGTCTACGGCGCGCGCGCTCCGCGTGCCATGCTCTCGCGGCCCCCACGAAGCCCTGACAACTCCCGCACACGAACATGGCCGAACCCGGATCGCGGCTCACGGCGCGAGGCTTAGCGTGGAAGGACGCCACGCGGGAGCAACCTCACCACCACGCAACGCATGCAAGCCAGCGAAATCGCACGGCGTCGCCTCGCTCGGCGCCCGGCGCGCCCTCCCGGACGGATCGCGTCGAGCCTGGGGCTCGCGCTCGCCCTGTCGCTGGCACCCCCCGCCGCGGCCCAAACCCCGGGCGGCGGCGACGGTGGCCTCGACGACCGCGGGAAGCAGGCGCTGGCGGTCCGGCTCGCCGGCCAGATCGAGCTCGACGGCTCCCCCTCCGAGGACGTGTGGGCACGCGCGGAATGGTTCGACGACTTCGTCCAGAAGGAGCCGGTGCAGGGAGCCGCGCCGTCCGTCCGGACCGAGATCGCGTTCCTGTACGACGACCAGGCGCTCTGGATCGGCGCGCGCATGGAGACCCGCGACCCCGTAAACCTGGAGCGGCGCCTGACGCGCCGCGATGAGGCCGGCAACGCCGAGCGGCTCATCGTATCGCTGGACACCTACCAGGATGGCCGCACGGCGTACACCTTCGCGGTCACCGCCGGGGGCGTGCGTCTGGACTGGTACCACCCCGGCGACGACGAGTACCACCGCGACGGCACGTTCGACCCCGTGTGGCAGGCCCGCACCGCGCTGGATCCCGCGTTCGGCTGGACGGCCGAGCTGCGCATCCCGATCTCCCAGTTGCGCTTCGCCCGCGGCGAGGAGCAGGACTGGGGGCTGAACATCAACCGTTACATACCCGACGGGAACGAGGACCTGTACTGGGTCCTGATCGACCGCGAGGAGACCGGCTGGTCGTCGCGCATGGGCAGCCTGGACGGGATCACCGGCCTCACCCCCTCGCGCCGCCTGGAGGTGCTCCCGTACGTCGCGAGCGAGGCGACCTTCCGTAGCGAGGGCGCGTTCGACGCCGCGAACCCCTTCCTCGATGAAGCGGATGCAACCGCGCGCGTCGGCGTCGACGTGAAGATGGGCCTGGGCCCGAACCTCACCCTGGACGCCACGCTGAACCCCGACTTCGGCCAGGTCGAGGCCGACCCCGCGGTGGTCGATCTGTCGGGCTTCGAGACCTTCTTCGACGAGCGCCGGCAGTTCTTCATCGAGGGCGCGCAGAACTTCACGACGCAGGGCGCGAACATGTACTTTTCGCGCCGCATCGGGGCGCGGCCCCGCGGGCGGGTGGTCGGCGACTTCGTCGACGTTCCGCGCACCAGCAGCATCCTGGGCGCGGCGAAGCTGACGGGGCGCCTCGAATCGGGCCTGACCGTGGGGGTGGTCGCGGCCGTCACCGACCAGGAGACGGCCTCGGCGTTCGACGGCGAGACGGGACGGATCTCCGAGTTTCGCGTCGAGCCCCGGACCGCCTTCGGCGCCCTGCGCCTGAACCAGCAGTTCGGGCCGGACGCGTCCACGGTGGGGATGATGCTCACCGCGGTGGCGCGGGACATGGGGGAGCTCGACGCCGGCGAGCCGCTGTTCGGCGCGGCCGCCGAGCGCGCGTACGCCGGTGGGCTCGACCTGCACCATCGCGCGTCCGGCGGGACCTACAACCTGTACGCGCACGTCAACTTCAGCCACGTGGCGGGCGATCCGGAGGCCATCACCAACCTGCAGACCAACCGGATCCACGCCTTCCAGCGGCCCGACCAGGACCACGTCGAGGTCGACCCGCTCGCCACGTCCATGTCGGGCGTCTCGGCCGCGCTGCGGGGCAACAAGCAGACGGGCCGCCTCCGCTACAACGGCGGCGTCTGGCTGAACTCCCCCTCGTTCGAGATCAACGACCTCGGACGGCTCACCGATCCGGACCGGATCTGGCAGTGGGCGTTCGTCCGGTACCGGAGCACGGACCCCGGGAAGGTCTTCCGCCAGTGGGAAGTGGAGACCGGCCTGGAAAACGGCTGGAACCTCGGCGGCGAGCGCATCAACACGTGGCTCCTGGCCAGCGCGTGGGCGCAGTGGAGCAACTTCTGGTTCAGCAACCTGAGGTACTCCACTAATCTGCGCGCCCAGAGCGACACGCAGACGCGCGGCGGGCCGCTCATGCTGCAGCCGCGCGGCTGGAACCTCAACGGTTCGTTCGACAGCAACTACAACAACGACACGCGCTACGGCCTGAGCCTGAACGTCTTCGGCGACGAGCTCGGCGGCGGCGGATTTCGCCTCGGCTCGAACCTGGTCGGCCGTCTCACGGACCGCCTCGAGGTTTCGTTCCAGCCCCGCTTCGCGTCATGGGAGAGCGCCCGCCAGTTCGTGAGCTCGCTCGCCGATGGCCGCGAGGAGACGTTCGGGAGCCGATACGTCTTCGGCGTCGTCGACCGCCGTGAGGTCGCCGCGCCCATGCGCGCCAACGTCGGCCTGTCTCCCGACCTGAGCTTCGAGCTGTACGCGGAGCCCTTCGCCGCATCGGGCGACTTCCTCCGCCTCGGCGAGCTCGCGGCCCCGAGGACCGTCGACCTGCTGTTCTACGGTACCGACATCCCCGCGACGGAGCAGGCGGATGGGTCCCTGCTCGTCCGGGACGGAGACGCCGAGTTCGTCCTCGGCCAACAGGATTTTCACATACTCTCCTTCCGCAGCAACGCCGTCGTCCGCTGGGAATGGCGACCCGGAAGCACGCTGTTCGTGGTGTGGCAGCAGAACCGGTCGTCCAGCGGCTCCGACGGATCCGCCGTCGGCTTCGGCCAACTCGGAGACGCCGTGCGGGCGGAAGGAGAGAACGTTCTCGCCGTGAAGCTGACCTACTGGCTCCCGATGTAGCGTCCGAGGCAGTACGGGAACCTTCCTTCCTTCAGACTTCACGCGACCGGCCCGGCGCGGGCGGCAGGGATCACCTCCCGGATCCCCTGTCGTCCCCCGGGCCTCCCTTCGCCGGGAGCGGGCGTGCACGCGGCCCGCCGCGCCCCTATCCTCCCGCCCATGAGCGAAGCCCGAGGGGCGCCGCGTTCGGACCCCGCGCCGACCGCCGAGGAGAAGGAGGAATTCGCGGCTCGCCGCGCGCGCGTGCTCGAGGGCGTGTCCGACGGCGGGGCGGTGCTCCTGCCCGCGGCTCCCGAGCTGCGCATCGGGCGGGACGCGGAGTTGAGGTACATGCCCGACCCGGAGCTCTACTACCTGACGGGTTGGCGGGACGGGGGCGCTGTGGCGCTGCTGGATCCCTCCGACGCGGACGCCCCGTTCCGGCTCTTCGTCGAGTCCCGTGACGCCGAGGTCGAGCGCTGGAAGGGGCCGCGTCTGGGCCCCGGGGAAGCCGCCGAGCGCTTCGGCGCCGACGCCACGCTGCCGCTGGAAACGCTGGACGACCACCTGGCGGGCCTGTTCGCCAGGATCGACACGCTCTTCTATCGGCTGGGCACCGCCGAGCCCGCCGATCGCGCCCTGCGCGAGGCCCTGGCCCGCAACCGCAAGGCCCGGCAGCGCGGCGGCGTCGGCCTGGCGACCGTCACCGACCCCGGGCGACTCCTGGACCCGCTCCGGCGCGTCAAGTCGCGCAGGGAGCTCGCGCTCATCCAGGCGGCGTGTGACGTCACGGTCGCGGCCTTCGAGGAGGCGCGCGCTGCGGCGAAGCCGGGGGCCGGCGAATGGGAGGTCCAGGCCGCGCTCGAGGCCGCGTTCCGGTCCCGGGGAGCGGATGGTCCTGCGTTCGAGACCATCGTGGCCGGCGGCGCGAACGCCGTGGTCCTGCACTACACGCGCAACGCGCACCGCCTCGCGGGCGGCGCTTTCGTGCTGATCGACGCCGGCGCGCGGGTGGACATGTACGCGGCGGACGTCACCAGGACCTGGGCGGTGGACGGCGCGGTCGGCGGCGCGGCGGCGGAGCTGCACGACGTCGTCGTGCGGGCGCAGCGCGCGGCGATCGAGGCCTGCCGGGTCGGAGGCAGCGAGGCGTCGGTCCACGAAGCGGCGCTCGCGGTGCTGCGCGACGGCGCGCGGGACCTCGGGCTCGTCGCCGACGCGCCCGCCTCGGCGTCCGGTGACGCGGGCGGAGCGCCGCACGCCGACATCATCCCGCACCGCACGTGTCACTGGCTCGGGCTGGAGGTCCACGACGTGGGCGACTACGCGACGCCGGACGGACCGGTGCCGCTCGAACCCGGGATGGTGCTGACGGTGGAGCCCGGCCTGTACGTGCCGACGGATCACCTCGGCGCCCCACCCGAGCTGCGCGGGGTCGGCGTCCGCATAGAGGACGACGTGGTCATCACCGAAGCCGGTGCGCGCGTCCTCACGGGCGCGCTGCCGCGCGACCCGACGCGCTGAAACGACCGATGCGCGGCCCGCCCAGGGCGCGCCGGGCCCTCCGAAGGCGGCGCTGCGCCCGGCACGATCGTCGCATCTCCTCCCGACGCCAGCGCCGTCATCGACCCTAGCAACCGTCGCCTCTCATGGACCCAGGCCGCACCCCACCCGACGCCGGCGATCTGGCCGGCGCCGCGCCGGCCTGGTCCATCCAGCGCGCCGGCGCCGGCCCGGTCGTGGCCACCGCCACCCACCAGGGGCACGACCTCCGGCCGGAGGTCGCGGCGCTCATGGCGCTCGACGCGGCCGAGCGCCTCAGGGAGGAGGACCCGTTCACGGCCGAGTGGACGCTCGTCGCCCCTACGCGCGTCATCGCGCACCGTTCCCGCTTCGAGGTCGATTTGAACCGGCCCCCGGAAGGCGCGGTCTACGGGGCGCCCGAGGACGCCTGGGGGCTGAACCTCTGGCGGGCGCAGCCGCCGGACGCCCTCGTGCGGCGTTCGCGCGCGATCCATCGGGCGTTCTATCGCGCGCTCGAGGCGGTCCTGCGCGAGGTCGCGGAGCGGCACGGGAACTTCGTCGTGTTCGACATCCACAGTTACAACCACCGGCGTGACGGGCCCGACGCGGCGCCGGCGCCGGCGTCCGAGAACCCGGAAGTGAACCTCGGCACGGGCACGCTCGACCGGGCACGCTGGGGGCACGCGGCGGACGCGTTCCTCGCGTCGCTGCGCGGCGCGGCGCCCGGCCTGGACGTCCGCGAGAACGTGAGGTTCAGGGGCGGCTACTTGCCCCGGTGGGTCCACGAGCGGTTTCCGAGCTCGGGCTGCGCGCTCGCGATCGAGTTCAAGAAGACGTTCATGGACGAATGGACCGGCCGGCCCGACGCCGCGCGCATACCGGAACTTCGGGACGCGCTCGCGGCGACCGTGGAGCCCGTGAGCGAAGCGCTGGCCTTTCTCCCGGCGGCGCGGTGAGCGAGACGGAAGCCGCACGCCCGCCGCCTGACGCGCTCCCGCGCGCGGACGCCCCCGCGATCGCGCCCGACCCCTGGTCGCCGGCGCGCATCGACGAGGCGACCCTGGATGCCGTCGCGAAGTCCATCCGGGCCGGCGCGCCGGTCCACCTGCGCATCCCGGGCGGCGGGCGGCTCTACCTAGACAGACCCCTGCCGTTCCTGGTCGTGCACCGCGCCCCGGCCGATCCCGGCACGGCGAGCCTCGTGGGCTGCGGCGCGTCGCACCTGATCGCCGAGGATCCTGACTTCGACGCC
Source organism: Longimicrobiales bacterium (assembly GCA_035513295.1). GTDB lineage: Bacteria > Gemmatimonadota > Gemmatimonadetes > Longimicrobiales > RSA9 > DATHRK01. The sequence continues at coordinate 38,252 of DATKCH010000054.1, forward strand.
CTCCCGCTCGTGCGCCGGGTGTCCTCGGAGCTCGCCGGGCGGCTCGATGGCGTCCTGCTCCTCGAGGTCTGGGGGGTGGACGCCCGCGAATACGGGCGGCCGGGCGCGCGCCTGGTCCCGCCCGCGCGCTTCCGGATCCACCAGGCCCCGCCGGCGCTGCCGGACGAGGTCGCGGAGGCGCTCGAGGAGGCGCTGCGCGAGATGCGGCTGGCGCGGGCGCCCGAGGTGGAGGTGGAGAGCGGCGACGACTGCTCGGCGCCGGGGCTGCCTCCCCTCCTGGACCCGGAGGACGCGAGCGCGATCGGCGCGCACCGGATCGGCCTGGAGGTGTCGGCGATCTACCGCGACCCGGCGTCGCGCGAGGTCTTCCCGATGGTGCTGCGGAGCATCTCGGCGGGCGTGGACCGCGCGGCGAAGGAGGCCGCGGCCCGCTACGCCCGCGAGTGCTCGGTCTACGAGCCGACGGACTGGCGCGAGCTCGGCCGGTCGCTGGTGGCCGAGGCGGACTGGGACGTGGACCGCAGGCTGACGGACATCGCCGGGCGCTTCGATTTCCTCATGGCGCTGACGCCGGTCGACGTCGGCGAGGCCTGGGAGGCGTTCTCCGAGGGCGGCTTCGCAACCGAACCCGAGTTCCGCTACCGGCCGCTCACGTTCGACCCGGAGGAAGCGAAGGCGGAGCTGTACGCGATCGACATATCGGCCGTCTCCGATCCGACGCTGTCCTCGCTGTTCCGGGGACAGCGCGCGGCCCTCGGTGCCCAGCTCTCGATGCTCGAGGTGCGCAATACCCCGCGCTTCCTCTACGCCAGCATGCAGCTCTACGGACCGGTGGAAGACGAGCTCCTGCGGCTCGCCGAGGGCCTGCTGGAGGCGATCCACCCGGTTCCCGATCCGGGCGCCGGCGAGGACGCCGGGGACGGGGTGCAGGAGGTCGGCAGCGAACCGGACGCGGCGGAGCGGGGCCGCCTGGACTGCTTCGCCTTCGCGGATCTGGCACGCCGCGAGCTCGACCGTTACCGGGAAACCCTGCCCGACCTGGGATCGAAGGTGCAGATCCGCGACGACATCAGCGGGCTCATGGTGAGCCGGGGCAACCTGATGATCGCGGAGGGGCTGTCGATCTCCGAGCGCCGCGCCGAGGCGCTGATCCAGCACGAGGTGGGCACGCACATCGTCACCTACCTCAACGGAGCCGCCCAGCCGCTGAAGCAGCTGTTCTCGGGGCTCGCGGGTTACGAAGAGCTGCAGGAGGGACTGGCGGTGCTCGCCGAGTACCTGGTGGGGGGACTCACCCGGGAACGCCTCCGGCTGCTCGCCGCGCGCGTGCTCGCGGTCCACCGCATGAGCGAGGGCGCATCCTTCATGGAGGTCTGGCGGGAGCTCACGAAACTGGCCCGGCTCTCGGAGCGTTCCGCCTTCACCGCCTCCATGAGGGTGTTCAGGAGCGGCGGGCTGACCAAGGACGCCGTGTACCTGCGCGGCCTCGTCCGGCTCCTGCATCACCTGGAAGGCGGCGGCGCACTGGACCCGTTCTTCATCGGCAAGATCACGCCGGAACACGCCGCCGACATCGCGGACCTCCAGGCACGCGGCGTGCTACGTCCTGCTCCGCTGGTTCCGAGGTGGTTGGAAATGGCCGGCGCCTCGGAGCGGCTCGACGCCATCCGGAAGGGGATGTCCGTCGTGGACCTCGTTCCCAGGAGGGCGTGGTGAGGATCGGCTTCGTGATCAATGACGTCGAATCCGAAATGGCCGAATACACGACGGTCCGCCTCGCGCGCGCGGCCACCAACCTCGGACACGACGCCTGGCTCATGGGCGTCGCGGACTTCGTGTACGACCCCGATGGATCGATCCACGCGATCGCCCGCGCCGCGCCCGAGCGCAAGAACCCCTACCAGGAGCAGCAGGAGTACCTGGACGCGTTGCGAGGGAAGGACGGACGCCGGGAGCGGCTGTGCGTGGACGCGCTGGACGCCCTGCTGCTTCGCAACGACCCGGCCGAGGACGCCGAGACGCGGCCGTGGGCCCAGGCCTGCGGCATCCTGTTCGCGCAGCTCGCCGTGCGCCGGGGCACCATCGTCCTCAACGACCCGGCCGCCCTCGCGAACGCCCTCAACAAGACGTACTTCCAGCACTTCCCCGAAGAGGTGCGCCCGCGCACCCTGATCACGCGCGACGTCGAGGAGATCAAGCGCTTCGTCGAGGAGCAGGAGGGCCGCGCGGTGCTGAAGCCGCTGCAGGGCTCCGGCGGCCGCGGCGTCTTCCTGCTCGACGACGACGACGGCGCCAACTTCAACCAGATCGTCGACGCCATTCGGCGGGACGGATACGTCGTCGTCCAGGAATACCTGGAGGCCGCCGCCGAGGGGGACATCCGCCTCTTCGTGATGAACGGGAAGGCCCTCCAGCACGAAGGCGAGTACGCGGCCATCCGGCGCGTCAACAAGAACGGCGACATCCGCTCCAACATCTCCGCGGGGGGCAGCATCGCCCCGGCCGAGATCGGCGAGACCGAGCTGCGCCTCGTGGAGATGGTGCGCCCAAAACTCATCTACGACGGGATGTTCCTCGTGGGGCTGGACATCGTCGGCGACAAGCTGATGGAGGTAAACGTCTTCAGCCCGGGCGGCCTGGGCAGCGCGCAGAAGATCACGGGCGTGAACTTCAGCGAAGTCGTCATCGGGGCGCTCGAGCGGAAAGTCGCGTTCAAGCGCGCCTACGGCAACAACATCAACAACAACGCGATCGCGACCCTGTAGCCGTTCCGCTCGCTCCCGCGAGCAGGCTCAACACTCGCTGGCCGTTGAACTGACTTGACAGAAGTACTTTATAACACAAAGTATAGATGACCACCGAATCCCGGTCTCGGCGGGGTCCGGTCGAGGAAGCTCTTGGGAGGCGCGCGATCATGGCAGTGATATTCCTGGTGTTCTCGGCGGGGGCGTTCTGCTTCGGGCTGGTGGTGCGTTCGGTCCTCGACAGGCGAGCCGATGCGCGCGGAGAGGTGACCGTCGGCGTGCTCAGGGACCTCGTGGCCGAGCATCTGAGCCTCGCCCGTACGCGGCTGGACGCCGCCGAGGCCCGGATCTGCCTGCTCGAAGAGCGCCTCACCTTCCACGACGGCTTCCTGGTCGCGAGGAGGCCGCGCCGCCCTCGGGCGGATCGACGGGAAGGGGCAGTACTGCGGTTCCCCGCGGCCTCGGGCCCGCATACCGAAGAAACCCCGAATCCAACCGGCTGAAACCCGCGCGAGGCCCGTCCGTACGGTTAGCGCGGGGTCCGGTCCGCGGGGGCACCGCGGACCCGTCAAATGTTTACCCCGTACTTGTTTCAGAATCGTTACGGACAGCCGGTGACACGCCTACCGGCGGTTGCTGAACGGTGTTAAGTTGTTGGCCCATGTTTATCACCCTGGCGAGGCTTGCGGCCGGATGGGCATAACCGAACGGCGGGAGCGGGAGCGCGAGAACCTGCGCGCGACCATCCTCGAGGCCGCGCGCGAGCTCATGTCCGAGGGCGGCATGGACGCCCTCTCGATGCGGGCCATCGCGAAGCGGATCGAGTACTCGCCGGGAACCATCTACCTGTATTTCCGCGACAAGGACGATCTCATCCGCAGCCTCGTGTCCGAGGCGATGAACTTCCTGCTCAGGTACATGCGCAGGGCGCTCGCGGAGGCGGGCCCCGACGCCACGCCGGCGCAGCAGCACCGCGCCACCGGATACGCATACGTGCGCTTCGCGATGGAGAACACCGCGCACTTCCGCGTCATGTTCGACATCCCGGGCGTGGCCCAGATGGTCGACTGCCCCGAGCCCTCCGAGCACGAGTCGATGCCGGACCACGAGTCGTTCGAATTCGTCACGGAGCTGTTGCGCCGCGCCGTCGCGGCGGGCGAGCTGGATGTGCCCGAGCCGCGCCACGGAGCGCTCGTGGCGTGGGGTCTCCTGCACGGTCTCATCTCGCTGTACCTGTCGGGGCACCTGGCGCACGTCGTGGAGAACGCGGAGCAATTCGAGGGGCTGGTCGATGCGGCGATGGACTCCCTGTACCGGGGCTGGCTGCCCCGGGAGGATCCCTTCGCCGGCGCCGGGACCGCTCTCGTGAAAGAAGAGGCCTCATGACGATGTTCCGACGCGTCCGGCGGACCGCCGCCGGCGCTCTGATGATCACGGCGGTCGCCGCGCCGGGCGCGGGAGCGCAACAGGTGTCGCCGGGCGCGGACTCCGCGCCCGCGGCCGCGCAGGCGCCCCCGCTCACGCTTGAGCGCGCGATCGGGCTGGCGCTCGAGAACAGCCGCGACCTGATGGACGCCCAACTGAGCCTGCGCGGAGCGGAAGGGCGCGTGCGCGAGGCCTACGGGGCGTTCCTCCCGACGCTCGAGTTCACGAGCGGATACACCCGCAACGTGAAGCGCCAGCAGGGCTTCCTGCCGGCCATCATCTTCGACCCGGACGCCGACCCGAACGAGGTCATTCCGGTGCCGTTCGGGTCGCAGAACGAATGGACGTTCACCGCCCTGGCCGAGCAGAACGTGTTCCAGCCGGAGGTCATCGTCGGGGCGGGCGCTGCGTCCACCTACAGGGCGGTGCAGAGCGTGGGCGTGCGCGCGCGGGCGCACGAGGTCGCCACGCGCACGCGCATCGCGTACTTCGACGTCCTGCTCGCGCAGGAGGCCGAGCGGCTCAGCGCCAACAGCCTCGAGCGCATCGAGCTGACGCTGCGCGAGACGGAGGCGCTGCACCGGGCCGGCCTGGCGTCCGAATACGACGCGCTGCGGCTGCGCGTGGAGCGCAACAACGTGGAGCCCGACGTCCGGCGCGCGGGCGCGGCGCTGCAGTCCGCGAAGCGCACCCTCGCGATCGAGATCGGACTCGACGCGATCGACTCGCTGAGCGTGCAGGGGTCGCTCGTCGATCCCGGCCTGCTGGCCTCGGACGCGCGCGAACCGGGTCTCGCGAGCGTGTCCGGCGATGCGACACCCGGCGCGGTCGCCGGTGAAGCGACGGGCGCGCTCTTCGTGGCCGGCATCACTCGGCCGCAAGAGCGCGAGGTCGAGGAGCTGCTCGAAGTCATGCGCGAGCGGCGCGCCGACCTGAAGCAGCTCGAGATGACCCAGGCGCTCCGCAAGGCCGAGATGCGCGTGGAGCAGGTCGGGTACCTGCCCAGGATCACGGTCTTCGGCAACTACTCCGTGCGCGCCCAGGAGGAGGGGGGGCTGTCCTTCTTCGGCGAAAACGAGCGCCAGCGGGTGGAGACCGCGGCGGTCGGGCTGGAGGTGAGCTGGCCGATCTTCCAGGGCACCCAGCGGCTGGCCCGCATCGACCAGAGGCGCTCGGCCCTGAAGCAGGCGCAGACCGCCTACGACCTGGCGCTGGACCGCGCCGAGAACGACGTCCGCACGCAGTACGACCAGGTGCTGGAATCGCACGAGCGCGCCGAGGCGCAGCGGCAGGCGGTGGAGGAGGCGCAGCGCGGCTTCACGATCGTGCGCGCGCAGTTCCGGGAAGGGATCAGCGGACAGCTCGAGGTCACCGACTCCGAGCTGGCGCTGCGGCAGAGCGAATTCAACTACGCGCAGGCCGCGTACGACTATCTGGTCGCGCGGGCGCGTCTCGACCGGGCGGTGGGTGTCGTGCCGCTGGTGGACACGGAGGAGCCGATCGAGCTGCCTCCTGCGAGACTGGGGAGGCCATAAGGCATGTCGTTCATGGATAGACGGATTCCCGGCTTCCTCGTGCTCGGCGCCGCGCTCGCGCTGCCCGCGTGCGGCGGCGGAGCCGAGGACGCGGAGGCCGCGACCGAGGTCGCGCGGGGCACCGAGGCCGCCGAGTTCGTGCGCGCCGTCAACGTCGAGGTGGAGGAGGCGCGCGCCGGCCCGTTCACCGAGTTCGTGACCGTCATCGGCGTGGTCGAGGCCAACCGGGACGTCGTCGTCGCCGCCGAGGAGGCCGGCGTGATCCGCCAGGTCTACCAGGAGCGGGGAGCGCAGGTCCGGTCCGGACAGGCGCTCGCGAAGATCGACGACCGCGTGCTGAGCGCGCAGGCCGACCAGGCGCGCGCGGTCGCGGACCTGGCGCGGACCACCCACGAGCGCCGCAAGGTGCTCTGGGAAGTGGAGAACATCGGCTCCGAGATCGCCTATCTCGAGGCCCGCTCCAACGCCGAGCAGGCCGCCGCCAACCTCGCGAACCTCGAGCAGCGGCTCGCGCGGACCGTAGTGCGCGCGCCGTTCGCCGGCTTCCTCGAGGAGCGCATGGTGGAGCTGGGCAGCACCGTGTCCCCGGGCACCCCGGTCGCGCGCATCGTGGACACCTCTCCCGTGAAGGTGGTCGGCGCGGTGCCCGAGCGCTTCGCCGCGGACGTCGCGACCGGCCGCGAAGTGGTGATTCGCTTCGAGGCGATCGGCGTCGAGGAGCCGGGCACGGTGTCGTTCGTGGGTTCGGCGGTGGACAACCGCAGCCGGACGTTCCCCATCGAGGTACGGGTGGACAACCGCGACGGACGTTTCAAGCCGGAGATGAGCGCGAACATTCGCCTGCCGCTGCGCAACTTCGCGGAGGCGATCGTCGTGCCGCAGGACGCGCTCATACGCGACGAGGGCGGCTTCGTCGTCTACGTCGCCGTTCCGGACGGCGACGGCTGGACGGCGGAGGTCCGCCCCGTGGAGACGGGCGCCGCCGAGGCCGGCCGCGTCGTCATCGAGGCGGGCCTGGAGTCCGGCGACCTCGTCATCGTACTGGGTCAGCACCGCGTGTCGGACGGAGACAGGCTGAACGTGGTGGAGGAGCGCGGCGCGCCGGGAGACGTAGCCGCGCCGGAGTTGATCGAATGATCTCGCGAGGCGACGGCAAAGGAAACGGCCGCAACGCGGGCCCGCCGCACGGCTCGCACCTCGACTCGCTGGGCGGCCAGCCGGACGACCCCCGGGAGCTCTCGCGTTTCAAGGAGTTCTTCCTCACGAGCATGGCGCTGCGCCACCGCACGAGCGCGCTCGTGCTGATGGTCATCATCGCCGTGATGGGCCTGCTCTCCTACCAGGCGCTTCCGCGGGAGGCGAACCCGGACGTCACGATCCCGTTCATCGCGGTGAACACGATCTATCCGGGCGCGTCGCCGTCGGACGTCGAGCAGCTCGTCACGCGCGTGATCGAAGAGGACCTCAACACCATCGCCGACATCAAGGAGCTGACGTCGACGTCCATCGAGGGCTACTCGAGCATCACCGCGGAGTTCGACGCGGACCTGGACGTGGAGGACGCCCTCGCGCAGGTGCGCGAGAAGGTCGACCTGGCGCGGCCCGACCTCCCGGACGACGTGGAGGAGCCGGCGGTCGTCGAGTTCAACCTGTCCGAGCAGCCGATCATGCAGGTGAACGTGTCGGGCCAGTACGGCGCGGCGCAGCTGCGCGAGGTCGGCGAGGCGCTGCAGGATCGCCTGGAGCAGATCCCCTCGGTCCTGGAGGCGCCGCTGCGCGGCGACCTGGAGCGCGAGGTCTCGGTCGACATCGACCTCGCGAAGCTCAAGTCCTACGACCTGGCCTTCCAGGACGTGATCGACGCGATCCGGTCCGAGAACGTGAACATCCCCGGCGGCAGCATCGACGTCGGGCCGATGAAGTACCTGGTGCGCGTGGACGGCGAGTTCGACGACCCGGCCGGGCTCGCGGACATCGTCGTGCTCGAGCGCGCCGGGCGGCCGATCTACCTGCGCGACTTCGCGACCGTCGAGTTCGACTACAGGGAGCGCGACAGCTTCGCGCGGCTGGACGGCGCGTCGGTCGTGACGCTCGACATCATCAAGCGCACCGGCGAGAACATCATCGCGACCTCCGAAGCGGTGAAGGCGGCGGTCGACGAGATGCTGCCGACGTTCCCCGCGAGCACGCGCATCAAGGTCACCTCGGACCAGTCCGAGGACATCCACATGATGGTCAGCAGCCTGGAGAACAACATCCTCTCGGGGCTCATCCTGATCGTCGCCGTGCTGCTGTTCTTCCTGGGCCTGCGCAACTCGTTCTTCGTGGGCATCTCGATCCCGCTGTCCATGTTCCTGTCCTTCACCCTGCTGGGGTTCATGGGGCAGACGCTGAACATGGTAGTGCTGTTCTCGCTCATCCTCGCGCTGGGGATGCTCGTCGACAACGCGATCGTGGTGGTGGAGAACATCTACCGCTACATCGAGCAGGGCTGGGACCGGGCCGTCGCGGCGCGCAAGGCGGTCGGCGAGGTGGCCGCGCCGGTCATCGCGGCGACCGCGACCACGATCGCCGCGTTCGCGCCGCTCCTGTTCTGGCCGGGCATCGTGGGCGAGTTCATGGGGTTCCTGCCCCGGACGCTGATCATCACCCTGTCCAGCTCGCTGTTCGTGGCGCTGGTGATCATCCCGGTGCTGTGCGCGATGTTCCTGCGGGTGGAGTCGCGCGCGGACCACAGCCCGCGCGAGGTGCGGCCGCTGCGGCCCGCCGCGCGCTGGACGCTCATCGGAGCGGGCGCCCTGGTCGCGGCGGCGGTGTTCCTCGTGAACCCGATCACCGCGCTTCTGCTCGCCGTGACCGTCGGCGGCCTGTTCCTGCTGCACCATTCCCTGCTCAAGCACGCGACGCGGTGGTTCCAGGAGCACGGGCTGCCCGGCCTGATCGACGCCTACGAGCGGCGGCTCCGGTGGGCCCTGGACCACCGCGCCATCGTGGTCGGTGGAGCCGCCGCCGTCTTCGTCGCGACGGTGTTGGCGTTCGGCAGGTTCAACGCGGGGATCGTCTACTTCCCGGAGGACATTCCGCCGGACCAGATCATCGTCGAGGTGGACGCCCCCACCGGGACCGGGGCGGAGTTCACGAACTCCGTGGCCGAGCGCCTCGAGGCGCGGCTTCGCGACGTATCCGAGGTGACCGACGATCAGGAATCGGTCGTGGCCACGATCGGGGGAGGGGGACGCGGCGGGGGCGGCGGAGACGGCGGCACCATCCGGCTCAGCCTGGTGGACTATCAGGACCGCGCGCACGACGCCTTCCGCACGATGAGCGCGCTCGAGGCGTCGCTCAGCCAGGGGATCGCCGGGGCCGACGTCACGGTCAGGAAGCCCCAGGATGGCCCGGGGGGAAGCGGCAAGCCTATCTCGCTGGAGATCGTCGGGCCGGATGCGGCCGTGCTGGAACGGCTGGCGCAGCAGGCGATGACGCTGATCGAGACGTCGTCCGTGGCGGCCAGGCTCCAGGGGCTCGAGAACGACCTGGATCAGAGGCGCCCCGAGCTGCGCGTGGACATCGACCGCGAGCGCGCCGGGCTGTACGGGCTCTCCACGGGGGAGGTCGGCAACGCGATCCGGATCGCCGTGCAGGGAATCGAGGCCTCCAAGTACCGCACCGCGGAGGACGAATTCGACATCGTGGTCCGGCTCGCCGCCCGGGACCGGGCCGACCTGGAGTCGCTGCGCAACCTGACGGTGGACGCCGACGGTCAGCAGGTGCCGCTGACGTCGCTGGCGACGTGGTCCGTGCAGGACGGGTACGGCGCCGTGCTGCGCAAGGACCTCGACAGGGTCGCCACCATCGGCGCGGACGTCGCCGCAGGCCACAACACCAACGCCGTCCTGGCCGAGGTCGCGGGCGTGGTGCGCGAATTCTCCGAGGCCCTCCCGCCCGGGTACACGCTGCGCTTCGCGGGGCAACAGGAGGACCAGGCGGAGGCGCAGGCGTTCCTGACGACCGCGTTCTACTTCGCGCTCGCGCTGATCGCGATGATCCTGATCTCGCAGTTCAACTCGGTCGTGAAGCCGTTCATCATCCTGACGTCGGTGATCATGTCGACGGTGGGCGTGCTGATCGGCCTGATGCTCTTCCAGATGCCCTTCGGGATCGTCATGACGGGGGTCGGGGTGATCTCGCTCGCGGGGATCGTCGTGAACAACGCGATCATCCTGATCGACTACATCGACATCCTGCGCGAACGCGAGGGCATGAACCGGCGCGAGGCGCTGGTGGCGGGCGGAAAGACACGTCTGCGCCCGGTGGTGCTGACCGCGGTCACCACGGCGCTCGGCCTCGTGCCGCTGGCGGCCGGCCTGAACTTCGACTTCTTCGGGCTCTACGGCTCGCTCAGTCCCGAGCTGTACTGGGGCGGCGTGCAGGCCAAGTGGTGGGGACCGATGGCCATCGCCGTGATCGTCGGGATTCTGTTTGCGACGTTCCTCACGCTGGTGCTGGTGCCGGTGATGTATTCCATCGCCGACGACTTCTCCGATTGGTTCCGCCGGCACTACACCTACGCCGAACGGGACGCCGACGAGGACCTCGGCGACGCGCCGCGGGCGGAGGACGGGTCTTCCGAAGGCGCGCCAGGCCCGGTCGAGGAGCCGGAGCCGGAGGGGGCGACGGCGCTCGCGCGCATGAAGCTGAGGCCCGGCGAGGCGTGATGACGTGAGCCGGCCGCTGCGACCTCGAGGCATGACCCGTTTTCCGCACTTCGCCGCGATCGCGGTCGCCGGGGCCCTGTGCGCCTGCGTCGATGCGGAGCCGGGTACCCGGGCCGGTGACGGCGACGTCGGCGGGTCCGGCGAGGAATCCCCGGGCGCCGCCTCGGTCGCTACGCCCCCGGAGCTCGCGGCGCTCCTCACCGAGGCCGAGGCGCGCATCGAGACCCTCGCGGATTCGCTCGATGACGTTCTGCACCCGGTGCCGCTGCTGACCGCCGCCGAAGAGCGCGGCTTCCTGAGATTCCGCGGCGCCGACCACGTGGCCCTCGCGAGGGAGCTCGGCGTGGACCCGGCGCAGCACCGCGAGCCGGGCGCGGGGCTGGTCGAGCTCCCCGCCTCGAGCCGTTACTGGATCGTGCGCGAGCTGGACCACTCCGAGCCGCAGCTTACCCCCTCGGCGCTCGCGCTGCTGGAGGAGATCGGCACGCGCTTCCAGGAGCGCCTGCGGTCGATGGGGCTGCCGCCATACCGATTCGAGGTGACGTCGGCGCTACGCACGCCGGAGGACCAGATCCGGCTGAGGGCCGACAACCCGAACGCGGCGGCGGGCCGCAGCGCGCACGAGTACGGAACCACCGTCGACATCGCCTACGTCGCGTTCGCCGCCCCGCTCCAGCCGGTGCTCGCGTTCGAGGCGCCCGGGGCCCCCTGGCTGGAGGACCACCTGCGGCGGTACGCCGCCGCGCGGCTGGAGACCGTCGCGGCCCGGCGGTCGCGCGAGCTGCAGGCGATCCTCGGGCAGGAAGTCCTCGACCTCCAGGAGGAGGGGCGGCTGTTGGCGACGCTGGAGGTGCGGCAGCCGGTCTATCACCTGACCGTGGCGCGCTGATCCCCCCGAGTGCCGGGCTCAGACCTCGAAGGTGGCCACCACCGGCGCGTGGTCGCTGGTGCCCACCTCGGCCTGCACCTCGCAGCCGACGACCCCCTCGAACAGCGGCTCGCTGGCCAACACGTAGTCGATCCGCCACCCGATGTTGCGCTGCCGCAGGTTCCGCCAGGGCGCCCACCACGTGTAGAGGCGGTCGTTGTCGGGGTCGACGGCCCGTCCCACGTCGACCAGCCCCTGGTCGATCACCGCGCCCAGCAGCGCGCGCTCGTCGGAGCGCGTGCCGACCTGGTCGTCCTTGCGCCGCTCCTTGGGGTGCAGGTCCCGGTCGGTCAGCGCGACGTTCAGGTCGCCGCAGAGCAGCGCCGGCCTGCCGCTCGCGCGCAACTCCGCGGCGTAGTCGCGCGTCGCCGTGAGGAACCGGAGCTTGGCGTCGTAGTCCCTGCCTCCGTTGGGGACGTAGATCGACGCGACCTCGATTCCCTCCACCGTCGCGGCCGCTATGCGCGTCTCCATGTCGAAGGGGGGGTGGGTGAACGTCGGGCAGGCGTCGCAGCGCTCCCTGCGCACGTGCATCGAGACGCCGGAGTAGCCGCCCGCGCCGTGCCAGATGTTCCAGTAGCCCTCGAGGTCCCGCAGCTCGTCCGCGAGCGCCTCGGGGGAGGCCTTGATCTCCTGGAGGCAGATCACGTCCGGCGAGGTCGCGCCGATCCAGTCCAGCAACTGCTCCCGGCGGGCGCGCACGCCGTTGACGTTCCAGGTGGCGACGGTGAGCCGGCTCACGTCAGCGGCTTCTCCATCATCAGCACGCGGGGGCCGTAGGCGGTCTGGCGTTCCTCCAGCCCGCGCCACCCCAGGCGATCGTGGAAAGCGAGCGACCCCTCGTTGCGCGGCTCGGTGTTCACCTCGCACGTGAGGCGCGGGATCGCCCTCTCCCTCGCCCAGCGCTCGAAGTCCTCGTAGAGGAGCCGCCCGAGGCCCGCGCCGCGCTCAGCCGCCGTCACCGCGACGCGGTCCACGTAGGCGAAGTCCCCGCCGTTCCGGGCCTCGAACCAGGCCAGGTTCTCGCTGTGATAGTCGTCCCCGCGCCGGAAGCCTATCAGGAAGCCGCCGATCTCACCCGAGCGCGCGACGACCCGGAAGTAGGGAGCCGCCGACAGGTACCAGCGCATGCCGGCGACCGTTTCGGGCGTGACCTCGCGGGCGCTCTCGTTGTTGATGGCGCACACGGTGCGCAGGTCCTCGAGCGTGGCGTCGCGGATCTCCATTGGAGGCTGGTGGAGCGGGCGCGAGCGGGCGCGTCGGCTCACCGCGACGCGAGCCACCGGTAGAGCCCGCGCACGTTCCCCGGCAGCCACGCCTCGTACTGGCCCCAGTCCGCGTACTCCGGGAGCCGGACCCGCTCGGCCGCCTCGTCCTCTGTCAGCCCCTCGGCGACCGCCGCCTCGACGGCCTCGCGCAGGTCCGTGTAGTACGCGATCTGGCGCTCGACGCTCGCGCGGTCGCCGGGAGGCCCGTGCCCATACACGATCGTGTCGAACTCCAACTCCAGCACCCGCGGCAGCGTCTCGAAGAAGTCCGGGAAGTGGTAGTCGGGGAGCTCCTGGAAGCCGACCCGGTCGTTGGACAGGAAGTCCACCGCGAAAGCGACGCGCGCCTCGGGCACCAGCACCACGGTCATGTTGTCGCTGTGGCTCCTGCCCAGGAAGTGCAGCTCGACGGTTCGCTCCGACGAGCGCAGCGTGAGGCGGTCGCGGTAGGTGACGTCCGGTTCCGGGAGAGCGGCGTCCGCTCGCTCGCGGATCTTCGGCGCCGCGGCCTCGTGCGCGATCACGGGCGCGTCCGTGTCCAGCGCGGCGCGCAGCGCCGCTGCGCCCGTCGCGTGGTCGGCGTGGTCGTGGCTGTAGACGATCGCACGCAGGCGCGCGTCCGGCGCGACCCGGCGGATCTCCAGCGCCACCTGCCGCGCTGCGTCCTCCGAGATCGGGTCCACGATCACTACTCCCTCGGGCGCGACCACGAAGAAGCCGTTGTGGAAGTTCCAGCGAAACGCGTAGACGCCATCGGCGATGGTCGTGGTTTCGTAGCTGGGCTCGTCCTGCGCCGTCGAGGGACTGGCGGGCATCGAGTACGCGAGCGCCAGGGCGATCGGCGCCGCGGCGCGGCGGGTTCGGTGTCCCAGGAGGAAAATAGCGCGCATCGGAAACTCCGGTCCGGGGGGAAGGGCGGAGTGAAAGTGCGGCGCCGCGGGCGGCCCGGACAAGCTCGGCGGTACGCCAGGCGCCTCGCGGTCACCGCCGGGGTACGGGGGCTTCGCCGTCCAGCGCCTCGCGCGCGTCGCGCGCCCATCCCCGCGCGGGCCCCTCGGGCAGGTCGTAGCGGCGCAGGAACTCGCGAAAGTCCTCGCGCGCGGCCCCGTCCAGTCCCAGCGCGGCCTGCGCCCGCCCCCGCTGGAGATGCACGAACGCCGCGAGGGTGATGTCGGCCACACCGGCGCCCGCGGACGGCGACGCCGCAGGCCCCGGGGGGTCGAGCAGCTCTAACGCGTCCGCCGAGCGCCCGTTCCGGATGAACCAGTGGGCGGCCGCGATGCGGTTAACCGGTGTCAGGAACGAGACGACCCGGCCGGGCGGGCCCGTACCGGTGCGCCCGGCGCGGTCCTCCTCGAGAAGCCGAAGCATGCGCGCGGCGCGCACTTCCTCGCCGGCCAGCGCGAGCTGGAACCCGCGCAGCGACCGCTCGAGGTCGGTGGCGGCGCCGGCCCCCGTGTCCCGGAGGCGCAGGCGCGCCTCGTCCATGCGTCGGGCGTCGTGGTCCATGAAGGCGAGCAGCCCGTCGAGCCACGCCACGTCCGCGGCGAGGGGTGGCGAGAGGTCGCCCTCGACGCGCCGCAACGCCCGGCGGAATTCCTCCACACGGTCGCGCGCGAGGATGCCCATCCACGCGCCGATCGACGCCAGTCGGTACGCGTCGACGAGCGCGTCCCCCCGCCCCTCGGACGCCTCGACGTGGCGCACGAGCTCCACGGCGGCCGAGTCCCACGCCCCCCGTCCGGCCCACGCCGCCGCCTCGAGGAGACGGGGGTGGACCCGCTCGGCGACGGGCCGAGGCGGTGCCGACCGGACCGGATCGGCGTCCGGACCGGGCTCGCCCGCGCGGCTGCCGCGCGGGGCACGGGCGAGGAGCAGCGCGGTCGCCGCGGCCACGCCCAGCGCCACGAGGGCGAGCCGCATGGCGGTCCGCCTGGCACGCCTTTCGTCCATGATCGAAGGGATAACGACCGGTGGTGGCGGTCGCGAGCGCGGGGTGTCGCGATCCGGGGCGGCGGCACGGCTCTTGACCCCCGGTCGCCGCCGTCTAGCTTTGAATCACAGCCGGCACGCCGCCGTGAAGGTCCGCGGCGGGGCGCCGGATGGCCGGGGGAGACATTTGCGGCCGCTTGAGACCCCCGGGGCGCACGACGCGCCCGAACCAAACGCCTAAAGTGCCGGGACAGCGCGGAACCGTACCCGTACCGATCCCCGCACCACAGGAGTGGTCGCGGGGTTTTTCGTGGGGTGTCGATGAGCGACTCGCCATATATCGCCAGCCTTGCCGAGCGCGTCCTCGTCTACGACGGGGCGATGGGCACGAGCATCCAGTCGCTCGGGCTGGCCGCGGCGGACTTCGGCGGCGAGGCGCTCGTCGGCTGCAACGACTTCCTGGTGATCTCGCGCCCGGACGCGATCGAGGGGATCCACGCGTCGTTCCTGGAGGCGGGCTGCGACGTGATCGAGACCGACACGTTCCGCTCGAACCGGCTCACCATGAAGGAGTACGGGCTCGACGACCGGATCGTGGAGATCAACGCCGCGGCCGCGTCGCTCGCGAGGCGCGTAGCCGACCGTTTCGCGACGCCCGACCGGCCGCGCTTCGTGGCGGGCAGCATCGGCCCCAGCGGCTTCCTCCCGGGCACCTCCGAGCCCGGCCTGGGCGACATGACCTACGCCGAGCTCGCCGAGGTCTTCGCCGAGCAGGCGCGCGGGCTGGTCGAGGGCGGCGCCGACGTGCTGCTCATCGAGACCAGCCAGGACATGCTGGAGGTGAAGGCGCAGATCGCCGGGATACGCCGCTACTTCGCCGGATCGGGCCGCGCCGTCCCCATCCAGGCGCAGGTCACGCTGGACACCTCCGGACGCATGCTGCTGGGCACCGACATCGCCGCCGCCGCGACCGTGCTGCGCGCCCTGCGGGTGGACGCGATCGGGCTCAACTGCTCGACCGGTCCGGAGCACATGCGCCAGCCGGTGCGCTGGCTGTGCGAGAACGCGCCGCTGCCCATCAGCGTCATCCCCAACGCCGGGATCCCGCACAACGAGGGCGGCGAGGCGGTGTACCCCCTCACCCCTGAGGCGCTGGCGGAGGCGCACGAGGAATTCGTCACGAAGTTCGGCGTCAACATCGTCGGGGGCTGCTGCGGCACCACGCCCGAGCACATCCGCCTGGTGGTCGAGCGCGTGGGCGGGGTGAAGCCCGCGGCCCGGTCGCCGGCGCCGCCGCCGCGCCTCGCGAGCGCCATGACGGCCTTCGACATGGCGCAGATTCCCGCGCCCACCCTGATCGGAGAGCGCGTCAACACGCAGGGGTCTCGCGCGGTCAAGCGGCTGCTCCTGGACGACGACCTGGACGGCGTCCTGGAGGTCGCGCGCGGGCAGGTGGAGGGCGGCGCGCACCTGCTGGACGTATGCGTGGCGCTCACCGAGCGCGCCGACGAGGCCGAGCAGATGCGCGCGCTCGTGAAGCGGCTGGCTCAGGCGGTCGAGACCCCGCTCGTGATCGACAGCACCGAGGTCGACGTGATGGGCGCGGCGCTCGAGCAGTACCCGGGGCGCGCGACCATCAACTCGATCAACCTGGAGGCCGGCCGCGCCAAGGCCGACGCGGTGCTCCCCCTGGCGCGCCAGCACGGCGCGGCGGTGGTCGCGCTGACCATCGACGAGACCGGCATGGCGAAGACCGCCGCGCGCAAGCTGGAGGTCGCGCGCCGGATCGCGGCGATCGCCGTCGACGAGCACGGCCTCGTCCGCGGGGACCTCATCTTCGACGCGCTCACCTTCACGCTCGCGACCGGGGAGGAGGAATTCCGGCGCTCGGCGGTCGAGACCATCGAGGGCATCCGCGCGATCAAGGAAGAGCTGCCCGGCGTATTCACGAGCCTCGGCGTCTCGAACGTCTCCTTCGGGCTCCAGCCGCACGCGCGCGGCGCGCTCAACTCCGCGTTCCTGCACCACTGCGTGGAGGCGGGGCTCGACATGGCCATCGTGAATCCCGCGCACATCACACCCTACGCCGAGGTGGACGGGGAGGAGCGGGAGCTCGCCGACGACCTGATCTTCGACCGGCGTCCGGAGGCGCTGGCGCGCTTCATCGAGCACTTCGAGGGCGTGGAGGCGACCGCCGAGGAGGCCGCCGACCCCACCGCCGACATGGGCCCGGACGAGGCCATCCACTGGAAGATCCTGCACCGCAAGCGTGACGGCATCGAGGACCTGGTTGACGCCGCGATCGCCGGCCGCGCCGGGGTCGCGCCGAAGGACCTGGCGGGGACCAAGCAGGACGCCGCCGCGGTCGCGACGCTGAACGGCGTGCTCCTGCCGGCCATGAAGGAGGTCGGCGACAAGTTCGGCGCGGGCGAGCTCATCCTGCCCTTCGTGCTGCAGTCGGCCGAGGTCATGAAGCGCGCCGTCGCGCGGCTCGAATCGTACTTGGACCGGCTGGAGGGGCAGGCCAAGGGCACCGTCGTCCTCGCCACGGTCTTCGGCGACGTGCACGACATCGGCAAGAACCTGGTCCGCACCATCCTCGCCAACAACGGCTACGCGGTGCACGACCTGGGCAAGCAGGTGCCCGTCAACGACATCATCGCCAGGGCCGAGGAGGTGGGCGCGGACGCGATCGGGCTGTCCGCGCTGCTCGTCTCCACATCGCGCCAGATGCCCGCGTGCGTGCAGGAGCTCTCGGCGCGTGGGCTGAGCTTCCCGGTGCTGTGCGGCGGCGCGGCGATCAACCCCTCGTTCGTCCGGCGGGCGGCGTTCCTGGATCCGGACGCCGCGGCGGAGGCCCCAGGGACGGCGGCGGTCTACGAGCCGGGGGTGTGGTACTGCAAGGACGCGTTCGCCGGGCTCGAGGCCGTGGACGCGCTGGTCGATCCCGATCGCCGCGCTGCGTTCCGCACCGAGAGAGTACGCGAGATCCGCGAGGGCACCGCCCGCCGCGAGGCGCTCAAGGCGCAGGCGGCCGCGTCCGCGCCGGCGGTGCGGCCCGCCCCGCCCTCGGCGGACGTCGACGTCCCGGTGCCGCCGTTCATCGGCGTCAAGGTCATCGACCGGATCCCGCCCGCCGAGCTGTTCGAGCTGATCGACCTGAACACCCTGTACCGCCTGCACTGGGGCGCGAAGAACGCCAAGGGCGAGGAGTGGGAACGCCTGGTGCGCGCGGAGTACGAGCCCCGCCTGCGGCGCTATCGACAGGAGGCGCTCGCGGGGGGCTGGCTGCGCACGCGCGCGGCGTACGGCTTCTTCCCCGCGGCGTCCGACGGGGACGCGCTGGTGGTGTTCGATCCCGAGGCCACGGAGTCGGAGCTGACCCGCTTCGAGTTCCCGCGCCAGCCGGGCCGTGAGCGGCTCTGTCTGGCCGATTACTTCCGGAGGCGCAACGGGGCGCGCGCGGCCGACGTCGCGGGCTTTCAGATCGTCACCGTCGGCGACGCGCTGCTGCAGCGGTCCGAAGAGCTCATGTCGGGCGGCGACTACTCGGAGGGATACTACCTGCACGGCTTCGGCGTGCGCCTCGCCGAGGCCGCGGCCGAGTGGATCCACCGCCGCATGCGCGTGGAGCTGGGCATCGCGGCCGAACGCGGCCTGCGCTACTCGTGGGGCTACCCCGCGTGCCCGGACCACCTGCAGCACTTTCGCTTGTTCGACCTGCTCCCCGCGCGCGAGCGGCTCGGCCTGGACCTGACCGAGGCGGGCGCGCTGGTGCCGGAACTGACGACCGCCGCGCTCGTCGTGCACCACCCGGAAGCCAAGTACTTCAGCGCGGACGACGACCGGTGAGCGCGGGCGGCTCGGACCGGGCGCGCGCGGCCGGGCCCGACCGGCCCGCGGGGCGGTCGCGGCGGTTCTCCCTCCGCGAAGTGCCCGCGTTCGCTCGGCCGTTCGCCGCGGCCCGGCTGCGTACCGCGACGCTCGCCGCCGCCGCCGCGTCCGCGGTGGCGTTCTTCCTGCTCGCGCGTGTGATCGCCGCGGGAGGGCCGCACGTCGCATCGGGTTGGGGCCTTCGGCCGGCGCCGATTCCGGCGGACGGGGGCGTCGTCGGCTGGACCTCCTTCGCGCGTTCCGCCGATGCGGTCCAGGCGGACGGGCTCGCCGCGGTGCTCGCGCTGTGCACCGGGGTGTTCGCGGCCGCCCTTTCCGGGGCGCTGGTGATCCTGCTGGCGGGGTGGGCGCAGCACGGTCTCGCGGGCCGCCGGGCGGTGGCGGTGCGCCGCGCGCTGGGCGAGCCGCCCCGCGCCGCCTCGGCCGCGTCCCTCCGGGCGACCGCGGCCCTCACCGTCGCGGCGGGGCTTCCGGGCGGCGTGCTCGGATGGTGGGTGTCCGCCGCGCTGGCGTCTCCGCTGCCCGCCGGCCTGACCCGCGCCGGCGCCCCCCCCGGGGCCCTGGC
>DATKCH010000055.1:0-12875 GCA_035513295.1 Longimicrobiales bacterium
CAGCCCTTCGAGGTGGGGTGTCTGATGGTCCGCGACCCGGAGACGCTGCGCCGCGCCTTCCACGTGAGCCCCGACTACCTGGAGGACGCCGCGGCGCGCGGCGGCGCGGTCAACTTCGCCGACCGAGGCATCCAGCTCACCCGCTCCGCGCGCGCGCTCAAGGTCTGGCTCACGGTGCAGACCTTCGGGGTCGCCGCGATCCGCGCCGCGATCGACCGCACGCTCGACCTCACCCGGGCCGCCGAGGAGATGATTCGGGAGTCGAACAACCTGCGCATCGTCTCGCCGGCGTCGCTCGGGATCGTCGTGTTCCGCCGCGTGGCGGAAGACGGCGGGGACGCCGACGAGCTGAACCGGCGTGTCGTGGAGGCGCTTCGACTCGACGGCGCCGGCATGGTTTCCTCCACGCGCGTGGACGGCCGCTACGTTATCCGGCTGTGCATCCTGAACCACCGCACCCGCCTGGAGGACGTGCGACGGGTGGTGCAGTGGCTGGACGGGTGGGAAGGATGACGGACCCGCGGGCACCGCGGACCGGCCGGGAGGGCGCGACCGGGTCGCGCAGCCGTCCCCGGCTCGCCCGCGTCCTGCGCATCGCCGGCTTCATCCTCCTCGGCCTCGGAGTCGCGTTCGCCGCGGTCGCCGCCTGGGTGCTCGGGCCCTACGCCCTGCGCGTCGAGCGCTTCCGGCCCGACCCCGAGCGCGGCTACCACGCGGACTTCTACGTCTACGTCTCGCCGGACGCGGAGCGCCTGGCGCGCTCGGGCGGCGAGGCGGTCATGCTCGTCCAGCCGAACAACTCGGGCATCAACTCGGACGACCCGGAGGTGCACCGCAAGGATGCCTGGTGGACCGGCTTCGGCCGGCACTGGCTCGCCGACGAACTCGGCGTTGCGCTGCTAGTGCCGGCATTCGTGCGGCCCAACGAGGACTGGCGCATCTACACCCACGCCCTCGACCGCGACGTCCTGACGACGGGCCGCGCGGACCTGGCGCGCCTCGACCTGCAGCTCATCGCGATGATCGACGCCGCGCGCGAGGCGCTCGCGGCCGACGGCGTGCCGGTCGGGGACAGGGTCCTGATCCAGGGCTACTCGGCCAGCGGCATGTTCGCGAACCGCTTCACCGCGCTGCACCCCGAGCGCGTGCTGGCGGCCGCTGCGGGCTCTCCCGGCGCCTGGCCGATCGCGCCGGTCGCCGAGTTCGCGGGCGAGCCGCTGCCATATCCAGCCGGGATCGCGGACCTGGAGGTGCTCACGGGCCGGCCGTTCCAGGCGGACGCCTACGCGCGCGTGCCGCAGCTCCTCGTGATGGGCGGCCTGGACACCAACGACAGCGTGGACTTCACGGACGGCTGGGACCCCGAGCCCGCCACGCAGCTCGAGCGGCTCTTCGGCGAGACCCCCCTCGAGCGCTGGGACGACGCGCGGGCGCTCTACGAAGCCGCGGGCGCCGACGCCACGTTCATGATCGTGGACGGCGTCGGGCACGACCGGAGGGCGCTCCAACACCACTCGACCGAGTTCTTCCACCAGATCCTGAGGAGCCATCGCCGAGCTGAAGACCCAGCCCAATGACGCGAGCGTGGGATGTGGGGCCCCAGCATGGTCGATCACATGGCGGCGAAGACGTGAGGCGGACGCCGGGGGCTCACTCCCCGGCCAGCACGTAACAGCGATTCCGGCCGCCGCGCTTGGCCTCGTACAGCGCGCGGTCGGCGGCCTCCACCAGGTCGACCGCGGTCGGCATCCCATCCCCCAGGGCCGCGAGGCCGATGCTGATCGTCAGCTCGCCGCTCGGCATCACGTGCTCGCCCGGGAACGGGTACGCCTGCACGAGCTGCCGGAGGCGCTCCGCGATCTGCAGCGCTTCGGGGATGCCCGTGTCCGTCATCACGACCGCGAACTCCTCGCCCCCGAAGCGCGCGAGCACGTCGCGCACGCGCAGGTGCCGGCGCATCACCTCGCCCAGCTCCCGCAGCACGTCGTCTCCGGCGACGTGACCCAGCATGTCGTTCAGGGTCTTGAAGTTGTCGACGTCGATCATGGCCAGGCAGCAGTCCCGCCCGAGACTCCGGGAGCGTCGGACCGCGTCCTCGAGGATCTCCCCGAAGCGGCGCCGGTTCGGGAGCGAGGTGAGCGGGTCGGTCGACGCGAGCTGCGCGAGCGTGCGGCGCAGATCCTCGCGCTCCTGGCGCTCGCGCTTCATCCGGCGGAAGAAGACGATCCCGGCCACCGCGGAGACCGCGAACAGGGTGAGCGCCGATACCGCCTCGATCGCCATGTTCAGGCCGGCGCCGAGCGAGTTCGCGGCGCTCGCCGCGAACAGGTAGCCGGCCGCGACCAGCGCCCCGGTCGCCGTGACGCTGCGCGCGCCCATCAGGCCGACGCCGTAGAAGAGGATCACCGGCCAGACGATGAGCGGCACGAAGCGCAGCTCCGGGGCGACGACCACCAGGCCCTGCACGCCCAGCCCGTAGACGGCCACCGGAGCGACGATGAAGTGCGGGTCCCAGGGGTTTCGCCGGCCCCAGCCGCTGCCTGCGGCGAGCCACAGGACGCCGGCCACCGCCAGCGTGCCCGCGACCGCGATCATCCAGGCCATCAGCGACAGGTCGATGACCCGCATGACGCTCAGGCCCAGGTAGGCGAAGAGGATCGCGTGGACCGCGAGCGCGCCCTCGATGACGCCCGCCCTGCGGCGCCTGATCCGGATCCTCGGGCCGCGCAGGGTCACGACGCCCCCCCCCGCCGGCGAGGGCTCGGCGACCGGCGCCGGGGGCCGGCACCTGGAACGTGCGCGTCACGCCGCCCGCCCTTTGACCGCGGCGCGGCTTGCTCTAGGTTCCCCGCGTGCGGGCTCGACACGCGCGTCCGCCGGCCCCGAGCAACACGAAGAATGCGATGATCTGCGTCCGCTGCGGTCAGAAGGAAGCCGGCCTGGAGCGGGCCCCGCTGCGCAACGAGCTGGGCGAGCGCGTGCAGCGCGAGATATGCCCCGACTGCTGGGCGGAGTGGCTCCGGTACCAGACGGCGCTCATCAACCACTACGGACTCGACCCCCGCGAGAAGAAGAACCGCGATTTCCTGGAGGCCAACCTCGAGTCGTACCTGTTGCACGGCGGCGAGGACGCGGAGGACATCGACACGTCCAAGCAGGGCTCGATCGAGTGGTGATCGTCGTCAATCGCGAACATGTGGTCGGGGCGTGCGCTAGAGTGCGTCCTCGAGCGACCGGGAGCAAGGCGTGAAGATCCGGCTCGCGCTCCTGGCGGACTACGCCAACGTCACGACCGACGGAAAGCTGAACATCCTCGGCATCTTCGACCGCATCCACGTGGGCAGGCTGCCCGCCGTGCACCCCCAGATGCAGTTCGTGACCAGGCTCGAGGCCCACCCGGCGGAGGTCAACCGCAAGCACGTCGTCGAAATCAAGCTGCACGACCCGGATGGGCGCGCGGTCTTCGAGATCCAGGGCGACGTGATGCTGCACGCGCGCGGACCCGGCGAAACCGTGTTCGCGAACCAGATCGTGACGATCAACCAACTCCAGCTCCCCAAGGCGGGCGGCTATACCTTCGTCGTGTTCGTGGACAACGACCTCAAGACGGAGGTTCCCCTCGCCGTGGAGCTGGCGCCGGCGGGACGCGCGGAGGCGACCGGTGGAACGGGACCGCTCCACTGACCTGAGCCACCTCGCCGGGGTCCGCCGGGACTACCTGCGCGGCGAGCTGCGGGAGGCCGACCTGGGGCCCGACCCGCTGCCCGAGATCGACCGCTGGGTCGCGCTCGCGGTCGAGGAGCTGGGGCCGGAAGCCAACGCTATGGTCCTCGCGACGGCCTCCTCCGACGCCGCGCCCGCGGCCCGCGTGGTCCTCCTGAAGGGGCGCGACCAGCGGGGCCTGCACTTCTTCACCGACAGCACCAGCCCGAAGGGATCCCACCTGGACGCAAATCCGCGCGCCGCGCTGGTCCTCTACTGGCCCGCGCTGGACCGCCAGCTGCGGGTCCGGGGAACCGCGGCGCGACTTCCCGCCGCCGAGGCCGCGGCGTACTTCGCGACCCGGCCGCGCGGCAGCCAGGTGGCGGCCGCGGCCTCGCACCAGAGCTCGGTGCTGGAGGACCGCGCGGAGCTCGAGGAGCGGGTGCGGTCGGTGCGGGACGCGACCGGCGACGGGCCGGTGGGGATGCCCGAGCGCTGGGGCGGCTACGCGCTGCTGCCCGATGAGGTCGAGTTCTGGCAGGGGCGCGAGTCGCGGCTGCACGACCGCATCCGATATCGGCGCGAGGGAGACGCGTGGGTGAAGGAGCGGCTGTCGCCGTGAGCCGCGGCCCGGGTGCCCGCGGCCCGAGCGACCTCCCGCACGTGGTGATCGTGGGCGGCGGCTTCGCCGGCCTCGCGACCGCCCGCAAGCTGCGACGGGCGCCGGTCCGGGTCACGCTCGTCGACCGGCGCAACTTCCACCTCTTCCAGCCGCTCCTGTACCAGGTCGCCACCGGCGGACTGTCCCCGGCGAACATCGCCTCGCCGCTCCGCCGCGTCGTCGGCCGCCAGAAGAACTGCCGCGTCCTGCTGGCCGAGGTCACGGGCGTCGACGCGGCGCGCCGAACGGTCCGGCTGCGCGACGACGAGCTGCGCTACGACGTGCTCGTCCTGGCCACCGGAGCCACCCACAACTACTTCGGCCACGCCGGGTGGGAGCGGCACGCGCCCGGCCTGAAGACGGTGGAGGAAGCGATCGACATCCGGGCCCGCATCCTGTTCGCGTTCGAGTCCGCCGAGCGCGAGGCGCTGCGTCTGGAAGCGCGGCCCGAGCGCCCCGGCCCCGACCCGGCGGTTCCGGCCTCCAGCGAGACCCTCCGCGAATGGCTGACCTTCGCGGTCGTGGGCGCCGGGCCCACCGGGGTCGAGATGGCCGGGACGCTCGCGGAGATGTCCCGCTTCACCCTGCGCCGCGACTTCCGCGCGATCGACCCCGCGCAGGCGCGCATCCTGCTCATCGAAGGCGGCGACCGCGTGCTCCCGGGCTTCGATCCGGTGCTGTCCGGGCGCGCGCTCGGCGCGCTCCGGAACCTGGGCGTGACCGTGCGCACGAACGCCTTCGTGACCGCCATCGACGCGCGCGGCCTGACCGTGAAGGCGGGCGACGAAGAGGAGCGGATCCACGCGCGCACGGTGGTGTGGGCCGCCGGGGTC
Source organism: Longimicrobiales bacterium (assembly GCA_035513295.1). Classification (GTDB taxonomy): domain Bacteria; phylum Gemmatimonadota; class Gemmatimonadetes; order Longimicrobiales; family RSA9; genus DATHRK01. The sequence goes on from DATKCH010000055.1 coordinate 5,197, forward strand.
GCGGCCTCGCCCCTGGGCGTGGCGCTCGCCGGCGCCGGGGCCGAGCTGGACCGCTCCGGGCGCGTCGTCGTCGAGCCGGACCTGACCGTTCCGGGTCATCCGGAGGTGTTCGTCCTCGGCGACCTGGCGCTCTACGATCACGGGGAGGCGGGGGCGCTGCCCGGCATCGCTCCGGTCGCGCTCCAGCAGGGCGCGTACGCCGCGAGGGTGATCGCCGCGCGCGCGCGCGGCGCGGATGCCCGGGGGCCCTTCTCGTATCGGGACCGCGGGATCATGGCCACGATCGGCCGTTCGCGCGCGGTCGCCGACGCGTTCGGGGTGAAGTTCTGGGGCCTGCCCGCCTGGCTCGCGTGGCTCTTCGTCCACCTGCTCTTCCTCATCGAGTTCGAGAACCGCGTGCTCGTCATGCTGCAGTGGGCGTGGAACTACGTGACGTTCGGCCGGAGCGCGCGCCTGATCACCGGCGAGTCGCGCTGGGAGCCGGTCGAGGGCCCGGCGGACGGCGGCCCGGCCGCGGCGGAGACGGCGGACCTCGGCGGCCCCGCCGCGGCGGAGACGGCCGACCTCGGCGGCTCGGACCCGGGCGCCTCCGCGGGCGCCCCCCGGCGGTGATGCCCGACGCGAGCGAGCTGGAGGAGCGCTGGCCCTACCTCACTGCCGGCGTGGAGCCCGTGCCCATCCTGATCCGCCGGTCCTGGGACGATTTTCGCGTGCGGGAGATCCCGCTGCACGAGCCCACGGGGGACGGCGACCACGTCCTGCTGGAGGTGGAGAAGCGGGGAATCTCCACCGCGGCGGCGGTGCGCGACCTGGCGCGCGCGCTGGGCGTGCGCGCGCAGGATGTCGGCGTCGCCGGCCTCAAGGACACGCGCGCGGTCACCATCCAGCGGATGAGCGTGGAGCACGTGGATACCGGGGCCGCGCGCGCGGTGGAACTGCCCCGGCTGCGCGTCCGGGACGCCTGGCGGACGCGCAGGAAGCTGCGTACCGGCCAGCACGCGGGGAACGCGTTCGTGCTGACGCTGCGAGCGCCGACCGACGACGCGGGACGCGACGGGGACGCCGCCGACACGCGCGCCGGCCCGCCCGACATTCGCGACCGGCTGGACGACGTGCGCGGGGTCCTCGCCGTGCTCTCCGAGCGTGGCATCCCCAACTACTTCGGCGCCCAGCGATTCGGCATGCGCGCGGACAACCACCTCGTCGGACGGGCGCTCCTGCGCGGCGACTTCGGCGAGGCCTCCGCGCTCATCGCGGGCCGACCCGGGCCGGGCGACACGGGTGACCTCCTGCGCGCGCGCACCCTCTACGAGCAGGGGCGCTACCGGGAGGCCGCGGGCGCCTGGCCGCGCGGCAATCCGGAGGCCGCGCGCGTCGCGCGCGCCAGGGCGCAGGGGCGCGACGATCGGGGCGCGGTGCTCGCCGCCGGGAAGCGCCTGCTGCGCTTCCACGTCTCGGCGCTCCAGTCCGCGCTCTTCAACGACGCGCTCGCCCTGCGTGTCGACGCCCTGGACGGCATCGAGCGCGGGGACATCGCCTGGATCCACCGCACGGAGCGGGTGTTCGAGGTGGAGGACCCCACGGCCGCCGCCGAGCGCGCGCGCCGGTGCGAGATCTCGGCCACCGGACCGCTGTTCGGACCGCGCATGCTGGAGCCTTCGGGGACCCCGGTGCGCCGCGAGCGGAGCGTGCTCGACGGCGCCGGACTGAGCGCCGACGACTTCCGCGCCACGGGCCCGTGGGGGGCGCCCGGAGGCAGGCGCCCGCTGCGCGTTCCCGGCATTTCCTTCCGCGCGGAGGGGGGGCGGGACGACGCCGGTCCGTTCCTCCGGCTGGAGTTCGCGCTGCCGCCCGGCGCCTACGCCACGGCCATCCTGCGCGAGATCGCGAAGGGTCGCCTGGAGGTGGGCACGGCGCGCGCCTGGGAGGCGGCGCGGTGAGCATCGACGTCGTCCTCTTCGACCTCGACGGAACGCTGTTCGAGTCCCAGGGCCTCTACGGCGAGGCGTACCGGCGCGCGGTCCTGCCGTTGCTGGAGCGCCCGTTGACGCGGGATGACCTGCAACGGATCCGGCCCCGGTCCGAGAGCGCCTTCTTCAGCGCGGCGGTGCCGGAGTCGCAACGCCCTGCGGCGCTCGAGGCGTTCCGACGGGAGTACCGCGCGCTGCACGAAACCAGATTCGGGGGTCTCTTCGATGGGGTGCACGATCTGCTGACGGGGGTCGCCGCGCTGGGGTTGAGGCGCGGCATCGTGAGCGGCAAGTCCCGCGGCTCCTGGGAGATCACCTCGGCGATCGTGGGGCTCGCGCAGGGCTTCGACGTGGTCGTGCTGGACGACGACGTGACCCGGCCGAAGCCCGACCCGCAGGGAATCGTGCTGGCGGTCGAGAGGCTCGCGCTGGCGCCCGCGCGCGCCGTTTACATCGGGGACACGGCCAGCGACATGGAGGCGGCGGCCGCCGCCGGCGCCTGGCCGATGCTCGCCACCTGGGCGCCCGGCGACTCCGTTCGGAGGACGCGCGCTCTGGACGCCGCGCGGGCCCACGGGGCGGCCGTCGCCGCCACACCCGGGGAGGCGCTGCGGCACATCCGCGGCCGGAGGCGCGGGAGCCGCGGCGGTCCCTCGAGCCCTTGATGCCGGGACAAACCGGCACCCGGCGCGCTCTGGCCTGGAAGTTGCTTTTGCTAGGGCCGTTCGTTTGAGCGACGACACCAAAACGAGGACGAAACGATGCTACGCAAGATCCTGACGCTTCTCACGGTGCCGGCGGTGGCGTTCGCCTTCGCCGCCTGTGACGTGGAGCAGACGCAGGAAGGCGAGATGCCGGACGTGAATGTGGAAGGGGGCCAGATGCCGGAGTTCGAGGTCGATGGCCCCGACGTGGACGTGGGCACCGACACCGTGCAGATCGTGGTCCCGACGGTCGACGTCGACGTTTCCGAGGACGCCGACGGCACGCCGTAAGGCTTTTGATGGGTTGACTGGCTCGACGGATCGACCTGTCAGTCACCCTTCCTGAGGGCAGTGACCTGAACGAGGCGGGTGAGCGCGCGAGCGCCGCCCGCCTCGATCATTCTGGACCCGCGGGCCCGCAGGACGGCGCTGCCGGCGCCGACCGCCGCGGCCAGCGCTTCGGCCGCCTCCGCGCCCGCCGTGCGGGCGACGAGCAGCCCGGCCAGGAAGGCGTCGCCCGCGCCCACGGCGGAGCCCGGGTCCTCGACCGCGGGAGCGGTGCAGCGCCACACATCCGCGCCGACGGCGAGCACGGCGCCCCGGCCGCCCAGCTTGATGGCCGCCCAGCGACGCGGCGCCCGGTCCGCCTCGCCGAGCCGGCTCAGCTCCAGCGCCGCCTCCGCGGCAGAATCCACGGTCCCGATCTCCCGTCCCAGCAAGCGCGCCGCCTCGTGCCGGTTCGGCACTAGCACGTGCGCGACCGGGGCCGCGATCGCGAGCGCCTCTCCGTCGCAGTCCGGAACGAACGCGGCGCCGGAATCGGCCGCGTGGCGCCCGATCCGGGCGTAGAAGTCGGCGGGCAACCCGGGCGGGAGACTCCCGCAACACGCGACCACGTGCGGACGAAGATCGCCGATCGCCTCGCGCACCGCAGCCTCCAGGCGGTCGGCTTCCTGCGCCGTCAGGGCCGGGCCGCGCGGGTTGAGCAGCAGGGTGCGGGCGAGGTCCGGCGCGCGAGGAAGCACGCGGGCCTCCACGAACAGCCGGGTCTCGCCGGCTATCGCCACCCCGCGCAGGACACCCTCTTCCTCCATCGAGTCCGCCAGCAGCCGCCCGACGGCTCCTCCGAGGGGCGCGATCGCCAGCGCGCGGGCACCCAGCTCCAGCGCCGCGCGCGCGACGTTGATGCCCTGACCCCCGGGGCCGCAGCCGCGGGTTCTGGACCCGGTTCGCGTCGTCCCACACGAGGTTCGGCGCCGCGAACAGCGCGTCCAGCGACGGATTCGGGGTGACGGTCAGGATGCGGGCGGTCTCGGGCACGTCGTCTCGCGGATGCCTGCGCTTCGTGGGCCGCGCGCGCCGGCGCGTAGATAGAGGCCGCGCAGTTTAGTAGGTTTCTCGACCCCCGGCAGGTCACCGAGACCCAGCGGAGCCGCATGGCCAGGATCGACGTCTCCTCCATCGCGATCGAGAAGCGCCCGGACCAGGTCAGGTTCGAGGGCCGCGTGCTGTTCCTGGTGGACGACGCGGACCTGATCCGGCGCCAGCTCCAGGGCGAGGACCTGCCGCTCACCGACGCGCTCCGCGAGAACCTGCGCGATCAGATCTCGACCGACGAGATCACCCCCGCCTACATCTGCTACTACTTCGACGAGACGCTGGGCCAGTTCCCCTACCTGGGCCTGCGCGCGGGCGGCGAGGCGCCGATCGAGCGCGGCAGCGTGAAGAACGGCGGCTTCGTCTGCTCGGTCAGCGGCAAGCGGCGCGGCAAGGGCAGCTCCCGCGAGCAGTCGCCCTACGCCGAGCTCATGGCCGGGATCCGCGTCGTGATCGCCGAGAACATCGAGCGCATCTACAACGAGAACTGCCAGAACCTCGGCATCTTCACGTCGACCGATTTTTCGCTGGTGGACCGCATCCGCGCCGGCGAGCCGATCGCGCTGTCGGAGTTCACCGAGGGCACGGACGCGATCACCCGCCAGATCATCGAGTACGGAGGCCTGTTCGAGTTCAACGTCGCGCGCCTGCGGGGTGAGGCGGAGATCCCCAGGATCGCGTCGCAGGACGGAAGCCCGCGCGGAGGCGCCCCCGCCGGCGCCGCGGACGAGAGCCCGGACCCCGATACGCAGCGGGAGTTGCGCGGGGCCGGAGAGGACTTGGTCAGCCCGGCCGAGTGGACCGCGGAGGACGCGATCGAGCAGGCCGAGGCCACGTCCCGCCCGGCCGCCACGGCTCCCCCGGTGGATCCCCGGTCCGGGGCGGATCGGCCCGCCACGGGCGCCTCGTCCGGACCCCGCCCGATGACGGTGGCCGAGAAGATCTTCGCGCGGAGCTGGGTCGTGGACGCCGCGCGCGGGGTGAGAGGGGTGCCGTGGGTGCGGCCCGGCGACAGCGGCTTCGTGCGCGCCGACTACCGCTTCAGCCACGAGTACGTCACGCCCATGGCCGCGATCTTCTTCGAGGAGAAGCTCGGCGAGGACGCGCGCGTCACCGATCCCGACTCGATCATCATGTTCCGCGACCACCTGACCTACCTGCACCAGGTGATGCCGCCCGAGCGCGTACAGCTCGGACTGCTGGACGTCGCGCGCATGCTCAAGGACAAGCAGCAGCTGTTCGCCGAGAAACAGGGCATCAAGCTGTACGGCGAGCGGCTCGGGGCGCGCCTGGGATCGGAGGCGATCTGCCACTCCAAGATGCTCGAGACGTACGCGGAGCCCGGCATGCTGATCGTCGGCACCGACTCGCACACTCCGCACTCGGGGGCGATCGGCTGCATCGCCTTCGGCGTGGGCACTACCGCGATCTTCAACTCCTGGATCACGAAGGACGTGCGCGTGTCCGTGCCGCGTTCGTTCAAGGTCGTGATCACCGGGGAGAAGCCCGACCACGTCACCGCCAAGGACTTCATGCTGGAGATCCTGCGGCACCCCTACGTCCGCGACGGCCAGGCGATCGGCCAGATCATCGAGTACGCGGGCGAGGCGGTCGAGGCGCTGAGCGTGGACGAGCGCGCCACGATGACGAACATGGCGGCCGAAGTGGGCGCCTTCACGGGCATCGTCGCCCCGGACGAGAAGGCCGCGAAGTACCTCATCGACGAACGAGGCGTTGGGCTCGACCGCGCGCTCGCGCTGTGCGAGGGGCTGCGCTCCGATCCCGACGCCGAGTACGCCAGGATCATCGAGATCGACGCCGGTGCGATCCGGCCGATGGTGGCGCTGCCCGGCGACCCCGGGAACGGCCTGCACATCGACGAGCTGGACGGAGAGCCGGTCCGGATCGACGCCGCCTACGCGGGCTCGTGCACCGCCGGCAAGAAGGAGGACATGGACATGTACGCGTCCGTGCTCTCCGAGGCCCGCGCCCGCGGCCAGCGCGTCCATCCGCACGTGCGCATGTACATCCAGTGCGGCTCGCAGGAGGTGCGCGCGTACTGCGAGTCGGAGGGCTACCTGGAGCTGTTCGAGCACATGGGCGCCGAGTTCATCGAGCCCGGCTGCGGCGCGTGCATCGCCGCCGGTCCGGGCACCAGCAGGACCCCCGACGAGGTCACGATCAGCTCGCAGAACCGCAATTTCCCCGGGCGGTCCGGGCCGGGCCGGCTGTACCTGGCCTCCCCCTTCACCGTGGCGGCGTCGGCCGTGGCGGGGTGCATCGTGGAGTGGAAGCCGGGGCAGGCGATCGAGGTCGTGGGGGAGGCGGTGGGGGTGTAGGCAGCCCGGTGCGAAGGTTCACCTCCGGTTCGTCAAGAGCGAGACGAGATTGCCGCCGCCCTCGAAGAGTTCCACCGTGTCCCCATGCGCATGAAGAACCGCCTTCATCGGCCAGCCGCTCGATCCGCTCCCTCCGTCCCGGGGGTGGCGGCCGCGGCGGCATGCCTCACGCTCCTGAGCGCCTGTGACCCGATCAGCCTGCGGGAGCAGAACGAGGCCGCGGGGTTCAACGGCGGGTTCGAGGTGGTACAGCGAGTAAAAGGGGTGGATGGCGCGCAGGGGGGTCTGCCGGCGAACTGGTATTTCAACGCCGAGCCGCTCCGCGAAGGCGACGCGGAGGTTGCGCTCGACGGCCATGAGCCGGTCGAGGGGCTCCATGCCCTCCGCTTCGAGGTGCACGAGGCCGATTCGGTGGCAGGCGCGCACACGGCCGGCCTCTTCCAGGTCGTCCCCGCCGAGCCGCTCCGCACCTACCGCGTGAGCTTCTGGCTCAAGATCCGGGGGGCCCGCGCGCTCGTGGTGGTCCGCAGCGAGAACGCGAGCTCGGCCACTCCCGGGCGCGTGCAGGTGTTCGACGAGGCGGTCGCGGGGGCGGAAACGTGGCGCCGGTTCGAGTACGTGTACGGCGTTCCCGAGGGCTTCGACAACATCCGCTTCCAGCTCAACGTGACGCGGCCGGGTACGCTCTGGCTGGACGACGTGCGCATCGAGGAGGTGGCGGGATGACGGGGGCGCTCGGCGGCCCTCCGACTCGCTACGCGACGGGCGCGCCGGAGGGGCACCCGTGATCGCCCCGCTCATCGCCTCGCTCTTGCTGGTCCAGGCCCCGGCCGCCGAGTGGGTGCCCTGCAGCTTCGATCCCGGTGGGCTGACGTTCGCGGGCGCATCGGCCGTTCCCGCGCGTTTCCGCTGCGGGTTCGTCCCCGTCCAGGAGCACCGCGGCGGGGACGCGGTGGCGACCCCGGGCGACGGCCCTGCCATCCTGCTGGCGTTCGTGGTGATCGCCGCGGACGAGCCGCGACCGGACGCGCTGCCGCTGGTCTACCTCATCGGCGGCCCGGGTAACGCGGCGATCATCCCGTACGTGCTCGGTCTGGAGGGGCCCGGGCTCGCCGCGGAGCGCGACGTGGTGGTCTTCGACCAGAGGGGCACGGGGCGCTCGGGGCCCGCGCTGTGCCACGACCTCTCCCGCGCCGAGGGGCGCATCGCCGCCGCCGACCTGGAGCGGGAAGAGGGGATCGCGGCACTGATCGAGGCGGAGCGCACGTGTCTCGCGCGGCTGGCGAGCA
>DATKCH010000056.1:0-2143 GCA_035513295.1 Longimicrobiales bacterium
CGGACCAGCGGAGGGTCCTGCAGGGATCGCCGTCGGCGGAGTGAACATCGCGACGGCGGCCGGCGCCCTGGCGCTCGCCTGGGCCGCCGTGGCCCAGAGGCCGGTTCCGCCGGCGGACGTGCGCGGCCACGGGGTCAGCGAGGAGCTCCTCCGCCGGGTCAACGAGGCCGTCCGGACAATGCCGCCGTTCCCGGCGCTCCCCGCCGGCGATGCCCGCGCGGCCGACTCCGCCCCCGTGCTCGTGCTGCTCGCGGGCTCGGAGGAGGAGCTGGCCCGCCTGACGGGCGGCCGCATTCCCGAGTGGGGCGCGGGTATCGCGATCCCCGCCGAGCGGACCGTGGTCCTGCCGGCGCACGGGCGCCGCAACCGCGACCCGCGCACGCTCGTGCGAACGCTGCGTCACGAGCTGGCGCACATCGCCCTCCACGATGCCCTGTCGCCGAGCCGCATCCCCCGGTGGTTCGACGAGGGCTACGCGCGCTGGGTCGCGGGCGAATGGGACGCCTCCGCCGAGTGGCGGCTCCGGCTCGCGTTCGCGGTGAACCGCGCGCCGCCGCTCGACTCGCTGTCGCTCGCGTGGCCTACCGGCGCCGTGGAGGCGGACGTGGCCTACCTGCTGGCCACGAGCGCGGTGGGCTACCTGCTCGACCAGGGCGGTGAGGCGGGGCTCGCGAGCTTCCTCGCCCGCTGGCGCGAGTCGGGCGACATGGACGCCGCGATGCGCAGGACGTACGGGCGCACCCTCGGCCAGTTCGAGCACGACTGGCAGCGCGTCGTGCGGTCCCGGTACGGCTGGGCCCTGGCGCTCTCGCACGCGACCGTGTTCTGGGCCTTCGCCGCGGTCCTGCTGATCGCCCTGTACGTCATCCGCAGGCGCCGCAACGCCGCGCGGCGCGCCGCGCTGTCCGAGCCGCCCGACCGTCCCGCGTTCTGGCTGGGCGAGGAGCTGGCGCCGCCCGACGGGCTCTCCGAGTCCCCGCCGACGGGGGACCATCCTCCCGATCGTCCGCCCGAATCCGACACGCCCCGCACGCGTTGACCGCCGGTCCCGGGCGCGTAGATTCCGGGCGCCATGGCAAACGAGCCGAAACGAGCGCGCGCCGGGGAGGCACTCAGCTTCTCCCGGGTCAACTGGGCGCTGCTGATCGCGGGGATCGTCGCGATCGCGGCCGGATACGTACTCCTCAGCGGCGGATCCACGGTGGCCGCGCCGCTCATCCTCGTGCTCGGCTACGTCGTCCTCCTGCCCGCTTCCCTGATTCTCTGACGTCCCCGGTGGCGGAGCCCACGCCGGTCTGCGAGGCCTGCGGCGGAGCCGCGCCCGAGCGCCTGCTGTCCGGCCTGGAGCGCGTGCGGATCTGCGCGGACTGCGGGCACCTGCTGCGCGTCGGCACCGGACCGCGCGGGGTCCGGGCGCACGCGTGGGGCGGCAGGACCGGCATGGACGCGGTCCGCCTCGCGCTGACCTACCGCCGCGTGCTCCGGCGGCGGCCCGCGGGGGAGCCGGACGTGCTCGAGATCGGCTTCGGCGCCGGCGCGCTCCTGCGCAAGCTCGAGGAACGGGGGGCGCGCGTGGCGGGGGTGGACGCGGGCCTTCTGGAGGCCTCCGCGGCATGGCGCCCGCGCGAGGGAAAGGTCTGGCTCGGCACGATCGAGGAGGTGGAGCTGCCCGAAGCGGCCTTCGACCTGGTCTTCGGCATCCACGTCATCGAGCACCTGACCGACCCCCGGCGCGTGTTCGCGAAATGCCTGCGCGCGCTGCGTCCGGGCGGGAGCGTCTACTTCATCACGCCGAACGCCGACTCGCTGGGCCGCAGGTGGTTCGGCGCGCGCTGGTGGAACTTCGAGGACCCGACCCACACGCGCTTCTACACGCCCCGCTCGCTCGGCCGCTTCCTGGAGGACGCGGGGTTCACCGGCTACGGCAGCGCCCGCCTTCCGCTGGACAGCCTCGCGCTGGAGGTGGCGAGCGCGGCGCGCCTGTTCGGCAGCGGGGATCCCGAGCACGGAATCATGGCGCGACCCGCCGTCCCCGCGCTCGCGGCGGCGGCGCTTCCCCTGACGCTCCTCGGCCGGGCGCTGGTGCCGGGCATCGCGCCCAGCATGGAGGCGTGGGCCCGCAGGCCGCACGCGTGACCGGACG
>DATKCH010000057.1:0-3087 GCA_035513295.1 Longimicrobiales bacterium
GATCGCGGCGAAGCTCGGCCTCTCCGACACCGACATCGAGACCCACGGCCGCTACAAGGCGAAGGTGCCGTTGGCCGTCCTCGCGGAGCGCGGCGGCGTGGGCCCGGACCCCGGAAGGTCGGGGAAGCTGGTCCTCGTGACGGGCGTGAGCCCCACGCCGGCGGGGGAGGGCAAGTCGACCGTGTCGGTCGGCTGGCGGACCTGTCTCCGCAGCCGGTCCGCGAGGTCCACCCCGTTCTCGAACCAGGTCGGGTCGAAGATCTGCAGGTTGTAGGTGTAGATCGTGGCGTCGAAGCCGTGCCGCAGGGCGTGACAGGCGAGCGAGACCGCCAGCGTGCCCCCGTGGGGAAGCGGTGTGACCTCATCGATCACCCTCTCGAGGGGGATGTCCACGCCCCAGTGCCGGTACACCGCGTGCAAGCTGGTCGGCCCGCACGTCGTGTCGTCCGGCTGCGGCAGGACCTCCAGTTCGAACGGATTGCTGTGCTCCGGCATGGCGGAAGTGTACCCCGGTCGGTTCCCGCGACGCCACGGAACCGGTGCGGGTTCGTGGCGGTAGCGCTGGGCGCGCTAGTGGTAGGCAGGTACGGCAGACTACGTCGATTTCCCGCCGCATCTACGCACTCGATGCGGCAGGTTCGCGCGAGAGGTGCCCTTAGATCTCGATGTACCACGGGCAGACGCCCCAGCGACGGAGATGACGACATGAAGGCCACGACTCGAATGAGGATCAATGTTCCCGCCGGACGCGCGGCGGTCGCGCTCGCTTTCCTGGTCGCGGCGTGCGGTGGGGACGCGACGGCCCCCGGGGAGGAAGCGGTACCTTGCGAAGCGACGACGAACTCGGTCGAGGCGTCGGTGGCCGTGGGGCAGGCGGTCGTGTTCGACTGGACTCCGGCGTGCGAAGTGGCGCTGCTGCTGGTGGAGCCAACGGGAAGCGGCCACGACCTCTGGGCAGTGTCGGTCGACGACGCCGAAGCCAACGGCATCGCGCCGCCGGTGACGTATGGGGTGTTGCCGGAAGGCGCCGAATCCTCCTCCGCGGCAGAGCCCCTGATTTCCGGCCAAAGGTACGAGCTGATCCTCTGGCGGGTCATGCCCAACGGCAGCGCCGTCCTACTGACGGTCCATGAATTCACGCGCTAGCGCAGCGATCCGGTCGGCCGACCGGTGCCGGTCGGCCGACGCATCCCCCCGGTTCTCACCCCAGCAGCCAGTCCAGCATGTCCTCGGCCACCGCTGCCACGTCGTAGCCGCCAGCCCACAGCGTCTCGAAGCGCGCGGCCGCACGGCTCAGCGCACTTCGCTCGCGCAGCTCGCCGCACAGCGTCGGGACCGAGCCGGGATCCGGGAGGTCGAACAGGTGCGAGCCGATCAGCAGCGCCCCGGCGGAGTTGGCGGCGCCCGCTTGGCGGAAGACCGAGAAGTCCGGGTCCCACCGCACCATCCCCCTGCCCTCACCTGGACCCGGCCGCTGCGCAGGACGCCACGCAGCCGCTCCAACTCGGCCTTCCGCCCACGATCGAACACCGCCGCCCCGGGCGCGCCCGCCACGGTGTCCATGTCCAGCCGTCCCACGAGCAGCCGGACGCGTACGCGCTCCAGGTCACGCCGCTCGAAGCGAAGCGCCGCCAGCCGGACGCGCGCGATCGCCAGGTCCGCGGTCGCGGACCGAGCGAGCAGGCGGCGGATCGTCCGGCGCACGGGACCGGGAGCGCTCAGCAGCATGGACCCCTGGATACCGATGCAGCCCGCGCGGGACCATGGCACGGGGGAATGCCGGGCTTCGTGTCGACGTCGGCACGCGATCGCGTCGTACCGCGATGCCTGGGAGCTCTATCCGCCGATGGCGGTGATCGGCCCCGACTTCGAGGCGGGGCTGACCCTGCAGACCTTCGGCATCTCGTTCGGCTACGTCCGCATCCGGGATGCCGGCCTGGGCTGCTCCTACCGCTTCGACGCCTCGGTGGATGGCATCGAGTGGATCCTGGGCCGCGTCCGCTGACGCGCGCCTTTGCGAGATCTCCCCGACCTCCCGACATTGTCGCCCGCCACGCGGGCAGCGGTCCGTTGCCGCCCGCGCGGAGCGAAGCGGTCCCGCGTCGTTCGCTCGACTCTGGACCGCCGGAACGCGGCGACGCCGCCGTCCGGTCCCGGCCACCACCGATAATCCGGAACCACGCACCGAATGCTCAGCGACATCGAGATCGCAACCGCAGCCGAGATGCGCCCGATCACCGAGATCGCGGCGAAGCTCGGCCTCTCCGACACCGACATCGAGACCCACGGCCGCTACAAGGCGAAGGTGCCGTTGGCCGTCCTCGCGGAGCGCGGCGGCGTGGGCCCGGACCCGGGGGGGTCGGGGAAGCTGGTCCTCGTGACGGGCGTCAGCCCCACGCCGGCGGGGGAGGGCAAGTCGACCGTGTCCGTCGGCCTCGCGGACGCGCTCGCGCTGCGCGGGAAGAACGCGGTGCTGTGCCTGCGCGAGCCCAGCCTGGGCCCCGTCTTCGGCATCAAGGGCGGCGCGGCGGGGGGCGGCTACTCGCAGGTGGTGCCGATGGACGACATCAATCTGCACTTCACCGGCGACTTCCACGCGATCACGTCGGCGCACGCGCTGCTCAGCGCGATGCTGGACAACCATCTCCACCGCGGCCTCGACCCCGCGGTGGATCCACGGCGGGTGACGTGGCGCCGCTGCGTGGACATGAACGACCGCGCGCTGCGCGACATCGTCATCGGTCTGGGCGGCCCCGTGCAGGGCACGCCCCGCGAGGACGGCTTCAGCATCACCGCCGCCTCGGAGGTCATGGCGATCTTCTGCCTTGCGAGCGACCTGGACGACCTGTACGAACGCCTCGGCCGCATCATCGTCGGCTCCGACTACGACCGGAACCCGATCCGCGCCGAGGCGATCGGCGCGCCGGGCGCGATGACGGTGCTGCTCAAGGACGCGCTCGCGCCGAACCTGGTGCAGACGCTCGGCGGCACGCCCGCGTTCGTGCACGGCGGGCCCTTCGCCAACATCGCGCACGGCTGCAATTCGCTCATCGCGACGCGCGCGGGGCTCGCGCTGGGCGACATCGT
>DATKCH010000058.1:0-22544 GCA_035513295.1 Longimicrobiales bacterium
TGCTCCACGTGGCGGCGCGCGCGACCGTCCGGCTCGGTGGTGGTCAGGTGCGCCACCAGGGTGTCCCCCTCCCAGCGCGCCGAGTATTCGAAATAAGCGGCGGGCATCTCGACCGCGACGAAGTATCCCCGGACAACCTCGCGCAGCGGGTCGTGCAGGAACATCCCCTCGCTCACGAGGCGGCCGCCGTCGCCGTTCGCCACGGTCGATCTTGCGCGCACCACGAGCCGACCCACGCCCCACTCGAAGGTCTGCGCGCTCGCGCCCGAGACCCAGGTCCCGATCAGCCGCTCGAATCCGGCCAGGGGGCCGCCGTCCTCCGCCGGCGTGTCGTCCTGCGACGCGAGTCCGGCGGGGGAGAGCGCTCCCAGCGTGGCGGCGAGCGCGAAGGCCGCGCTCGCAACTCGAGGAATGGTCACGGCGGGTTCTCCCGCGGAAGGGTTGCTTGGGTTTCTCGGCCACCGGCGGCCCATCCGCAGACGGCGCCGGGCGCCCCGCGCTGAGCATGGTCACGCGATGGCGCCCGGTCAAAGTCGCGCCGTCGGGAGGGTCACGCGGGCCCGTCAGGCGAACGCGCCCTCGGGGAACAGCCCCTCCAGCAGCGTTCGCCACTCGGAGCGAATGCGCTCGATGTCGTTGCCGTGATCCCCCCACGCGGACAGCCATAGCGTGACGTCGCGACCGTCCTCGTCCCCGTGGCAGGGTTCCATGGAGATCCGCACGAGACCTCGTGGAGCGTTGGCGAGCACGGCGTACTGCACCGGAGGCGAGTCGTCCACGACCGTTCCGCGCAGGTCCTCGGGCGCCAGGCCATCGCTGCCGGTCAGACGGTTCCAGGCCTCCTCGCCGGGCAGCGCGACCCGCCTGCGCAGGTAGACCACGTCCCTTTCCTGCCCCGCGTGGTGCTCGAGGTAGTGCTTGAGCGAGAACAGCTCGAACTTCCAGCCCCGCCGCGTTCCCTCCACCCACGCGTCCCAGCGGGGTTCGTCGCTGAACCCCGACGTGACGACCCGCAGGAACGTGCGACCGCCCCTGGCCTCCAGCAGGTACTCCGTCCGCTGGCCGGACGCGGAATCGCCGCCGTCCACCTCGCCCCAGGTCGTGAGCAGCCGCCGGGGCGGCTCCCACGACAGAATGCGGCTCGCGCCCTGGAACTCGTTCTGCCACGACATCCAGAGCTCGCCGTCCTGGCCGGCTTCGACGCGCGCCTCCAGGGGGAACCAGCGGATCAACTCGTCCGCGTCCGTGAGGGCTTGCCAGACCCTTTCGACGGGGGCGTCGATCTCGATCACGGCCTCGACGCTCCGGCCCGGAGAAAGGTCTTCCCGTCCCTGCTCGTCCTGAATCGCTCGTGACTCGTTCATGCGGACCATCCTGTCGTTGGGGTCATAGCATCACCGGCGGGTTCGGGATAGGCGGCGGCGAGGACCCGGAAGGGACGCGCGCCGGCGCCGTCATCGTGATGACGCGCCACGACCTGCGCGATCGCATCGGTGAGGTCGGACACGAAGGCCTCCATGTCCGCCGGGCTGGCGAGGAGAACGCGAGACTCGATGCCGACCGTCGCGAGCCGCTTGCGCTCGCTCGCGGCCCTCCGGCAAAGCCGCCCAAGCTCGCCGACGGCCCGCGCGCAGAGGGTCAACAGAAATCCCGCGGACGCGCGGTCCCCGGCATCGGCCGGCGCGGGAAGTCCGCCGGCCAACCCCGGATCCAGCACGAAGCCGGCGGCCGCGGGGCGGAGCACGCGCTCGGTGCAGTTGCCCCTGCGCCTCTCCTCCTGCAGCTCCAGGACACCGGCTTCCTCGAGCGCCCGCAGGTGGTAGTTGAGCCGCTGGCGGGTCTCTCCCAGGCGCTCCGCGAGGCCGCTCGCCGAGTCAGGGCGTTGGGCGAGGACCTCCACCAGGCGCCGGCGCTCCGGATCCCGAAGCAGCAGCGCCCCGTCGAGGCGGTCCAGGAAGGCGACCGGGGCCGGATCGCTCGCGATGGTCGTATTCGCCATGCGAGCCACGGTACACTGACAAAATTATTTTGTCAAGACAAGTGATGACTATCGGGTGCTCGGCTCGAATGGTCGGAGTCAGCGCAGCCTCTCGTACACCGTCTGGTTGACGATGAGATGGGTGACTTGGCCGCGCTCGCCGGTCAGAAAGGTGAGCAGCAGGCCGTCCTCGCGCTGAAAAGCCAGCTCCCCGACCGGAAACGCGGGCGCGCCCTGGAAGACGAGGCGCCCCTCTTGGTCGGCCTCCAGGCGAAAGGGGCTCCTGCGCCAGCCGGTGTCGGGATCGGCGTGATGGTGCATGCTGTTGGCGTAGGTGCCCACGAATGGGGCCGGATCGACCGGGCGTCCGAGCCGCTCCCGGAGATCGGGAAACTCCCGCGGGCCGGGCAGGAGGGCCGCGACGATCGTCGAAACCGCACGCTCGGCGAGCGACCCGGACTCCTGGTTGTAGGCCACGAACACCCCGAGGTCGTGTTCGGGCACGAGATAGAGGAAGCTGGCGAAGCCGGTCATGGAGCCGCCGTGGCTGAATGCCTGCACGCCATGGCTGCGGTCCTCCCAGAGGGTATAGCCGTAGCCGGGCTGGTCGGGGTGATTGGTGAACTGGCGGGTCAGCATCGCGCTGGCCGATGCGGCGCTCAACACCTGCCTTCCGCGGAAACGCCCCTCGTTCAGCAGCATGACCGCCACGTTGGCCATGTCCGGCACGCTCGCGTTGACCGTCGATGCCGGGTCCGTGTTCATGAATTCCCAGGGCTCGGCCTCCCAGTGACCCGCGAACGAATAGCCCACGGCCACGTCCTCCTCGAGCGCCGGCGGAATCGCGATGCCGCTCCGGTGCATGTCCAGGGGCGCGAAAACGTGACGCCGGAGGTATTCCTCGTACGGCAGGCCGGACACGCGCTCCACCAGGTGCCCGGCCAGCGTGATGCCGTACGTGTCGTAGGTGCTGAGCACGCCCGGCGGACGGATGCGGGAAAGGAACTCCGCTAGGAAATCGGCCAGCGGCCGAACCTCGGCCCGGTTCGAGACGTGCCTGCCCAGGCCGACCTGGTCGAACCCGGCGGTGTGGGTCAGCAGGTGCCGCACTCGCACGGGCTCGGCGAACGTGTCCGGCACTCGGAGGTCGGTCAGGTAGATGTTGACGTCGGCGTCGAGGTCCAGGAGGCCCCTGTCCACGAGCTGCAAGACGGCGACCCCGGTCAGGACCTTGGTGATGGACCCGATCCGCCAGATGGTCCGCTCCACGTCGACGGGGTCCTCGTGGAACACCTCGCGCCTGCCGAACCCCTGCTGATAGACGACCTCGCCGCCGTGGACGACCGCGAGCGCGGCGCCGGCGATGTAGCGGTCGGCCATGTGGTCGATGAAGGCCGGGCGCAGGATGGCGTCTAGGGAATCGGGATTCAGCCTGGACGCTGCCAGGCCGGGTTCGCGCGGCGATTCCTGGGTCAATAGACCGCGCGCCTGGAGCGCGGCCGGCGCGAACGCCAGCGCTGCGCAGAGCGCCACCGACCCCGCCCCTATCGCGACGCCGACGCCGCGGCGCGGAGGCCCGTGCCGGGCGCCGGGGTCCAGGATCGTTCGCAGCCGCGTTTCCATGAGGCAGTCTCCGGCGATGGGATGGGTCGCGTTGAGCGGGAACGCGCTCGAACGCCCCTCCCTTCGGATCGCCGCCAGCAGGTAGCTGGCGTAGGCCGAGGGCTTGATGCCTTCCCGCAGCACCTGACTGTCAGCCGCGATTTCCTGGAGTTCCCGGACCTGCCGGGCGGCGCGGCGGAAGAGCGGATTGAACCAGAAGCACACCGCCGCGAGCTCGCACAGGAGGGTCACGAGCGGATCGCGATGGCGGACGTGCGAGAGTTCATGGAGAAACACGATGTCAGCGGGGGCGGCGGCGCCCTGCAGCGGCAGGTCCGACGGAGCCGGCAAGAGGAGCGCGGGGCGCCAGGTACCGGCGATCACGGGTGACGTGACCGCGGCGTGCTGGAGCAGGCGTACGCGGGACCGGATGCGGAGCCGGGCCGCGACCGACGCAAAGCGGGCCTCCAGGGCCGAGTCGGTGACGGGCTCGGCTTGACGCACGAACCGCCCCGCGAGCCAGTGGCGGCGCGCGATCCGCGCCAGGGCCAGCGCCACTCCGACGAGCCACACGAGCACGGCGAACCGAAGCAACCGGCTCCCGGGTGCAGCTCCCGTCCGCGAGCCAGCGGCGGCCGCGGGCAGCGAGGCCTCGCCGAGATCCTCGAATTTCCCCGCAGCCAGCGCGGTGTTGTAGAGCTGGACACGCCCTGACCCCGCCGCCGCCTCGGGATCGCGCGCGCACGGCGCCGCGAGGCAACCGATAGGCCCCGAAGGCACGGCGATGGTCACCGCGAACCCGCCCAGGGTGGCGAGCATCGCCGAGGAGAGGAACAGCCGGCGTACGTGGCCGGAGAATTCCCGCCTGCCGGCGAGCGAACCGGCCGCGAGCACGACCGTCGACCCTGCCGCCGTGGCGACCAGAAGCGCGTCCGCGAGGACGCCGGCGTCCGGCAGCGGGCTCATCGGCCCTCTGTCCGCGCCCGCCAGATGAGCCGTTCGATCTCGTCGTAGTCGATGTCGTAGTTCTCGTCGCGCGAGAGCTCGATCAGCGCCTTCATGGCGTGGCCGGGGGAGCCCCCGAAGAACGTGTCCAGGACGCGCGCCAACGCGCCGCGGGACGCGTCGCCGGCGGGGACGGTCGCCGAGTACACGTAGCGCTGTCCGTCGCGCGTGTGCCGGATCAGCCCCTTCTCCTCCAGCGCGCGCAGGATCGAACGCACCGCCGAGTAACTGGGAAAGTCCGGGATCTCCGCGTAGACGTCCGCGACGGACGCCTCGCCGAGGCGATACACCACATCGAGCACCTCGCGGCTGCGGCCGCCGATCTCTCCGCCCACGATTTCGCGCTCGTTCAGGTCCGGGAAACCATGACTGCACAAATTTGTGCACTTCCATATGTATCGCACCCGCGGCGCAGCGCCGCAAGAGGCGGCTTTCACGGGCCGGCTGGCCTCGCCGAGCCGGTTCGCGATATTGAGCGCGCTCCGGGCAGATCGATGCCTCCAGGCCGAAGGCGATGACGCACGACTCCCTGTACGTCCTGGCAATCCTGTGCGCGCTGGTCGTCGCGACCGAGGCGCTGGTCAGGCGAACGTTCTTCCGGCACGTCGGGACGGCGTTGCTGGTGATCCTCGTGACCGCGGTGGTCGCGAACGTGGGGCTGATCCCCGCGGGCTCCAGCGCCGAGGCGCCGGTGCCCGTCTACGACGCCATCTTCGCCTACCTGGCCCCCCTGGCGATCTTCTGGCTGGTCCTGCCGATCAGCCTGCGCGAGGTCCTGAAGGCGGGGCTGCCCATCATCGCGCTGTTCCTGGTCGGCTCCCTCGGCGTCATGGTGGGCGCCGCGATCGGCATGAGGATCTTCGGGGCCGGCGAGGCGTTCGGCCCCCTGCAGGCGGCCGTCGGCGGGATGTTCGTGGGTACCTACACGGGCGGGTCGATCAACTTCAACGCGGTCGCGATCGGCTACGGGGTGATGCGAGACGGCACGCTCTACGCCGGGACGGTCGTGGTGGACAACATCGTCACCGCGGTTTGGATGATGGCCACGCTGGCCCTGCCGCGGCTGCTGTTGCCTGTCTGGGGCGCTCGCCGGGAGGGCGGCGCGGCCGCCGACCCCGGATACGACGTGACCGGGGTCGGCGAGGATACGGAGACGCTGCACCCCGTGGACGTGGCCGTTCTGGTCGGCCTGGGCCTGGCCGCGCTGTACGCGTCGAACCGCGCGGCGGGGGCCTTCGCGGCCGCGGGCTGGAACGTCCCTTCGATCCTGATCCTGACCGTCATCGCGCTCGCGCTGGCGCAGGTTCCGACGCTGGCAGCGCTCCCGGGAACGCGCGTGCTCGGCATGTTCGCGGTGTACCTCTTCCTCGCGGTCATCGGGGCCTTCTGCGACGTCGTGCGCCTGGTGGGGCTGGGCCGGACGGGCGTGCTTCTGCTCGGCTTCGCGGCCACCCTCGTCGCGGTCCACGCGGTCTTCACCTTCGTGGCCGCGCGACTGCTGCGCGTCGATGCGGAAACCGCGGCCGTCGCATCGCAGGCCAACATCGGCGGGGGCACCTCGGCGCTGGCGGTAGCGCGCAGCCTGGGGCGCGGGGATCTCGTCGTGCCCGGCATACTCATCGGTTCGCTGGGCAACGCCATCGGCACGTTCCTGGGATTCTGGGCGGCGGCGAGGTTGTTCTGAGCGGATCTCCGAGGGCGGCGGCGGTATCACGAAGGCGACCGCACCCGCCACCGCGAAGTTCACGAGCATTCCCAGCGCAAACCCGCGCCCGCCGGGTCGGCGGCGACGCTGGCAGGCCGCTGACCCGCCTGGCGACGCGCAAGATCAACTTCCAGGCCCTGACGGTCGAAGGGACCGGCGCCGCGCTCACCGCGCGCCGAGGCGCTCCAGCAGGCGCAGCGCGTCGCGGGGAGCGATTGCAGCACCTGCGCCTGGCAGTCGGTTTGAGATCGGGCACCCGGTCCTTCGAGGATGCGATCCGACGTGGCACGGCCGTTGCTCCATCCGAAAGGGACCGACGATGGCGACCCGGGGACCAAATTCCGCGGGCGTCATTCTGCTTTCTGAAGGAGGCGCACGATGGGACTGAAGCGAGTTTCGGCCCTACGACAATACGACTATCCGGAATACGCCTACGACGTCGTTGGCTGGGCCGTCCGAACGGAGCTGGATGGCGCCAAGGTGGGCGAAGTCGACGATCTCGTCGTCACCGAGGAGGGCGAGCCGCGCTACCTGGACGTCGACCTCGGCTTCCTGAAGAAGCACGTGCTCGTACCGCTCGAGCGGGCGCACGCCGACCCGGTCGACAAGGTCGTCCTCGTCGAGCGCTTGCGGGCCGAGGATTTCAAGTCGGTTCCGCCGCTCACGCACGACCTCGAAGACCTGACGCTCGACTACGAGCGCCGACTTTCGGAAGCCTATCGGACGGATGTGCCCGCGAGCCCCCGCGTGGGAGCGAGCGGCCACGTCGAAGACCGCCTCGTCCGCCTCGGGTCCATGGATGGGTTCCGCGTGAGGGGCGACGAGGATCCGAGAGGCTGGAAGGTCATCGCCGGCGACGGCACCGAGCTCGGCAAGACGGTCGATCTGCTGATCGACCGGAACACGCTGCGAGCCGCCTACCTGTTGGCGTCGATCGAGGAAAAGGGCCACGACCTGGAACGGATCGGCAGGCACGCGCTCATCCCGATCGAGCGGGTGCGCCTGACCGACAACAAGCGCGTGCTCGTGGATGGCCTGTTCGCGCGCGACCTGGCGCGCTACCCCGTCTACGGCGGCCTCCCGATCGAGACCTCCGTCCTGGATCGGATCGAGTCGTTCTTCGACAGGTTGATCGGCGCGGACGCCGCCGCGGCCAACGTGACGACGCGCCAATCCGTCATGGGCGGCCCGGCACGGCACCCGAGAACGTTCTTCGGAACCCAGCAACCCGTCGAAGCCCGGGTTCAGGAGTACCGCATTGCCGACCGGGAAACGACCACCGGCGTCGGCTCCGCGGAAGCGCGGGGCGTCGCTCGGCCTCTGGACAGGGACCGAGGCGAGCTCGACTCTGACGAGGGGCGAACGCTCGAGGCCGACGAGCCGGTCCTGGTGCGCGATACGCGCGCTGCCGGCGGGGATGAGGGGGAGGGCGTCACGGTGAAGAGCGGAGACAGCGAGATCCGCATCCGGCTGCGCGGCGACGATATCGTGATCGAGCGCCAGCCGCCGCTCGAGAGTGACGTGGAGCCGCCCCCTGCCTAGTGTGCCGTAGCAGGGTGTCGGCGTTCGGCACAGCGAACTTTTGCGCCGGTATGCTAGCGCCGGGGCCTCCCGGAGGGCGCGCCCGGCTCCGGAATTGCGGTATGCCGCGGACAGTTGGAGCTCGCTCGCACTGAGTGAGCCGGTATGCACCGTCGCGGGAGGCTTTGAGTGGCTGAGATCGAGGTAGTGGAACGCAGGTCGGCGGACATGCCGGCCGCCATCCTGGCCGGGATCGTCGCCGGCTTGGCCTTCGTGATTGCCGAGATGCTGCTCGTCCCGATGTTCCTGGGGGGTAGCGCATGGGGTCCGCCCAGGATGATCGGCGCGATCGTCCTGGGTCCGGAGGTCCTGCCGCCGCCCGCCACGTTCGACGGGTTCGTGGTCCTGGCCGCGGTGGCCTTCCACCTGCTGCTCTCTGTGGTCTACGCGATCGTGTTCGCGCTGATCGCGCGAGCCTGGGGCCTGGGACTCGCGGTCCTGATCGGGATACTGTACGGCCTGCTCATCTATGTCGTGAATTTCTACGGGATGACGGCCTTCTTCCCGTGGTTCGCCGACGCGCGCAACTGGGTAAGCATCTTCTCGCACGCGCTGTTCGGCGCAGTGCTCGCGCTCGTGTACAAGGCTCGGCAGCGGGTACCGCACGTGGCGCCGGCGATCTAGCCGGCCCCGGCGGTCCGTGGACGCCCGGCGGTCATGGACCTCGTGCCGCCGGGCGTTCCGCTGGCCGCAACAACGGGCCGGCCATGGCCGCCTTCCTCGCGGCCGGAATCGGGCCCTTCGCAATGGGTCTGTTCGCTCTGATCCACGAGCTCGGACTTCTCTCGCGCCCAGCCTGTACGCTCCGGCCGGCGGAGTCTCCTGGCTCTGAGCCTGATCGCCCTGGGGATCCTGGGGACGTTCCCACCGTTCTGGTCGGTGCTCTAGGGCGGCTGCAGGGACGAGTGCCGGGCCGAGGGGGCGCGACCTTTGCGTCACAACGGCATCCGCACCGGCTATCCGGCAACCCCGATCAACAGGCTCGCTCCAGCCGAATGAATGACCGCGCAGGCAGTGACGCGGAGGGTCCGCGCGATGAAGGGCGGTTCGCGGTCGCGAGGGAAGCCGGCGGTACGCTCCACGAAACCCCGGGCATCCACCGCCTTCTCGTGGAGAGCGTTCGGGACTACGCCATCTTCGTGCTGGACCGGACGGGACACATCCTGACCTGGAACCCCGGCGCGCAGCGGCTGAAGGGCTACACCGCGGACGAGGTCATCGGACGCCACTTCTCGATCTTCTATCCGCGGGACGCCGTCGAGCGAGGCCATCCCGTCCACGAGCTGGAGATCGCCGAGGCCGAGGGTCGCTATGAGGAGGAGGGGTGGCGGATCCGGAAGGACGGAACGCGCTTCTGGGCCAACGTGATAATCACCGCCCTGCGCGACGACGACGGCGAGCTCATCGGGTACGCCAAGATCACCCGAGACCTCACGGACCGCCGGGCCGCGCACGTGACGGCGATCGCGGATGCCCGCAAGGTGGCCGAAGCTGAGGCGGCCAGCCGTTCGAAGAGCGAGTTCCTGGCCGCCATGTCGCACGAGCTGCGGACTCCTCTCAGTTCCATCGGAGCATACATAGACATCCTCGCGTACGGCATCCAGGGACCCTTGAACGAGGCCCAACGGGACGCGGTCGAGCGGATACGACGGGGGCAGCAACACCTCCTGGCGCTCATCAACGACCTGCTCAATTTCGGCATGGTGGACGCGGGGCGGATCAGCTACCACATCGCGCCGGTTCACCTCTGCGAGGTCATCGAATCGGTAATGCCTCTCATCGAGCCGCTGGCGCACGGTCGCCGGATCGCGGTGGATTGGCAGGCCCGGGACGCCGACGTCGTGGCGCTGGCCGACCGGACCCGTCTGGAGCAGGTCCTCCTCAACCTCGTGTCGAACGCGATCAAGTACAACGAGCCGGGCGGCTCGGTGGCCGTGCGCCATGTCCTTCGGGACGGTCGGGCCATCATGGAGGTCAGCGATACCGGCGCCGGCATTCCGGCCGAGGACACCGAGGCGATCTTCGAACCGTTCACCCAGCTCGGGCGGTCCCTCACGAGTCCCCACGAGGGCACCGGCCTCGGCCTCGCCATAAGCCGCGACCTGGCCCGGGGAATGAACGGCGACCTGACGGTCCGCAGCGCGGTGGGCGAGGGCTCTACGTTCACGCTGACGCTGCCCGCCGGCGAGTAGAGGGCCGCGCGGGACTTCAGTCATCGACCGGTCAGACCGGCGCGCCGACCCCCGACGGCACCGCGCAGTTCGACACCTCCTCGATCTCCGCGCCGCTTCGCGGGAAGTACCTCCGCTTCCACCAGAGCGCCACGTTGACCAGCGCGATCAGCACCGGCACCTCCACCAGCGGCCCGATCACCGCCGCGAACGCCGCGCCGTGTGCGATCCCGAACGTCCCCACCGCCACGGCGATCGCCAGCTCGAAGTTGTTCGAGGCCGCGGTGAAGGACAGCGTCGCGGTCTGAGGGTAATTCGCCCCCGCCTTGCGGCTCATGAAGAACGTGATGGTGAACATGGCCAGGAAGTAGATCAGCAGCGGCACCGCCACGCGCACCACGTTCAGCGGCTGCTCGATGATCGCCTCGCCCTGGATCGAGAACATGACCACGATCGTGAACAGCAGCGCGATCAACGTCACGGGGCTGATGGCCGGGATGAACCGCTGGTGGTACCACGTCTTCCCCTTCGACCTCACGAGCAGGAATCGGGTCAGCATGCCGGCCAGGAAGGGGATTCCCAGGTAGATGAACACGCTCTCGGCGATCTGGCCCATGGTGATGTCCACGACCATGCCCTCCAGCCCGAGCCACCCCGGCACCACCGTGATGAAGACCCAGGCGTAGACGGAGTAGAACAGCACCTGGAAGATCGAATTGAAGGCGACGAGCCCGGCCGCGTAATCGTTGTCGCCCTCCGCCAGCTCGTTCCACACGATCACCATGGCGATGCAGCGGGCGAGGCCGATGAGGATCAGCCCCACCATCAGCTCCGGGTGGTTCCGCAGGAACAGCACGGCCAACCCGAACATGAGCAGCGGTCCGATCACCCAGTTCTGCACCAGCGACAGGCCCAGGATCCTCCCGTTCCGGAAGACGTCGCCCAGCTCCTCGTAGCGGACCTTCGCCAGCGGCGGGTACATCATGAGGATCAGGCCGATCGCGATGGGGATGGACGTCGTCCCCACGTGCGTCGCCTGGTTGATCGCGGTGACCGGCTCCGGCCACAGGTAGCCCAGCCCCACGCCGGCCGCCATCGCCGCCCCGATCCACAGCGTCAGGTACCTGTCCAGCAGCGACATCCGCCGCGCCACGCCCTGTGTCTCCGCCATGTTCAATCTCTCCCCACGCTCCATCGGTCCGTCGGCGTGGTCACCCGGGGTCCGCGGCCAGCTTCTTCGGCATCCCGCCGGTCTCCAGATACTCCGCGAGGTCGTCCGGCAGCTCGCTCTCGCGAATCGCCGAAGCGGCCCGGGTCAGGTCGTACTCGACCCGAACGAACTCCACATCCACCGCGTCGCCGTCCATGGCCGCCAACACGTACCCGGCCCTCCAGTCGCCGTCCTTCGGGCGGCCGACGGAGCCGGTGTTGACGAAGCGGATCCCCTCCAGGGTGCGGCGCCAGGGCTTGTGGGTGTGTCCGAACGCCACGAGGTCGCCCGCTTTCGCTCCGAGCTGCTCCGCCATCTTGAGGCAGAATTCGGCCGAGCGGTCCTCGGTCCAGTAAACCGTGTTCAACACCGGGTTGCCATGAACGAGGATCAACCGCGGTCCGGCCGTGTGGCCGCCCAGCGGCCGGATGTCGATCCGGAAGGGCAGGCTCCCGAGCCAGCGCTTGGTCTCCGCCGACGCGTGGGCCCGGGTCCATTCGTAGCTGATGTGGCTCAACTCCTCCTGGTGCGGGTCCTCGTACCTGCACCCGCAGTGCCTGTAATCGGCGGCCGTGGTCGAATCGTAGTTCCCGGCCACGCCTGGGATCGCGCGCTCCCGCAGGACGGCCACCACCTCGTCCGGCCACGGCGCGTATCCCACCAGGTCGCCGAGGTGGTAGACGGCATCCACGCCGTCGCGACCGTCGATGTCCATCAGCACCGCGTCCAGCGCGGGCAGGTTGGCGTGGATGTCGCTGATCAGGGCGTATCTCATGCGCTCACTCCAGCTCGAGGAGCATCGCCACCGCGGACGCCGGGCACGCCTCGCGAAACTCCACGCTCCGCCGCACCTCCGGCGAGGTGTCCTCGCGCGCGATCCGTCGGAAGCCGTGGCGCGGGAAGTAGGCCTCCGCGGTAGTGGTCAGCAGGTACACGCGTCGGAGACCGGCCTCCCGCGCGACCCCGATCACGCGTTCCGTGAGCCGTCCTCCCAGGCCGGCGCCGCGGGCCGTCGGGTCCACCGCGACGGAGCGCAGCACCCCGTCCATGCCGTGCACCTCGAGTCCCGCCACGCCGACGAGGGATCCGTCTTCCTCGGCGACCATGAATCCCCCCAGCGAAGCCGTCACTCCCGCCGTCGGCAGCGCCGAATCCTCGAGCAGGCGGATCACCGCCTCGAGGTCGGATGCCGCCGCGGGCCGGATGCGCGCGCCGCCGCCGCCGGTGACCGTGGGTCCTCGCATCGCCGCGCTCAGGCGCAGCAGTCGGGACCGCAACAGGAACCGTCACCGTTCGCCCTTGCGGCCGGACCTTCTCGGGCCGCGGACCGGCCGTCGCCGGCGACAGGTCCAGGCTCCCCGACCGGCTTCCGCGCCCGCACGAAAACCGACATGAGCCGCCCTTCCACCGCCGCCGCGAACGCGTCCACGTCCAGGCCCGCCTCCTCGAGGAACGACCGCGCGTCCTCCGGCTCGTAGATGCGCGTGGGCTCCAGCGACGGGTCCTCGAAGCCCGCCTCCCGCAGCAGCGCCTCGAACTCCCCCTCCTCCAGCGCCCCCGCCACGCACCCCACCCACAGCTCCATGCTCCGACGGACCTCCGCCGGCAGGTGGCCTCGGATCACGACGTCCGACACGGCGAAGCGGCCGCCGGGCTTCAGCACCCGATAGGCCTCCCGCAGCACCAGCCCCTTGTCCGCCGACAGGTTGATCACGCAGTTGCTGATGATCACGTCGACGCTCGCGTCGGGCAGCGGAATCGCCTCGATGTCCCCCTCGAGGAACTCGACGTTCCCCGCCCCCGCCTCCGCCGCGTTGCGCCGCGCCAGCTCCAGCATCTCGTCGGTCAAGTCCAGACCGTACGCCTTCCCCGTCGGACCCACCCGCCTGGCCGACAGGAGCACGTCGATCCCGCCCCCGCTCCCCAGGTCCAGCACCACCTCCCCCTCCGCGAGCTCCGCCAGCGCCGTCGGGTTGCCGCATCCCAGCGACGCCAGCACGGCCGCCTCCGGCAGAGACGACGCCGTGACGGCGTCGTACAGATCGCGGGTGATGGGGTCGGCGGCGTCGCCGCCATGACCGCACGATGTTTCGCAGCACCCGCCCCCGCCCCCATGGGTCGCGCGCACCGCCGCCTGGCCGTACGTCCGTCGCACCGCCGACTTCAAGTCCTGGCTCATGATCCGCTCCGTATCAACTCCAGTTGATGTTTCGTGTCAAAAAAATGGCAACACCAGTCCTCAAGCACAGCACGACTCTCCGCTTCCCTCCACGGGCAGCCACGCCTCCCGGGGCTTCACCTCGCCCAGGAACGACCTCATCTCCTCCAGCGCGTCGGGCACGAGCGAGTAATAGACCCAGCGCCCGTCGCGCCGGTCCGAGACCACGCCCGCCTCCTTCAGCTTCTTGAGGTGAAACGAAAGCCGGGACTGGGCCACGTCCAGGTCGGCCTGGAGCTCGCAGACGCACCGTTCGCCGTCGGCGAGAAGCTGGACGACCCGCAAACGCGTCTCCTCCGCCACGGCCTGGAACCGCTGCAGCAGGGCTTCGTTCTGAAGGACCTTTTTCGCCATGCCGGAAACATACATCAACATCCGCTCATGTGTCAACGCCGGCGCGCCGATCGCCGCGAGCGGCTCAACCTCCGGCCCGGCCGCCGTCCCCATCGGGCGCGCGGCGCCGCTCGACGTGCAACCGATACGCCCGGATGAGCGATACCACCGCGAACCACGCGAGAACCGCCGCCAGGGGCCAGGCGAACACGCGGGGCCAGCGGAACGCCGCGAACGCGGCCGACGCGAAGACGCAGGCCGCCAGCGCGACCACGTAAGCCTCCGCCGGCGCGAGCACGCGACGCCTGGTGACCGCGGACGTCACGGTGTTACCGATGCGAAGCGCACCGGCGGCCGCACGGCCGGCGCTTCCGCCGCCGCGCGCGGGGCGCCGCGGATGGACCACACGGCTGCGACCGGTGAGCAGCACTTCGGTGGCGTTCGACAGGTCGTCGACGTACTGCTCCTCCATCAACCTGGCGAACGTCGCGTCTTCGATCACGGCGTCCAGCTCGTAGTTCCCGACCCAGCTCGCGAGGTTCAGGTTCGACGAGCCGACGCGCGCCCAGGAGCCATCCGCGACCGCGCATTTCGCATGGAGCATCGGGCCGTTCCACTCGAACACGCGGACGCCCGCTCCGAGGAGCGGACGATAACCGGCCTGCGAGATCGGACGAAGGATCGGGATATCGGTCCCGCCGGGCACGAGCAGACGGACGTCGACGCCATCCAGTGCGGCCGCGCGGAGCGCTTGGACGTAGGACGGGATCCCGGCGAAGTAGGCATCCGTGAGCCAGAGGGTCTGCCGCGCCGCGGCGGCCACGAGCTCGTCCACCCGCAGCAGACCTCCGTGGGTCGGCTCGCCGGCGACGATCCGGACCGCGACATCGCCCGCAGCCTCAGGCCGCCCGCGCGCTCGCTCGCCCTCCGGAATGGGCGCACCGGTCAGACTCCACATGCGGCTGAACGCCCGCTCGACCTCCACGACCGCGGGTCCCCGAAGCTCGATTCCGGCGTCACGCCACGGCGCGATGCCACGCTCCGGGTCGCCGACCCACTCGTCCCCGACGCACAGCCCGGTGATGCATCCGACGCGACCGTCGGTGACCAGGCTCTTGCGGTGGTTGCGGCGCACCCATCCCAGCGGACTCGACCATCGGAACGGGTTGAAGCAGCGCACCTCGACGCCGGCATCGCGCAGCGATGACCAGAAGCGCTCCGGGGTCTTTCCCATGGCGCCCAGCCAGTCGTACAGCACGCGGACCCGCGCGCCCGCGCGCGCCTTCGCGCACAACGCGTCCGCGAAGCGGCGGCCCGACACGTCATCGCGGATGATGTAGTTCTCGAAGTATACGTAGCGCTCGGCGGCCTCGATGGCGTCCAGCCAGGCGGGGTAGTTCTCGGCCGCATCGCGCAGCAGGCGGACACGGTTCCCCTGGATGAGCCGCGCGCCCGATGCACGCGACAGGGCCTGGTCGGCGAGCGAACGCACGGCCCTGACTTCGGGGGGAGCGTGGACGCCGGCGGTCATGTCGATCTGCGTCCCCGAAAGGGGGGCGACTCCGGCCGGCGGCTCAGCCGTGCTCCGCCGCGGCCGCTTCCCGCTTCGTGTGGTGGACCGTGCCATCGGGGTGTTGGGGCGGGACGAAGCCGTTCATTATCACCTCTAGGTAGAAGTCCCTGGTGACCGTGCTGCAAGGGGAAGGCCGCGGCGGGGCTCCCGCCGAACGGTCCGCTCATGAGAACGACCGCCGGCAGCCAGACGATCTGTTTGCGCCCGCGCTTGTCTACGGCCAATTTTTGGTGATGGTACCTCACCACCGCTTCCTGACCCTCTCGCTGCTGTTTTGCGGCTTTTCCAGCGCACCGCTCGGCAGCATGGAGCAGGCTCCCTCGGACGCACCGGCTTCGCTCTCGATCCCTCGTACGGCCTCCCCACAGGTCATCGGTTCCTCATTCTGGCGATCCCGAGCACATGGTGAATCGATTGGCGACGTCCAGGGCGTAAATCCGGGCATTCTGCCAGGGAGGATCTCCGACCCGTACCTTCCACCGCTCGCACCGACCCTTCGGAAGGACATTGCCGAGTCAGGCTTCTCCCGACCACCCTGGCTGACCTACCGCGCCAACGCTCCTCCACGCGGCGCCTGATCGGACTTCAGTTGCGAACGCCGGGCGTCTAACCGCCGTGGCGTCCCGATGCGTCTTCCGTGGAGGCAACGCCTGAGCAAGTGACTCGGCGCTCCCGGAGACACTCCATCGAACCAGCGCACGGAATGCGTTAGCCGGATGTTCCCCGTCGACGGACTGATCCTGGTGGGAGCCGTGCTGATGCTCTTCGCGGTCGCGTCGAGCAAGTTCTCCGCGCGGCTCGGCCTCCCCGTCCTGGTGATCTTCATCGGACTGGGTATCCTCGCTGGATCCGAAGGCATCGGAGGGATCGAGTTCGAGAATTACGCGCTGGCCAACGGCATCGGAACCGTCGCCCTGGCGCTGATCCTGTTCGATGGCGGGCTGCGTACCTCCACGGGCGCCCTCCGAATCGCGTGGAAGCCGGCGCTGGCACTGGCCACGATCGGCGTCGCGATCACCTCGCTGGTGACCGGGTTGGCGGCGGCGTGGGTCCTCGGTATTCCCCTACTGGAGGGAGTTCTTCTCGGGAGCATCGTCGGTTCCACCGACGCGGCCGCGGTCTTTTCCGTCCTGAGGGGCAAGGGTGCACGGCTCTCGGAGCGGCTCGGGTCCCTCCTGGAGGTCGAAAGCGGCTCGAACGACCCGATGGCGATCTTCCTCACGGTCGGGATCCTGGAGATCCTCCTCGGTCGCATCGAACCAGGGCTGCCGCTGCTCGGCTTCTTCGTGCTCCAGATGAGCGTCGGAGCCGTTACCGGGCTGGTGGTCGGACATCTCGGTCTGAATGCGAACAACCGGATCAATCTCGACGCCGCCGGGCTCTATCCGGTCATGATGGCTGCGGTGGGCTTCCTGGCCTACGGCGTTGCCGCGTCCCTCGGTGGGAGCGGCTTCCTCGCCGTGTATGTCGCCGGCATCGTCCTGGGCAACGGCCGTATCGTCTTTCAGCGCGGGATCCTGCTCTTCACCGATGGAATGGCCTGGCTCGCGCAGATCGTCATGTTCACCGTGCTGGGGCTCCTCGTGTTCCCCAGCCGGCTTCTCGAGGTCGCGCCCGCAGGCCTGTACATAGCCGCGATCCTGATCCTCGTCGCCAGGCCCGTTGCCGCAGCGGGGCTGCTGCCGTTCTTCGGCCTCAACGCCCGCGAGATCGCGCTGGTCGCATGGGTGGGGCTACGGGGGGCGGTGCCGATCATCCTCGCCACCTACCCGCTACTCGTGGGGCTTCCCGACGGGCGTCTGCTCTTCAACGTCGTCTTTTTCGTCGTCCTCGTTTCGGCCGTTACACAGGGCTGGTCCCTTCCTCGGGTGGCGACCTGGCTAGGGCTCAAGCGACCGGCCGAACCGGAACCTCCCGTGACCCTCGAGATCACGTCCCTGCGACACCTCACGGGCGACATCGTGGACTACCTCGTCGTCGAGCGCGCCAAGGCCGCCGGGCGCCTGATCCGGGAACTCTCCCTGCCGGACGGCGCGGTCATCGCCATGGTGACCCGCGGTCAGGAGATCATCCCTCCCCGGGGCAGCTTGAAGCTCCTGCCTGGCGACCACGCCTTTTTCGTCCTGAGGCCCGAGGTCCGGCGCCTGGTGGACCGCGTGTTCACAGCTGGCGGTGGGGGACCGGACGAGTCGCTGCCGGCGGTGGAGTTCCCGCTTTCCGCCAGGACGCGCGTGGCCGACCTGGTCGAGTTCTACGGGATCGACGTGGACGCGGCGGGGGAGTCCACGTTGGAGCAGCTCATCCGGCAGCGGGTCGGCGATGCGGACATAGTGATCGGCACTACGGTGGACCTGGGCAGCGTGCGGCTCCGGGTCAGGGAGATGTCCGCGGAGGGGATGGAAGTCGTAGGGCTCCAGCTTCTCGTCTGAAATGAGAACGGGCGTCAGAAGCGGGCCATGCGGCGGGCTCGCCTTCATCCAAAACGCTTACTTTGTCACATAAAGTACTTGACGACGCGAAACAGAATGGCCATCCTTCACGCCATGGCGAACAGACGCTTGACCAGACAAGGCTTCGGCGAGCTGGTGGGCCGGGCGGGGGGCGGCGCCGCGTCCGTGCCCGACGCGGAGCCGGAGGGTGCAGCATGAATGGGAACGACTCCACCGCCCCTCTCGCGCTGGGGCTCGCGGCCGTGCTGGGCTTTCTGGCAGACCGTCTCTTCCCGGCGGGTCCGGAGGGCCCCGGCTTCGCGATCTGGGTCCTCTTCCTGGGCGGGGCGGCGGTGCTGGTGGCGCGGCGCGCGGACCCGTCCCGTGTCGGCGCCGTCGCGGGATGGTCGGCCGTCGCGGCGACCGCGGCGGCCGCCACGCTCCTGCGGGACACGGAAGTCGTGATACTGGCCATGTGGCTGGTGCTGCTCACCTCCGCCTCCATGGTCCTGCTGCGCGCGGGCGGCGTCCGGCTGTGGACGACCCGCCCGCCCGACCACGTCCTGGGGCTCGCGCTGGTGCCGGCGCGCGCGGCCGTGGGCGTGGTGCCTCTGTTGGGGGGCGTGCAGCCGCCGCAGGACTCGTCGCGCCGTCGTCTCGCGGCCGTCGGCCGCGGCGCGCTGCTTGCCGCCCCCCTTCTGCTCCTCTTCGGCGGACTCTTCGCCTCCGCGGACGCGGGCTTCGACCGCTACGTGGCCACGTTCTGGTCCGAGGATGTGCTCGCTCACGTCGTATTCGTCCTCGTCTTCGGCTGGATCGCCGCCGGCCTACTCTCGGGCGTGCGGGCGAAGCGGCTGCCGGACCCGCTCTCCGGCTTCACTCCGCCGCGGCTCGGGCCCGAGGAGACCGCCGTGGTGCTCGGTCTGCTGGCGCTGCTCTTCCTTACCTTCGTCGGGTTCCAGCTCGGCTACCTCTTCGGCGGCCGCGACGTGATCGAGGCCACGTCCGGCCTCACGGTGGCCGACCACGCCCGACGCGGGTTCTTCGAGCTGATGGTGGTGGGCCTCGCCACCATCGGCGTGCTGCTGGCCGGCGACGCCCTCACCACGGCCCGCCGGCTCTTCCGCTGGCTCGCCGGCGTGCTCGTCGCCTGCGTGCTGGTGATCCTCGTCTCCGCGGTCCAGCGCCTGATGCTCTACACGGCCGCGTTCGGCCTGACCGTCGACCGCATTACCGCCGCGGCGGTCATGGCGTGGGTGGCCGCCGTCCTCGTGCTGTTCGCGGTGACGGTGCTGCGGGAGCGGCCCGGCAAGTTCTCGTCCGGGGCCGTGATCGCCGGGATCATCACGGCGTTCGCCCTGGTGATGGGGAACCCCGGCGAAGTGGCCACCCGCTCCAACCTGGACCGCGCCGCGGCGGGCGTCCGCGAGGCCGACGCGGCCTACCTGGCCCGGCTCGGGGCGGACGCGGTGCCGACCCTCCTTGAGCGGATCGATGAGCTGCCAGCCGAGGCCCGGTGTGAACTCGGGCGGACCCTGCTGTCGCGATGGGCGGACGAACCCGAGCGCGCGCGCGACGATCGCGACTGGCGCACCTGGAACGCGGCGCGGGCAGCTGCGCGCCGTGCGGTCCGGGCCTCGGAAGCCCACCTGGCGGCGGCCGCGTCCGACTGCTGAGCGGGCGCGACTCCGGTGGTCAGGGCGCGAGGGCCGCGGCCAACTCCGACGCCACCGACTCCTCGGACTCGACCGCCGACCTCGACGACAGCGCCTCCCTCGCCTCGGGCGAGCCCACCCGGCCGAGGGCCCAGGCGGCGTGCGCCCGCACCAACGGCTCCGGATCCGAGAGCGCCGACGTCAGCACCGGCACGCCCTCCGGCGACCCCCAGTTGCCGAGGCCGACGCAGACGTTGCGTGCGAATCCGGCGCGGCCGGCGCGGCGAATGGCCGAGCCCCTGGAGAACGAGTCCCAGGCGGCCTCGTCCAGCGCCGTCTCCAGCAGCTCGATCAGCGAGGGCGACGCCGTGCCGGGGTGCGCCGACGAGGAGCCCGGCTCGGGCTCGACTCCGAACGGCAGTTCACCGGGAGCGCGGGACGCGTATGCTGGCTCTGCGCTGGGTTTTGAGAATGTACGGGTAAACGGAC
This sequence comes from Longimicrobiales bacterium, assembly GCA_035513295.1. GTDB lineage: Bacteria > Gemmatimonadota > Gemmatimonadetes > Longimicrobiales > RSA9 > DATHRK01. The sequence goes on from DATKCH010000058.1 coordinate 19,950, forward strand.
ACACCTCCTGGCAAATGTCGCACCCGAACAGGCGATTCCCGATCGCGGGCCGCAGCTCGCGCGGGATCGGGCCGCGGTGCTCGATGGTCAGGTAGGAGATGCAGCGGCGGGCGTCCATCACCGGCGCGCCCTTCTCGTCGCGTCCCAGCAGCGCGCCCGTCGGGCAGGCGTCCAGGCACGCCCTGCAGGTGCCGCAGTGGTCGGCCTCGAACGGCGCGTCGGGGGTGAGCTCCAGCTCGGTGAGCAGGACGCCGAGGCAGAAGTACGAGCCGCGTCGGGGGTGGATCAGCATGGTGTTGCGGCCGAACCAGCCGAGGCCCGCGCGACGCGCTAGCTCGCGCTCGAGAACGGGGCTCGTGTCGACGCAGGCACGGGCCGCGGGAAGGGAATGGCCGGCCTCGGCCTCCAGCCAGCGCAGGAGCCCGCGCACCTTCCCCTTGACGACCCGGTGGTAGTCGCGGCCGCGTGCGTAGCGGGCGACCACTCCGCGGTCGGGCTCCCGCGTATCGTCTCCGGCTCCGGCGCCGTAGAAGTCCGCCACCACCAGCGCGGAGCGGAGGTCCCGGGCGTACGTCCGCGGATCGGCGCGCCGCTCCACCGCGTCGGTCCGCGCCAGGTAGGCCATGTCTCCGTGGTAGCCCGCCTCGAGCCACGCGCGCAGGAAGTCCGCGTGGTCGCTGGGCCGCAGCGCGCACACTCCCGCGAGGCCGAAGCCTGCGGCGAGAGCGCGCGCCTTGAGCCTGGCGGCGAGCGTCGCTGCCGCGGGCGCTGCCTCGCGGTTCGCCACGCGCGGGCCACCGGTCTCAGGCGGCCGACTCATCGGGAACCCGGCCCACGCCGGAGGCCGCCGCCCGGGGCGCGTCCGCGCCGCCGTTCTCCGGGTGCAGCGCGGCGCGCGCGTACAGGATCGCGGTGGCGATCGCGCCCAGCGGATAGGTCAGCGCGAACAGCACCGGCTGCATGTGCCTCGCGTACGTGAGTGCCCAGAAGACGAGCGAGAACCCGGTGGCGTACCTTGCCCAGAGCCCCAGCGGGCTTCCCCAGGCGACGATCGTCAGGGCCGGCGGAACCAGCCACATCGCGAACGCCAGGACGCCGACGATCCACGGTCCGACCGAGATGAGCCGGCTGCGCAGCGCCGAATTCGCGCCCATGGCGAGGATGCGCGTCCAGCCGGCGCTGATTTCGGAGAGCGAGCGGAACATGCGCGTGACCAGGAATCGCTCGCCGTGGACGAGGTAGACGCCCCGGCCTAGGGCTCGCAACCGCTGCGCGATGCCGAGCTCCGGCGCGGGCCGCTCGCGCACCGCGTCGTGGCCGCCGGCTTCGAAATACGCGCCCCTCCGGACCAGCAGGTACTGGGGGTTGGCGAGAGCGTTGCGCGGGCTGCGCGCCCGGTTGACCAGCCGGGCGTCCACGAAGCGCGCGTTGATCGTCAACAGCAGGTGAGGGAGCAGGATGCGCTCGGCCATGGTCTGCAGATCGTGCCTCGGAAGCACGCTGACCAGCGCGGCGCCGCGCCTCTCGAGCGCCGCCACGGCGCGTGGCAGAAGCTCGGGGTCGTGGCGCGTGTCGGCGTGGGTGAACAGCAGCAGCTCGCCTTCGGCGGCGCGGGCCCCGGACCAGCACTCCCACGCCCGAGCCCGCCAATCGGCCGGCGCCCGCTCGTGGGCGAGGACGCGTACGCGCTCCGAGAGCGCCGCAACGGCCTCGGCCACCTCCACCGTCCCGTCCGTGGAACCGACGTCGACGACGGTCACGTCGAGCGCCGGATACTCGCTGGCGAGGAGGGTGCCCAGGCACGCGCCTATGTCGTGCCCGTCGTTGTTCGTGGGCACGATCACGCTGACGTGGGGAGCGTGGTAACTGCGACGCCTGACCGGGTAGCTCGATAGCCGGGGGCCGGGCAGGAGCCTCACCAGTGCCCACAGGCACAGGAGCGCCCAGGGCAACGCGGCGACAAGGGGATCCATGGCGAAAACCTAGCCTCGCGGGCCGAACATGCGCGAGCGCCGCCAGGTGGCCGGCCGCCCGGGCGACCGGTACGTTCGGCGCCCATGGACACGACCGACCACACCCCGCTCACGCTCGCCGGCGCGCAGCGCTCGGTCGACGGGTGGATCGCGCGTTTCCGTGAAGGCTACTGGCCTCCGCTGGCGAACCTGGCGCGGCTGATCGAGGAAGTCGGTGAGTTGGCGCGCGAGCTAAACCACCGCCACGGCCCCAAGCGGAAACGCGACGACGAACCCGAGGCGGACCTGGCGCTCGAACTGGGAGACGTGCTCTTCGTGCTGATCGCGCTCGCCAACGAGCAGGGGATCGACCTGGAAGACGCCTTCCGACGGGTGCTCCGGAAGTACGAGGAGCGCGACTCCGAGCGCTGGGGGCGCTGAGGGTTTCGGGCCAGCGCCGCCCTCACGGTCCCCCGCCCGTCCCGGCCCGCCTGTAGGAGGCCACGCCGAACACCCGCAACCCGTCGTCGCCCAGGACCTCGTCCCGCACCTCGACTACGTCCGGTTCGAGGATCCGATAGGTGGTACGGCCCGTCTCGCTCGCCGCCGACCACTCCGCGACCAGCGTGGAGTCCGTGGCCGC
>DATKCH010000059.1:0-23822 GCA_035513295.1 Longimicrobiales bacterium
TCGAGACCCCGGAACGCACCGCCTGGACTCCGAAGTAGAGTGCGGCGTGGACCGCTTCGGGAATCAAGTCCCCCGTCCCCCTTTCACCGTACGTCCTCCAGTGGCCTGCCGGGCCGCAAAACGCGCCCGCCAGCGCGTGTCCTTCGAGTCGAGGAGGCTGCACGAACGAGCAAGCATGATACCACGCGGGGGGGGGCGACTCCACGCCGCGCCGGCCCCCTCCCCGTCGCGGGCCATCGGCAGGTGTTGCGAACCGGCCACACGGGACGGGCGCACCCGCGCGCTCGGTCGGCCCCGCGGTCCCCCCGCGGCCCGTCGTGACCGCGCCGCTGGAACGGTCTCCACGGGGGAACGGCACTTGCGCACAGGCCGGATCCTCGGCCCCTTACCGCGGTAGCAACATGTCGAATGCGTAGCAAGCGAAGGAAACCCGTCGGTGCCTCCGCTCCGGCGTCGGACCGGTTCGACGTCCTCCTGTTCCTGGTGGCGTCCGGCCTGCTGCTTTCGTTCATCTGGCGCCTCCAGAACCTCTTCACTCCCTGGGCGATGATCCAGGGGCCGAGCCTGATGGCTGGCGCCGGCCTCCTGCTGCTCTTCGTGAGCGGCAGGCACCGCACGGTCATCGCGCGGGCGCGGCACCCCGTGGGGGTTGCCACGCTGGTCATCCTCCTGATGGTCGTCGTCTCGATCCCGTGGAGCCTGTACCCGGGACTGAGCTTCGGCTTCCTCTTCGGCGACTTCCTCAAGACGCTCCTGATGATGGCGGTCGTGCTCGGCGCCATCCGGCACGGCGGCCACCTGGAGAAGGTGGCCCTGATGACCGTGGCGGGGGCCGGCCTCTACTGCCTGTACACCCTCACCAATTTCCAGCTGGGCACGAGCGGCCGGCTCGGGAAGCTGATCTACTACGACGCGAACGACCTCGCCGTCTGGCTGGTCGTCACGATGCCCCTGGCGGCGCACCTCGTATTCCGCCCGCCCTTCCGATTCGCGCGGGTGGTCGGGCTGGTCTGCCTGGGCATGATCCTGACCGTGTTCGCCCAGACGGGCTCGCGGGGCGGTTTCATCGGGCTGGTCGCGGTCGCCTGCTACATGGTCCTCGGCTATCGCCAGTTCCCGCTGGCCAAGCGGATCGGCGTCGCCGCCGCGCTCTTCTTCGGGTTGAGTCTGGTGGCGAGCGAGACCTACTGGGACCTCATGGCCACGCTGCTCGATCCCACGAGCGACTACAACTGGACGGGCAACGAACGGGGCGGCGGCCGGATGAACATCTGGCGGCGCGGCATCGGATACATGCTCGGCGACCCGCTGACCGGCGTGGGCGCGAGGGCGTTCCCGATTGCCGAGGGGACGTTCTCGGAGTTCGCCGCGCGGCAGCAGTTCGGGATCGGGTGGAAGTGGTCCGCGGCGCACAACTCGTTCGTGCAGATCGGGGCCGAGCTCGGGGTCATCGGGCTGGCCGCCTTCACCGCGGCGATCGGGATCGCGTTCCGGAGGCTGTCGCGCATCGCCCGCCGCGCGTCGGATCCAAGCGTGGTGTCGATGGCCCGGGCACTTTCCGCCGCCCTGGTCGGGTACGTGGCGGCCGGCTTCTTCCTTTCTCAGGCCTACGGCGCGTACCTGTACCTGCTCCTGGGCATGGTGATCGGCCTCGACGTTTCTCTCGGCACAGGCCGGGCCCCGTGGCGCAACGGCCGCCGGCCACGGAGCGGGGCAGCGCCGCCCCGGGGCGCCCGCCGGCGCGGCGTCCTCGCTCCAGGGCCGGCCGGTGCGGTCTCCCCGAGGGCGCCCGGAGCCGCCGCCGGGACGGGTTCGGTCGGTGCCGTGACCTGACGGCGCTGGACGCCGTAGTACAGCAGGGCGAGCGCCGTGCTGTCCGCTCTGCTTGACCCGGGCCGTCTCACGTCGAAGCAATCCTCCTCGCCTGGAAGTGCCGACTGGCAGGTCTACCGGCCCAGCAAGCCTGGGCCAGCCGCAACGAGCTGGATCCGAATCGTCGCTCGGCTGTAAGAAGCCGCGCCATGCCATCTCCCAAGGCTGCCGTCGAGCGACTGTTGAGCGTCTCCCCGATCCGCGCACTGGCGCGGCGCGCGGTCCGCTCCTCGAGGCTGGTACTCGCGTACCACAACGTGGTCCCGGACGGCGAGCCGGTCGGGGCGGATCGATCTCTCCACATCCCTCTATCCGCGTTTGAGCGCCACCTCGACGAGCTTGCCATGACGCATCGTGTCGTCCCCCTGAGCGACGTACTCGGAGCCGCGGATGGGCTCCCGGAGGGACCATGTGTTGCCATCACATTCGATGACGCCTACCTGGGCGCGGTGCGGTTCGGCGTGGCGGCGCTGGCCCAACGGGGCCTTCCGGCGACCATCTTCGTGTCTCCAGGCCTTCTTGGCGGACGGACCTTCTGGTGGGATGCTTTCTCCTTCGCCGATCAGGCGGCGGCATCCGACTTCCGAGATCGTGCACTGCGCGATGGCGCCGGGATGGACGAAGAGGTTCGCGCTCTCGCCGCCGAGGCGGGCCTCGCGCCCGTAAACGCCCCCGAGTTCGCCGTCAGCGCGGGTGAAGGTGACGTCGACGCGGCCCTCGAGCGCCATCCCGGCCTCTCAGTCGGCGCTCATTCATGGACGCATCCCAACCTCGCTTGCATCGGTGCGACTCGGCTGGAGGAAGAGCTTCATCGACCTTTGCTCTGGCTTGCAAGCCGAACGGAAGGGCGCACCTTGCGGGTCATGAGCTACCCGTATGGGTCCTATGACGCACGCGTGGCGAAAGCGGCTTCGAGGACAGGTTACGATGCGGCGTTCGCGAGCACGGCAGGGTGGATCGGCGCGACGGTCGCCAATCGCTATGGGGTTCCGCGGCTCAACGTTCCGGCGGGAATCTCCCGCGCCGGTTTCCGTCTCCGAATCGACGGCGTTCTCGTGCGATGAGCCGAAGGATCCACGTGGCGAACGTGGTGTGGAAGTTCGACCTCGGAGGGCTCGAGCGCGTCGTGGCCGAGCTCGGCAGAACGCTGGATCCCGCGACGTTCGACCTCTCGGTCCTGTCGCTGGGCGGCGGCGGCACGATGGCGGAGGCGGCCTCCTCCTCGCGGCTACGCGTCCGAGTCCCCTCGCCGCAGGGAAGGCTCTCTCTCCTTCGTCCGGCCGCCCTTGCGGCGGACCTCCGCCGCCTCGGCCCGGACATCGTCCACAGCCACAGCGGTGTCTGGCTGAAGGCCGCGTACGCGGCGCGATTGGCCGGCGTACCCGGCATTGTCCACACGGACCATGGGAGACCACACCCCGATCGACTGACGGCCCGGATCGCGGACCGTTTCGGAGCGCGCCTTACGGATCGCGTGATCGCCGTGTCTCCGCCCCTGGCGGAGTATCTCAGTCGGCGCATCGTTGGCGGTGGCCGGACGGTGCAGGTTATCTGCAACGGCGTCGACACGGACAGGTTCGTTCCCGGCGATCCAGCGGCAATCAGGGGCCGGCTCGGAATCCCCCTCGATGGCCTGGTCGTCGGCAGCGTCGGCCGACTGGAGCCCGTCAAAGCCTATGACAGTCTCATCCGCGCCTTCGGAATGGCGAACGAGGCGCTTGGGGAGCCGGTTCATCTAGTTTTGGTCGGAGATGGATCGCAGCATGCACGCCTCCTGGACACGGCGCGGGCAGCAAGTTACGCGGAACGGATCCACCTCGTCGGCAGGCAGGACGCCGTTCCGGAGTGGTTGGCGGGTTTCGACATCTTCGCGCTCACGTCGCTCAGCGAGGGGACGTCCATGAGCTTGCTGGAAGCCATGGCCTGCGCCTGCTGCCCCGTAGTCACAGCCGTGGGGGGTACTCCAGATGTACTCGGTCCCGCGCTGGCCCACCGCTTGGTGCGCCCTGGCGACGATGCCGCATTCGGACGCGCCCTCGCCGACGCACTCTTGGACCGCGCCCGCCGCGAGCGCGACATGAAGCGTGCGCGCGATCGCGTCGTCGAGGCGTACGCGCTGCAAGCGATGGCCGACGCGTACGAAAAGGTGTACAGGTCGATGTTGGACCGATTGCGATGAAGCGCCTACTTCTGGTCGCGTACCACTATCCTCCGGACCCGTCCGTCGGCGCACAGCGTTGGGCGAGAATGGTGCCCATCCTGAGGGAGCATGGTTGGACGGCGGACGTCGTCACTGCGGCGGCCGACGGGCAGGGCACCCTACCGGCCGGGTCCGAGCCTGAGGGGTCCGGCGGGTTCGGCCGGGTTTTCAGGGTTCCTCAGCCGGTCCTTGCGCTTGAACGCCTCGAGCGCGCCGCCTGGATTCTGTATGACCTTGCCCGACGGACCTTCTCCGGGGCTGCGGACGGCCGCACAGAATCCGGCCTGCATACGGTGGATGCGGAGTCGCCCACGGATTTGGCTGACAGAGTCTCCCTTCCCCACAGGGGATCGTCGCGATCGGAGGTTCGGTGGCGTTTGACGACCCCGAGGGGATGGGGGCGTGTTTTCTGGACGTGGCTGGGGCGCGCGCGCTTCCGCGCCTGGGGGCGCATGGCGATCAGCGCCGTGGTCGAGACCAGCCGATTGAGGCGATATCACGCCGTCGTCGTCACATCGCCTCCGCACTGGGTTCAGGAAATAGGACGAGAGTACGCTGTGAGCTGCGGGATTCCGTTCGTCATGGACCTGCGAGATCCTTGGTCCACCACCGAGGCGTTGCTCGAGCCAGTTGCCAGTCCGCTCTGGCTCCGCCTCGCCCGAGCCGACGAGATGCGCTGCGTAAGGGATGCCGCGGCGGTTCTGGCCAATACCGAGAACGCCGCGGAGGCGCTCGCGGCGGAGCACCCCGGAGCCGTGGGGAAGATCTGGGTCGTGCCGAACGGATGGGACGGCGCGGCAACGGAATCAGCCGAGGTCGTTCCTCCACGCCCGCGCCGCCCGTTCACGGTTTCATATGTGGGTACCCTCTATTTCGATCGATCGCCGCGAAGTCTCTTCCGCGGACTTGCGTGCGCCATCCGGAAAACGGGAGCCAGTCCGGCGACGTTGCGACTCGAGATCATGGGCAGGATCGAGAACGGCTCGGCGGATCAAATTGCCGCGATGGCGTCCCAAGAAGGGGTCGAGGATTTCCTGTTCATCCATCCCCCTGGCTCCCGGGCCGACGCTCGCGCGCTGATGGACCGCTCGGCCCTACTGGTAAGCCTTCCGTGGGCCCATACCCTCGCCGTACCCGCGAAGATCTACGAATACATGACGTTCGGGGCCTGGTTGCTCGTGCTGGAGCGCGCAGGGACGGCGCCTGCCCGAATGCTCGACGGGAGTAGCGCGTTGGTTGTGGATCCAGACGATGTCGCGGGGATCGCCGAGGTGTTGCGACAATGCTACACATCGTACTCAAGGGGCGAGAGACCGACTCCTCTCGCGGCAGCGGGCCGGTTCAGCCGACGCGAGGCCGTCGCGACGCTGGCCACGGCGCTGGACCGCGCTGTTTCATGAGGAGGGGGATCCGACTGGCCGGCGTCGCAGGCCGCGCGTTTGTCCCCGGAACCTCTGGAGCCATCGTGGCACGGGTCCTGCCGCCGATTCGCGCAGGGATGCCCCGCGTTTGGGAGGTGGAAGCTTCATGGTACCAATCGAATGGATGGTCGGGCACCGCGTCGTCGCGATCGCCGTCCTGCTGGGCGCAGCGTTCCTCGGCGCTTGCCGTGACGATCCCCTCGGGCCGCGGCTGATCGGACTCGAGTGCAGACAGCCCGACGGGTCGCTCCAGGAATGCGACCTCATCCTGACCGAGGCCGGCGGATTCCAGATCACCCTCCTCTTCACCGAGTGCATGGTGTCGGGGAACGCGGTGCGCGTCACCAAGCCCGCCGTCGCGGAGCCCATCGTCACGGACGACGGCTGCACCGAGAGCCCCGGCCTGCTCGCGAGTTTCCCCGGCCCGTACGCGGCGGGCACCGCGGTGTCGATCCAAATCGAATCGGCGCACGCGAGTCAAAATTCGGCTCTTAGGGCATCCGGCGAGTTCCCGTCGTGGACGGTGGAGTTCGAGGACGGCGGAGATGACGATTTCGACGATCTGATTCTCCTGATCGAACACCTGCCGGCGACTTGAGCGGCACGTGACCGTAAGCGAAACCGGTGCGGCGACGGGGCCGGTCGTCGGGCGCGATGCCCCTCCAGGCCCCGGAGCGCCCCCCTCTCGTCGAAACGGCGGAGCACCGGTCGCGGGCCCCGGCGATGCCTGGCTCGGCCTCTTCGGCACCCTGCGCGAGATCGGCGCGGAGGCCTGGCAGTACCGCCAGCTGACCTACCAGCTCGCCCTGCGCGACGTTCGCATCCGTTACAAGCAGGCGGTGATGGGGTTCGCGTGGGCCATTCTCATGCCCGCGCTGATCGTCCTCGCGGGAGCGCTCGTCCGGTATGCCATGGCGTACGTGTCGGGAAGCGAGGTCAACAGCGGGCAGATCGCGGGGATGGCGGTGAAGGCCGTGCCGTGGGCGTTCTTCGTGGGGGCCATCGGGTTCGCCACGACTAGCCTGACCGGAAACGCCCAGCTCGTCGGCAAGGTCTACTTTCCCCGCGAGGCGCTGCCGCTCGCGGCGGTGCTCGCGCAGTCGTTCGACTCGACCGTCGGAACCGCGGCGTTGTTGCTGGCGCTACCGATCATGGGAGTGGGTTACACGCTGGGCGGCATCGTCTGGGTGCCCCTGCTGGCGCTCATGCTTTTCTCGTTTACGCTGGGGGCGGCGCTGCTGTTGGGATGCGCGAACCTCTTCTTCCGCGACGTGAAGTACATCGTCCAGGTGCTCCTGACCTTCGGAATCTTCTTCACTCCGGTGTTCTTCGAGCCGGAGATGTTCGGAACGCTCGGGGCCCAGCTCATGATGTTGAACCCTCTCGCTCCGATGCTCGAAGGCCTTCGCCTGGCGCTCGTGGAGGGGCACAACCTGCTCGAGCCGCTCACGGTGCTGAGCGGACGGGGTGCGGAGATCGTCGCGTGGCATCCGGCCTACCTCGCGTACTCCGCCGCGGCGTCGATCGGGGCGCTCGTCTTCGGGGCGCTGATCTTTCACCGCTTCGAGTTCGTCTTCGCCGAGTACGTCTGATCCTCGATGATTCCGGCGTCGATCCACCCCCGTATGCGCGTCGGGCTCATCGCGCCCGAATTCCTCGGCTTCGGGGGGATGGCGGAATTCGCACGCAATCTCGCGGTGTGCCTTTCGGAAACCGACCACGTGACGGTCTTCACCCGCTACGACGCTTCCGGCCCGGGGCTCGAACGGGAGGCGCCCCCGGTGCGGGAGGTGCTGGTTCGGGAACTCGTCGCCGACCACGCCACGCTCGCCGGTTTCGATTGCGACGTCTGGCTCGCGGCCAACGCCGGCTACGTGCCGCTGGCGTCGCACCTGTCGGCACCCCTGGTCGTCTACGTCAACGGCAACGACCTGCTCGAGCCATGGATCCGTCGCACGCGACCGTGGGTGGACCGCGTCGAGACATCCACGCTCGTCTGGCGCACCGTGAAGCGCCTGCGGGAGCGTCTCGGGAACCGCGACCTCCGCCGCGGCCTGGGAGACGCGGCGCACATCATCGCCAACAGCCGCAACACGGCGTCGATCCTGGCTCGGCGGTACCCGGGCAACGAGGACCACACGAGCGTCGTGCCTCCCGGCGTCGCGGACGAGTACTTCCAGCCGGCCGGGCCCCGCCGCCCGGGACCGCTGCGCGTCCTCACCGTCACCCGCCTGGACAAAGGAACCCCGCGCAAGAACGTGGACGGGGTCCTGCGGGCGCTGGCGCTCCTCTCCGAGGACACGCCGGTCGAGTACACGGTCGTGGGGGACGGGGAGGACCGGCCCCGCCTGGAGCGGCTGGCGCGCGAACTGGGCGTCGCCGACCGCACGCGCTTCGCGGGTTTCGTGGACCGGCAGGAACTGTCCTCCAGCTACGGCGACGGCGACGTGTTCATCCTCGCCTCCCGGGCGAGCGATACGGACGTCGAAGGCTTCGGAATCGTGTACATGGAGGCGTCGGCGGCGGGCACGCCGGTGGTCTGCAGCCGAGCCGGAGGTGCGGTCGATGCGGTCGAAGGGGGCCGCAACGGAGTCGTCATCGAGGACTCCGAGCCGGCCACGATCGCGGCAGCGCTGCTCGAGTTCGCGGCGGACCCGGAGCGCTTCGATCCCGCGCGCGTGCGCGACGTGGCGGAGGCGTATCGATGGCCGGTTATCGCGGCCAGGATTCGTGCCATTCTCCGGGACTGCGCGGAGGGAGCGCGGCGGCCGTGATGAGGCGCGTCCGAACCGCGCCGCGAAGCCTAGCCCCCGCGCGCGACCCCTCCGTCGGATTCGCACGACCAGCCCTCCGGCGGCGCCTCGGGACCGTCGGCCGGCCCCCATACGAAGACACGGATCCTGGTCCCGCCGGGCACTTCCAGGAGGTGGGCCGCGCGCTCGATGAAGTCGGCGGTCAGGGGCGGAACGCCCTCGGGACGCCCCCACTCCCGCTCCTCGGCGACGATGACGCCCCGGGGGTTGCAGGCCATCACCGCGCGCACGGCTGCGGGCGACGCGATCTCCTGGCGGTTCCACTGCCGATCGATGCCGGGCTCGTCGTCGTATCCCCCGCGCCTCGAGACGGCCCGGCCCAGCAGGACGAAGTCCAGGTCGCCGAAGTAGTAGGTGGCCTTATGCGGGCTCGTCGCGACCAGGGCGGCGTCTGCGGCGACGCGGCCCTCGAGAATCGCGGCCACCGCGCCCCAATCGGCTTCGCCACGGAAGTGCCCCCCCAGCCACCAGTCGGAGTCGTCCACGGTGAGCATGCGGTAGCTGTACGACGCGGCGTCCACGGTGTGCGCGGCGAACCCGCCCGCGAAAAGCCCGACCGCCGCGGTAAGCGCCGTCGCCCAGGGTCGCGCGCGCGAGCCGGCGCCGGCGGCGAGCAGACGCGCCGCCCAGCCGTCCCGGATCCAGCGGAGGATCGTTCCCAACCCGAGGGCCGCGACCGCGTACACGGCGGGCAGCGCAAAGTACACGTAGCGCTCGTGCCGCCACGAGGACAGCGAGACGGCGACGAGCGCCACCGCCGCGAGCACGCACAGGTAGATGGTGAAGCGAGGCCTGCGCGCGAGCGCCACCGCCGCGAGCACGGGGAGCGCCGTCCAGAGCCCGCCGAAGAGGCGCGCGAAGTAGTCGAAGTAGAAGCGGGGCCCCGCGTCACGCCCCAGCACGATGGTGCTCTCGGGGCGAAAGGCGCCGAGCAGTCTCGCCCCGAATCCGCCGAAAGCGAGCCACGCCCCCCCGAGCGCCAGGAGGGCGGCCGCGAGCGCCCACCCCCACGCCGGCGTGGTGCGGAGGCGCGCCCGGTGGGTCCACGCGGCGACGGGTACCGCGGCCGCGGCGATCGCGGCCATTGCGAGGGCGGCGCTCACCTGCAACCGAAACGCGAGGTAGAGGGAGGCGGCCGCGCCGGCCGCCAGCGCCAGCGTGGCGCGGTCCCGGCGGTGGGCCCGGGCAGCGAGCGCGTACACGGCCATGGCCGCAACCCACACGAGGAGGGCGTGCAGGGTGTAGAAGCGGACCAACTGGGACAGGTACAGGTCCGTCGGCGCCAGCATCACCAGCAGCGCGGCCAACCAGGCGGCGAGCGGATCTCCGTAGCGGGCGACCGCAAGGAACACGGCTCCCGCGAGCAAGGCGCCGGAGATGGCCGCGGGCAGCCGCGCGGCGGCCAGGCTGTCGCCGAACAGCGCCATGGAGCCGGCCACGAGGAACGTGAATGGACGCGCGCGGGTGTAGATCATCCCATCCGGGGACAGGCGGAGCGACCCGTCCTCGAGCAGGGAGCGGCCCGCGAGCACGTGGTAGAGTTCGTCCAGGTGCGGGGTGTGATCGAGCCCGATCAGGCGCACGAGAAACGCGGCCGCCACGACGAACGCCGCAGCGATCCAGGCACGGCCGTCGGCAGCGCGCCGGGGATCGTCGTTCGCGTCGGGGAGATCGATGGCTTCGTCGTGCATCCGCCTCGTGCCCTGAAGTCATCCTTTTCGCCGCTGGCCACGGGCTCGGTGGAACGCATGATCGCGGCCAGAGTCTTGCAACGGGAGCGTCGCGTCGCCCGAAAGGAGCGAACGCGGGCGGTGCCCGCAACCACGCGACGCAGAGCGAGATGCCGACTCGTACCCGCTGCGTCCGTACGGATACTCTCGTCCGGAACCGAAGCGCCGCGCGCCGCGCGTGCTGCATGCACACCACAATCCGGAGAAGATCCAGCGTCGATGACGTCCGCGTTGAGTGTCATGCACGTGTGCGCGCCCGCCCCGTTCGGCGGGCTCGAGCGCGTCGTCGCCGCGCTGAGCGGCGGCCTGGCCGCCCGCGGTCACCGCGTGATGATCGCGGCGATCCTGGATCCGGACGCGACGATTCCGGCGGCGATCGCGGAAGCGGCCGAACACGGCGTGGAGATCGAGCCGTTGCGGCTTCCGCGGCGCGCGTACGGGGCCGAGCGGCGGGCCGTGGGTGGTCTGGCCCGCGCTTTCGGCGCCGAATTCCTGCATACGCACGGGTACCGCTCCGACGTCGTGGCCGGCCCGCTCGCCGGACGCCTCGGCGCCGCCCGCGTGAGCACCGTACACGGTTTCATCGGAGGCGGGCTGCGCAACCGGGTGTACGAGTGGCTGCAGAAGCGCGCGCTGCGTGGGTGCGACGCGGTGGTGGCCGTTTCCGACGAACTGGCGCGGACACTCCGGGACGCGGGCATCGAGCGGGTCCGCACCGTCGCCAACGGCGCTCCGCTGGGCCGCGCTGCGGCGTCCGCTCTCGAGGCCCGGCGCGAACTGGGCGTGGACGAGGATGCGTTTCACGTGGGTTGGGTCGGAAGGTTGAGCGCCGAGAAGGGGCCCGACACGTTCCTGGAGGCGCTGGCGGCGTTGGGGCCGGCGCTGCCGTTCGTCGCCTCCATCCTCGGGGACGGGCCGATGCGCCGGGCGCTGGAGGCGCGGGCGGCGCGGCTGGGGCTCCTCGGCCGCGTGCGTTTCGCCGGCCCGGTCGAGTCCGCGGCCAGGCTGTTCCGCGCCTTCGATGTGTTCGTGCTCAGCTCTCGCCGGGAGGGCACCCCGATATCGCTGCTGGAGGCCATCGCCGCCGGGACCCCGGTCGTGGCGACGCGAGTGGGGGGCATCGCGGACGCCGCCGGGCCCCACGGCGCGCTGTACGTAGATCCCATGGACGCCGCCGGTCTCGGCGCCGCCATACGGGAGGTGCGGAGCGACCCGGCGGCCGCCGCCCGCCGCGCGCTCTCCGCCCGCGCCCACCGGGACGCCGGTCCGGACTGGATCGACGCGTACCAGAACGTCTACGAGGCGGTCGGGACCGCCCCCGGGCGGAACGCGGAGCCGGCCCGGTGAGCATCGCGTACGTCGTCATCGCGGCCGCGGCCGCGCTCGGTGGCTACGCGTTCCTCGTCTATCCGGCGCTGCTGCGGCTATTCGCAGCCCGGCACGCCGAGGGCCGGCCCGGGCAAACGCACGAGCCGCCGCCCACGGTCACCGTCACGGTGCCCGTCCACAACGAGGAAGGGCAGGTGGAGGGAGCTCTCGAGAGCCTGCTCGCGCTGGAGTATCCCGCCGACCGCCTCCGGATCCTGATCATCTCGGACGGCTCCTCGGACCGGACCGAGGAAATCGTTCGCTCGTTCGCCGGCCGCGGGGTCGAACTGCTCGCGCTGCCGCGACGCGTAGGCAAGACGGCCGCGGAAGAGGCCGCGTTGCGCGAAATCCGCAGCGAGATCGTGCTCAACACCGACGCGTCGACCCGCCTTCACCCCGGCGCGCTGCGGGCGCTCGCGGCCGCGTTCGCCGACCCGGACATAGGGGTCGCTTCCGGACGCGACGTGAGCGTCGGCCCCGACGGGGCCGAGGGCAACGAGGGCGAGAGCGGCTACGTGGGTTACGAGATGCGCGTGCGCGAGCTGGAAACGAGGGTGGGGGGCATCGTGGGGGCGTCGGGGTGTTGCTACGCGATCCGGTCCTCGCTGCACCGCCTCCCGCTGCCCACTGGGCTCAGCCGGGACTTCGCCGCCGCCCTGCGCGCGCGCGAGCACGGCTACCGCGCGGTTTCGGTCGACGAAGCGACGTGCTCGGTGCCGCGGACCGCTTCGCTGCGGCACGAGTACCGGCGCAAGGTGCGCACGATGGTCCGGGGCATGCGCACGCTGGTGCACAAGCGTGCGCTCCTGAACCCCTTCCGGTACGGCTCGTTCGCGTGGATGCTGTGGAGCCACAAGGTGGCGCGCTGGGTCCTTCCGTGGGCGGCGCTGGCGGCCCTCCTGGCGACCGGCGTGCTCGCGGTGCATCACCTCTGGGCCCGGGTCGTGATCGGGGTGGCTCTGGCGCTGGGTGTGGCGACTCTCCTCGCGTGGGCGCGCGACGGGAAGGTCCCGCCCGCGATCGGCCTTCCGGCCTGGGTCGTGCTCGGCAACCTCGCCGCCGTGCACGCCACGGTGAAGGCGGCCGGCGGCGGCCAGTCGGCCATCTGGGAGCCCACTCGGCGCGATCCCGCGGCGGCGGCGGAGGCGGCATGAACTACCGCAGCTTCGCCGACCTCAACGCGCGCGTCGTCGACTGGGCGCGCGCGTTGCCGGACGACGTCGAGCTGGTCGTCGGCGTGCCGCGTTCGGGGCTCCTGGTCGCGACGCTCCTGGCGTTGTATCGGCAGCTCCCCATGGCGGACCTGGACGGATTTCTCGCGGGGAGGATCTACGACAGCGGCCGGCGCTTACGCGGCGCTCACGGCCACGAGGGGAGGGATAGCTTCCTCGATCGGCCGCGCTGCGTCCTCATCGTGGACGACTCCATCCGCTCCGGCGCGTCTCTTCAGGAGGTGCGCGCGCGCGTGGCCGCCGCCAACCTTCCGCACCGCGTAGGGTACGGCGTGGTCTACGCCGACGAGGGGGCGGAGGAGCTCGTTGACCACTACTGCGAAGTGGTTCCGACGCCGCGCGCGTTCGAGTGGAATCTGATGCACACGGACGCGCTCCTGTCCAAGTGCTGCGTCGACATCGACGGCGTGCTGTGTCCCGATCCGACGCCCGAGCAGAACGACGACGGGCCGAGCTATCGGGAGTTCATCGCCAACGCGCCGGCGCTGGACAAGCCCACGGCGCGGGTCGGCTGGCTGGTGACGTGCAGGCTGGAGAAGTACCGCGAGGCCACCGAGGCGTGGCTGGCCTCGCGGGGCATCCGCTATAACGAGCTGATCATGATGGACTACCCCGACGCGGCGGCGCGGCGCGCGGCGGGCGCGTACGCGGCCTTCAAGGCCGACGCCTACGCGAGCTCCGGCGCGCATTTCTTCCTGGAGAGCAATCCGAGGCAGGCGCGGGAGATCGCCCGGCGAACCGGCCGCCCCGTCTACTGCGTGAGCACGCGCGCGCTGGTCGAGCCGGACCCGATCGCGAGCGGCAGGAGGGTGGGCGCGGAGCGCGTCTCGATCCTCTGGTTCAGGATTCGCCGGAAGGTCGGGTCGGTCCTGGACCGCCTGCGCGGGAGGCGCCTGGCGGTCGGCCATCCCTCCGACCGGCTGAAGGATAACGACTGAACATGGCGAGAGGACGCGTCGTCTTCGAGGGGGTCTGGAAGAAATTCCGGCGGGGCGAGCTGCACGACAGCCTGCGCGACCTGCTGCCCGCGATCACCGGCAGGGTCTTCGGCGGCGGCAAGCGCACGGACCAGCTCGAGGGGTCCGAGTTCTGGGCGGTCCGCGACGTTTCGTTCACCGTCGAGCCGGGCGAGGCCCTCGGCATCATCGGCCCGAACGGCGCCGGGAAGTCGACGATCCTGAAGCTGCTCACGAGAATCATGCGGCCCACGCGAGGCAGTTGCGGCGTGACCGGGCGCGTGGGCTCCATGATCGAAATCGCGGCGGGCTTCCACCCGGACCTGACCGGAAGGGAGAACGTGTTCCTGCAGGGATCGATCATGGGGATGACCCGGCAGGAGATCACCGGACGGTTCGACCGGATCGTGGAGTTCAGCGAGCTCCAGGACTTCATCGACACGCCCGTCAAGCGGTACTCGAGCGGGATGAACGCGCGGCTCGGGTTCGCGATCGCCGCCCACCTGGCCCCCGATGTCCTCATCATCGACGAGGTCCTCGCCGTCGGCGACCTCCGCTTCCAGCGAAAGGCGTTCGACAGGATCGCAGAGATCGCGCGGCAGGACATCCCGGTCGTGATCGTCTCGCACCAGCTCGACCGCATCGCCGCGCTCTGCACGAAGGCCATCCTTCTGAACGCGGGAGCGGTCGAGCACCGCGGCACGCCCGAGGAGTGCGTCGCCGCGTACGTGTCCGCTTCCAGCGATGTGATGGGGTCTGGCGGCGAAGACGAAGCGGTGCAGCTGGGCCGGCTCACGACCGAGGCGGGCGGGCCGATGATGCGGCCGGGTCAGCGCATCCGCACTCGCCTCGACGGTCACGTCCGCGCGCCTCGCTCGCCGAGTCACACCATCAGCTTCCGCGTCCGGTTCGTCCAGAAGGGACAGACCCTGTTCGCCTTCAACCTCGAAGCCGAAGACATCGCGCTGCCCGAAAGCGGAGCGTTCGAGGTCGACGTCGACCTCACGATCAACCTGGGCGGCGGCCTGTATTCGCTGGAGACGTCGGTGTTCGACGTGGCGTCGCGGCGGCACCTGTATCACGGGCCGACGCTGCTCTTCCAGGTCCCCGTGGACCCGGGGTTCTTCGGCGTGGTGAACATGGAACACGAAGCGCGCCTGACCGCGCGCGTGACCGCGGACCGGGGGCCTAAACCTGGTTGACGCGGCGGGCGCCGCGCACGTACCCGCCCAGGCGCGCGAGCTCCCAGCGGCGACGGAAGCGGTCGATCGGTCGGCTTCCCGGGCGTAGCGCCGAAGCGAGCCAGCGCGCCGAGGCGATTCCCAGCGCGCGGATCGCCCATCTGGGCACGCCGAACCAGCGCACCAGCCCGGGGCCCGCGTACATACCCTCCGAAATGCCGTTCCGGTGCGCCCTCTGCAGAGTCCACTCGAAGGAGCAGCGGCCTTTCGGCACCCAGTGCCAGACCCGCGCTTCCGGTACGTACCTCCGCTCCATGCCGGCCGACGCCATTCGCCGCTGCATCTCGGTTTCCATCCCCGTCGGGCTGTCGATGTAGCGCTCCTGAGCGCCAGGTCCCAGATCCGCGCGGGCCCCGCCGAGGCGGAGGACGGGTTCGGCGAAGGCGGCCCAGTTGAAGCCGAGGAACCAGCGCCAGTCGGTGACGTCCCAGCTCCATCCGCGGGCTGAATAGGGCAGGAAGTCCAGCAGCCAGTCCGGGGGCGCTTCCTCGTAATCGATCGACACCGGACCGCCGTAGAAGCAATTCGGCCCGTGCATCTCCGCGGCATGGACGTACGCCGTCAACACCTCGGGGGCGATGCGCACGTCGTCGTCGAAGAAGACGGTCAGCCCCGATCCGATCGTCTCCAGGCCGAACTGCGTCGCCGCCCCCTTGCCGGGCTGCTCGACATGGTGACACTCGATGGGAAGGCGGTGCGTGAACCTCGAACATACGTCGGGCGCGCCGCGCGAGTGGCCGTTCTCGACCACGACCACCCGGCGCAGTTCGGCTGGAAGATGGGCCTGCGCGATGCTACCCAGGGTGCGTTCGAGAAGGTCCGGCCGATCCGCGGTCGCGATGAGGACGCTCAGGTCCACGCGCCGCCGGTTACCACGCGCCGAGTCGCAGGAAGACGACGGGGAACGTGCGCGCCATGATCCGCAGATCCTCGCGCAGCGAACGGCGCTCGATGTACCTGAGGTCGTACTCGAGCTTGCGGCGGACGTCTTCCATGCACCGGTCGTAGTGCTGGCTGATTTGCGCCAGGCCGGTGATTCCGGGCGGCACCCTCTGGCGCCGGGGGTACTCCCCCAGCGTGCGCCGCAGGCGCTGGAAGATCGCCGGCTGTTCGGGGCGCGGCCCCACGATGCTCATCTCGCCGCGGATCACGTTGACGAGCTGAGGCAGCTCGTCCAGCCGGAACTGCCTTAGCACGCGCCCCAGTGGCGTGACGCGGGGATCGTCCGGCGCGGCCCACGCCTCCGCCGCGTCGCCGGGCGAGTGGTGCATCGTCCGGAACTTGTAGATGCGGAAGAGCCGGCCTCCGTAATCCACCCGCCGCCTGTCGGAGAACCTGTGGTCGGTCGGGTCGCGACGGTCGAGCCCGACCCGGAGCTGCGAGTAGAGCACGGGCCCGGGGGATGTGAGCTTGACCAGGAGCGCCACGACCAGCATGACGGGAAGCGTCAGCAGCAGCAGCATCCACGCGACGGCCAGGTTGAGCATCCGCACGGACCGGTTCGCGCCACGGCGACCGATGCCCGCCCTTGCGGGCCCGTGCCCGTTCCGGCTCGGGAAGGCGGTGATGTATCCGGTCCGCACATCGACGCGGGCCCGGGCGTAACCGCTCCTTGTCGCGCTGGAGAGTTCGACGTCGTCGGAAAGGCGCATGTAATTTATCTGTTCGCCGTACTGATCTTGGACCGCTCCTGTCCTGCAATGGTCGTGCGCGAAAATCTCACCCACGCGACGATCCTGTATCGATCCGCCGATTTCGCCGCCCCCCAAGGCATCCCGCGAAGTCGGGAAGGTCGGCGGCGGGCGGAAGCCGGTGGCCGGATCCAGCCGACCTGTCGCCTGCATCCCACAACCTGGCTGAGAAGGTCCATCGACCGACCGCCGAACAGGTCCGCGCGTGTGCGCCCGCACGAGTGCGACGAGTGAGACCGGGGTTTGGTCACATGCCGGCTGCGGACGGCATGCGACCGTGCGCGGGTTCCACCGCGGGCAGGCGCACGGCGAAGCGGAACATCGTCCCCCAGTCGTCCCGCGATTCGACGGCCAGTTCCCCGCCCATCGCCTCCACGAGCTTGCGGGACGTCGCGAGCCCGAGGCCGGCGCCCGAGAAGGTATATCCGCGCCGTCCCCGTACCCTGCGGAACGGTTGGAACAGACGCCGCTTCACGTCGTCGGGGATGCCGGGTCCGGTATCCCTGACCGAGAAGCGAACGAGGTCCTCGCCCGCCTGCTCCACGGAAACTTCCACGAACCCCTCCTCGGTGAATTTCAGGGAGTTCGAGGCCAGGTTCAGTAGAACCCGCCGGAGCGCCGCGGGCTGGCCGGCCCGAACGTCGATCGCCGGCGAATCGATGCGCATCTCGAGGCCCTTTTCCTCCGCCATCGGCCGCAGGATGTCGCGCAGGGAAGCGAGCAACTCGCGGAGCGAAAACGGGATCGGTTCGCTCTCGATCAGATTCCCGCCGCGGGCGAGTTCGATGATGTCGCTCGCCATAGAAATGAGCCGCAACGCGGCGCTGTAGATGATGCCCAGCTGACGGCGCTGCGTTTCGTTGACGCCTCCGCTGTGTTCCCGCCACAGGACCTCGGACAGGAACAGGATCGACGCGAGCGGAGAGCGCAGGTCGTGGGCGATGTCCACGGCAAGGTCCAGACCGTCGGGTTCGCTGAGCCGTGAGGAGAAGTGCGCGCTCCACTCCGCATCCCAGCCTTCTCGCACTCGCTCGCAGCTGCGCATGAGCGCGACCGTCGAGCCCGTGTCGAGCCCGTCCGCCTCCGCGCCTGCGAGCAGCTCGCCGCGGATCAGGTCGAGGGCGCGCTTGCGCAGGGCGGACACCGCGGGTGCCTCCGCATTCGGGTCCGTGAGGGCGGCGGCCACGAGCTCGACCTCGCGGCGCAGTTCGTCGGCGTCCTCGACGTCGCCGAGCTCGCTGCGCCAACGTTCCACGACGCGCGCCGCGGCGCCCCGGAACGCCGCGTGGAGCGTGCCGGGGGCGTCGGGCGGGGAACCGGACGGGGACCGCGCGGGGGAGTCACCCCGTGGGCTCATCTCGCCTCGGTGTGGTCGGGTCCCTTGATGATCGTGTCGCGCTGCAGGCCGTGCTTTTCCATGAGGCGGTACAGAGTGGTCCGGTCGACGCCCGCGATCCGCGCCGCCTTGGACATGTTTCCGCCGGCGCGGTTCACCAGCCAGATCAGGTACTCCTGCTCGAACTCCGCGAGCACGCGTTCGCGCGCCTCGTGGTAGGGCTCGCTCACGATCTCCGGGCCGTAGCGCTTGCGCTGGGTCCGGCCGTCGACGCCCGACGTCTCCGCGAAAGGCAAATCCTCGGGGCCGATCTCGGCGCCCGGATCCAGCAGGATCACCGCGTGCTCCATCACGTTCTGGAGCTCGCGCACGTTGCCGGGCCAGTTCCGCCCCTGGAGAGCCCGCAGGGCCCCGTCGCCGAGCGTGGGCACGGCGGAGGCGGAGTCCCGATGCCGGCTCCAGTAGTGTGCGAGGAAGTGCCGCGCCAGCATCGGAATGTCGTCCTGCCTGTCCCGGAGCGCGGGCACCTCCAGGGGGACCACGCGCAGCCGGTAGTAGAGGTCCCGCCGCAGTTGGCCGTCCTCCAGCGCAGCGCCGGGATCGCGGTTGGTGGCCGCGAGAAACCGGACGTTGACCACCGCGTCAGTCGTCGTGCTCCCCACGCGGCGCACGACGCCGTCCTGGATGACGCGCAGGAGCTTCGCCTGCGTGGGCATCGACATCTCGGTCAGCTCGTCCAGGACCAGTGTCCCGCCGTTGGCCGCCTCGATCACCCCCGGCTTGTCCCGCACGGCGCCGGTGAATGCCCCCTTCAGATGGCCGAACATCTCGGACTCCAGGAGGCCCTCCGGGAGCGCCGCGCAGTTGAGCGCGACCAGCTCTCGGCTGCGGCGGCGGCTATGGTGGTGGATGTACTGGGCGATTAGCTCCTTGCCGGCGCCGCTCTCGCCCACGATGAACACGGAGGCGTCCGTGGGCGCAACCCGCTTGGCGAGCTCCATCATGCGCACGAAGACCGGCGAAGAACCGAGGATCGGCAGGTCGAGGTCGCCGGAGGCGACGGCGTGCTGGTCGTCGGGCGGATCGTCCTTCTCGCTCTCCTTGGCGATCAGCACCGCGTGAGCCGCGCGACCTACCAGGATCTGCAGGTGCGACGCGGAGAACGGCTTCGGCAGGTAGTCCCACGCGCCCTCGCGTAGCGCCTCGATGCTCGTCTCGACGCTGGGATTGCCCGTCATCACGATGACTATGGTCGCCGGGTCGGCCTCCAGGACTTCCCGAAGGATGTCCATGCCCGAAACCTGGGACATGTAGAGGTCGACGAGGACGATGTCCCACTTCTTGCGGCGTACCATCTCGAGGCCGTCCTCGCCGCGCCCGCAGGACGTCACCTTGTAACCGTCGGTGACGAGAATGCTCTCGCAGCCGTCCCTCAGGTTGCGGTCGTCGTCGACCAGCAGAAGGCGAAGATTCGCCTTGTCTTCCGGGCTCAGGGCTAGCAGACCCTGGACGTCGGCCGGAGCCCCGGCGTCTGGTAGGCTCATCGACTCGCTATGCTTTTTGGAAATGGGTGGGCCGGACCTCCGCATGAGACCGGCCGACCCGCCCGATCCGGGCGAGTCTTTCTGGGAGAGGCTTGCCAAGGTGTGGGCGTTGCGCCGCCGCGTCAAGGCATTCGTGCGGCGGTTGTTGCGGTGGCCCAACAAATGGCGGTCCGGCCCGCTGACCGGTCTCCGGCAACGGGGGCTCAAAACGGCACATTCCGGTGTACGCGGTTCGCGGTATCGCATTTGCTTGTCACCGGCGGGGAAATGGCAGGTCTCATCCGATTCAGGGAATCCGGTTGATGGAACACAACGGGAACCTTCCCGCGCCCCACGACGGCTCCGTGCCGGCTACCGCTGCACGGAACGACTGGTCGCTGGGGACGGCGGGACGGTACGCGCCCGAAGAAGAGGGCCTGGACTGGCGCCGGTATGTCGCGGCGCTCCTCCGACACAAGTGGCTGGTCCTCGCGCTCGCCCTGCTCGGCGCCGGCGCCGGGGCGGCGGTCGCGCTGAACATGACTCCGATGTACCACGCGGAGGGCCGGGTCTGGATCGAGGAGCCTCCGCGCGGCGGTCGCGGGGTGATCGAGGCCGGCCAGCCGCTGGAGAGCTACGGCTGGTTGGAGCTGCTGAAGACCCACGCGGTGCTCGAAGGCGCGGTGCGCGAGCAGCGGCTCAACGTCGCCACGGGGGACCCCGCCGATTCGGCGATCGTCCCGCACTTCCAGCTCACCGAGTCGTTCCAGCCCGGCCGCTACACGCTCCAGGTCAGCCGCTCGGGCCGCGAATACGCCATCCTGGATGGCTCCGGCGAGAAGGTGGGCGAGGCTCCGGTCGGAGAGCCCATCGGCGAGGAGCGCGGCTTCACCCTTACCGCCCCGCGCGGCGCGTTGGTTCCGGGCAAGTCCTACGCTTTCGAGCTGGCCCCCACCCAGAGCGCCGCGCGTGCGTTGTCCTTCGGCGTGGGCGGGACCGTGGTCCGCGACGGCAACTTCATCATCGTGACGTTCGAGGGCGAGGAGCCGCGGGCTACCGCTGCCACGCTGCAGTCGGTCCTCGACGAGTTCGTCCGGACCGCCGCCGAGCTCAAGCGGGCCCGACTGGACGAGCTGACCAAGATCATGGAGGAGCAGCTCGCGCACGCGCGTGAAAGCCTCAACGAGTCCGAGCTCGCGCTGGAGGGCTACCGCGCGGCGACCATCACGCTGCCGTCGCAGTCTGGCGCGCCGATCGCGGGCGGGGTCGAGTCCACGCAGGATCCGGTGATCCGGAACTACCAGGAGCTGCAGTTCGAGCTCGAGCAGGTGCGCCGCGACGAGGCCGCCATCCGCCGCGCGCTCGGCGGCGAAGAGGCGGCGGGACTGGGCGCCCTCGAGGTGGTTCCTTCGGCGCGTGAGACGGGTGAGCTGAATCTGGCGCTGCAGGCGCTCGCGACCAGGCGCGCCGAGCGGCGGGCGCTGCTCCAGCAGTACACGGAGGAGCACCCCCTGGTGCAGAAGGTCTCGGGCGAGATCGCCTCGCTGGAGTCGACGACGCTGCCCCGGCTCGCACAGGGCGTGCTGAACCGGCTCGATGCGACGGAGCGCGATCTCCAGGAGCGCATCGGCTCCGCGGCCGGCCAGATCCGGCAGATCCCCGCCCGCTCGATGGAGGAGCAGAGGCTCGTCCGCAACCGGGACATCGCTGACCGCCTGTACCGGAACATCCAGTCCTCGTACGAGGAGGCGCGGCTGGCAGCCGTCAGCAGCATCCCCGACATCCGCCAGGTGGACCCCGTCGCGGTCCCGGGCCGCCCGGTTCAGGACGAGCGGATCCGCATGTTCCTCGTGTTTCTGGCGGCCGGACTCGGGTTGGGCCTCGCCCTGGCGCTGCTGCGGGACCGCATGGACCCGCGCCTGCGCTATCCGAATCAGGTGCGGGACATGGGCCTCCCGATCCTGGCCGCGATCCCGCACATCCGTTCGCCCCGCGCGCTGGGCAAGTTCGAGAACGCCGCCGAGCTCGTCGAGGCGTTCCGCAACGTCCGCCTGAACGTCTCCTTCGAGAACGGCAACGGCGGACCCGTGAAGCTGACCATCACGAGTCCGGGCAGCGGCGACGGAAAGTCCTTCGTGTCCGCCAACCTGGCGCTCGCGTACGCCGAACTGGGCCGGCGCACGCTGCTGGTGGACGGAGACACAAGGCGCGGCGCGCTGCACCGGATGTTCGGACTCGACCGCAAGCCGGGCCTGCTCGACTTCCTGGACGGCACCGCGACCCTCGGCGAGGTGATCAAGTCGACGCCCTACGCCGCGCTCGATCTGTTGCCTGCGGGGACGCGCCTGAGCCGCGGGCCCGAGCTGCTGTCCACGGGCCGCCTGACCGACCTGCTCGCGGAGCTGGGGAACCGCTACGACGCGATCCTGATCGACAGCCCGCCGCTCGGCGCCGGGGTCGACCCGCTGGTCCTCGCGAACGCGACCGGCAACGCCCTCATCGTGCTGCGGACGGGCATCACCGACCGCGAGATGACCGAGACCAAGCTGGACAATCTCGAACGCTTCCCGGTGCGGGTGCTCGGGGCCGTGGTGAACGACGTGGAGGCCGGCAAGCTCTACGGAGGTTACGAGATCTACGGCTATCTGCCCGGGTACGAGGCGCGCGATGAGGTGCCGTCCGGGGTCTGAGCCCAGGGCGGTGCCGACGCAAGAAGAAAGGGCCGGCCGCTCACCGCGGCCGGCCCTCTTCGTGTCCGCGAGCTCGCTATTTCAGGGCGCGGGTCGCCGCCAGGATGATCTCACGGGGATCCTTCGGCACCTCCCACGGATCCGCCACCGCCCAGCATCCGGCCCGGATGGCGGCGGCTTCGCCCGGCTCGAGCGCGGCCGACAGGCGCCGCGCGAGACCCCGGGCACCTTCCCCGTCGGTGTCCGTCGCCATGACGGCGAGGCGGGAGTCGTCCACCCGCCCCAGCACGTCAGACCTGCGCCCGACCTCCCGAAATACCGCCGCGACGCGCCGCAGGTCGACGGGCGCGGCCACCGGCCCGAGCGCGGTCGTTCCTTCCGCGGCCGCTTCCGGGGCGGTCGGCACGGTCCCGCGGCCGTCCGTCGCGGCCTCGAAGATCACGCACGCGAACGGCTGCTCCATACGCCTCGCGAACGCCGCCAGCTCCTCGCTCCGGCGGAGCAGTCCGGACAGCGTGTATACGCCCGTCTCGGCGTCCACGTCGGCCGAGTCGCGCGCGGCGTCCGCGTCGCGTTTCGCGCTCGCGTAGAGACGCAACCGGGCGCTGAGCTCGGCGGGTTCCAGGGGAAACGGTACCAGGTCCCACGCGCCTGCTTCGAACGCCTCGATGCGCTCGGCGCGACCCACGGTGCCCGGGCTGAGGAGCAGGATAGGGGTGCTGAAGGGTAGAGCGGCCTGCTCGCGCAGGCGCCGACAGGCGGAGACGCCCGTTTCATCGGCGAGGTCGGTGCCGATAAGCACCGCGTCCGGGCGAATGGTGCGGGCCCGCTCCAGCAGCTGCGCGGCGTTGTACGCTCGCGCGACCGCGAATCCCGCGGGCGCCAGAACCGACTCGAGGGATCTCGTGGTCCACTCGTCACGACTGGCGATCAGCACCAGGGGCGGCATTACGTGCATCCAGGCAGTCCTGTACGGTCGGGAGAATACCGTTTTTGGACGCGCCCTCGCCCCGGCGGCGGGAACACTCGGGGGAGAGCGTCGTCCGCGCGTTTCTCTGGCAGTTTTCGTGCGAGTGCGCGCTACTACGGTCCATCCCTTTACGGCGGAACCATTTACCTCGAATGCGCTGCGGCGCGCCCAGGGCCGCGGGTGCCGCGCGCCCCCCGCACTGCTCACCGGTCTGGTGCGATCCTACAACAGTGAGGCGACCGACTGGGACCGGTGTTGCGGTGGCACCACGTAAATGGCAGTATCCGCGAAACCAGCACGCAGTCCTAACTTGTTTATAGATAAAGCTTTAGGATAATACGAAGACGGCGCCGGATTCATGGCGTCAGCCTTGTAGGGGAGGAACGCATGCGAAACCCAGATCCCCGAACCGGAGTCTCGGCCCTCGGTGGAGCCACGCCGCACGGAGGCCGGATTGTGGTGTAATGCATGCGGCGGCTGCGGCCCCGCACGACCCGCGTCCGACCGACCGTCAAACGGGCGTCCGGGAGCCGCTCCGGTCCGGTCCCTGTTTTGCGAGGCCTGCGGCCGGGTGCGTCCGTTCTGGCTGAGGCCCCGCGAAGCGGTGCGACGTCTGGCAGAGTTCGGATTGATCTCCCCGCCGGCACGCGCCGGCAAGGAGGCCGGACCGCTTTCCGGAGCCGAGAGCGGGATACACAGAGAGGAACACCATCGATGAAATTCGTAACCGTCGCCTGCGCGTTGACGCTCATGGCCGTCTGCGCCCCGGCCGCCGCCCA
>DATKCH010000060.1:0-16837 GCA_035513295.1 Longimicrobiales bacterium
GGCTCCACCCGGTGACGCTCGCCGTCAGCAAGCAGCTTCTGCCGGTCTACGACAAGCCGATGATCTATTATCCGCTGACCACGCTGATGCTGTCGGGGGTGCGCGACATCCTGCTGATCTCGACCCCGCAGGACCTGCCCAACTACGTCAAGGTGCTGGGTGACGGCAGCCAGTGGGGGATCTCGCTGAGCTATGCCGAGCAGCCGCGACCCGAAGGCCTCGCCCAGGCCTTCGTCATCGGTGCCGATTTCATCGGCAACGACCCTTGCGCCCTCATTCTCGGCGACAACATCTTCTACGGCCACAGCCTGACCGAGCTCGGCCAGCGCTCGGCTGAGCGCAGCAAGGGCGGCACGGTGTTCGCCTATCACGTCGGCGACCCGGAGCGTTACGGCGTGGTGGAGTTCGATCGCTCGGGGCGGGTGCTGTCGATCGAGGAGAAGCCCGCGAAGCCGAGATCGAGCTGGGCCGTCACCGGGCTCTATTTCTACGACAACGACGTGGTCGAGATCGCGCGCGCCGTGAAGCCTTCGGCGCGTGGCGAGCTCGAGATCACCGACGTCAACAACGCGTATCTGGAACGCGGCGCCCTCACCGTTGAGCTCATGGGCCGCGGCTTTGCCTGGTTCGATACCGGCACCCATGACGGGCTGCTCGACGCGGCCAACTTCATCCGCACCATCGAGAGCCGCCAGTCGGTCAAGATCGCCTGCCCCGAGGAGATCGCGCTGTCGCAGGGCTACGTCGGCCCGGAAGCGATCGAGAAGCTGGCCGCGACGGTTTACGCCAAGACCGAATACGGGCGCTATCTCAAGGGCTTGCTGGAACCGGCGAGGCACCACCTGCGATAGTAGCCACGGCTGGCGCAGGCCTTACTCCGCCCGGCGATCCGGGGGGTCGCGGTAGATCGCTTCCGGCATGGTCTCGACGATGTGGCAGGTCCGCTCCAGATGGCGATGCATGGCGGCCTCGGCGGCGCTGCCGTCGCCATGCAGAATCGCCGTGGCGATCTCGCGGTGCTCGAGCACCGAGACCAGGTACATCCCTGGCGTCTTGTCGCCGCTCAACTGGAGCAGGAGCAGCGGCAGCTGAAGCTGTCTGCTGAAGTCGGCGAGTTGGGCGTTGCCGCACACGGCAAGGATGGCGAAATGGAACCTCTGGTTCTCCCGATGGTAACCCGGGTCACGGCGCGGCGCATCGTCCCAGATATCCCGAATGGCGGCTTGGAACCGCCGCCGGTTGTCCCCCTGGTCGCACGCCAACGCGGCCAGTCGCGCCGCCAGCGGTTCGAGCGCGCTGCGGATCTGGAAGATTTCGACGATTTCCCGGTAGGAGAGCTTGCGCACCAGCGCGCCGCGATTGGGCACGATCTGCAGCAGCCCCTCGGCGCTCAGGCGGCGGAAGGCCTCGCGCAAGGGTCCGCGGCTGACATTGAAGTCGCGCGTCAGATCGGCTTCGATCAGGCGCTGCCCCGGCACATAGCGCCCGCTCAGGATGCCGGCGCGCAGGCCCTCCACCACACGGCCGACCGTGCCGCCTCGCGCGACTGTACTTTCCAGGAGATGTTCATTCATGGATGCACCATCTGATCCGCCGATGGTCATCCGCTGACCAGTGTGACTCTGCGCACGCAGGGAGTGTCCTACCTATCGAGAGGTAATACAATACGGGTTTTACGGAGGGGACGCACTCGAAGGCGAAGGTCCCCGCTTTCGCGGGCGATGAAATCCTCAATGCGCCATGAAGACTCAATGCGCCATGAAGACCGGCAGCGTGGTCTCGTTGATGATGTGGGTGGTGGCGCCGCCGAAGATCATCTGGCGCAGGCGGCTGTGGGTGTAGGCTCCCTTGATCACCAGATCGACGTTGTCGCGCTCGGCTTCGGCGAGGATCGCCTGCCCTGTCGAACGCCCGTCGGGCCTGATCGTCCTCGCCTCCGCGGCGACGCCGGAGCGAGTCAGCATGCGGCGCACGTCGTCGGCGCTCGGCCCGTCCACCATGCCGCCCTCGACGCTGAGCACCAGGACCCATTCGGCCTTGGCGAGGAACGCCATGGCGAGGCTGATGGCGCGGGTCGTCTCGGTGCTGCCGTTCCAGGCCACCATGACCCGCTTGCCTAGGCTCGCCGGCGCGTCTGGCGGCGAGATCAGGATCGGCCGGCCGGATTCGAACAGCACCGCCTCGAGCAGCTGGCGCCGGGCGACGGGGCTGTCGGCGGTGGGCCGGGCCAGCACCGCGATGTCGTAGAGCCTGGCCAGCTGGGCCACCGCGGCGTCGCCCGAATTGATCTCCTCGATCCACGTGGCGGTGGCGTGCGCCTGCGGAGTCGCCGCGTCGTCCCACACGATCTTGCGATCGCGCACGAAGGCGGTGAAGGCGCTGCGGGCCTGCTCGACGCGATCGGCCTCCTCGCGCTGCAGGTCTTCCAGCGCCACCGGGATCGTGGCGCCGACCCCGGCGCCGGCCCCGATGAGATAGTTGGAGAAGTCCGAGCGCGGCGCCACGCCGGCGATATGGGCGGCGAACTGCTCCGCGGCAAGCGCCGCCGTCTCGAGCTGGGCCTTGAGGCTGGCGGAGTGTTCGACCGGCACCAGGATCGATTTCATGGGGGTCACCTCGGGGACCGGCAGATGGGGCATCGCGTCTCGCCGCTGGCTGCGAATCCGATCGTCGCGCGTGATGTTACTGCACATGAGTTACCGGCGCCACAACCCATTCCCATCGTTGCGCCAGCGGGCTAGAACCCGGTTCGATCCAGTCTCGGAGACCGGCAAATGCGCGAAGCCTTCATCTGCGATTACGTCCGCACCCCGATCGGCCGCTATGGCGGCGCGCTGTCGGGCATGCGCACCGACGACCTCGCCGCCCAGCCGCTCAAGAGCCTGATGGCGCGCCACGGTCGCGTCGACTGGGAACGCATCGACGACATCATCTACGGCTGCGCCAACCAGGCGGGCGAGGACAACCGCAACGTGGCCCGCATGGCCGGGCTCCTCGCGGGCCTGCCCGTGTCGGTCCCCGGGCGGACCGTGAACCGCCTGTGCGGCTCCGGGCTGCAGGCGGTCAACGACGCGTTCCACGCGATCCGCGCGGGCGAGGGCGACGCGTTCATCGCGGGCGGCGTGGAATCCATGAGCAGGGCGCCGTGGGTCGTGATGAAGCCCGCGCAGGGGTGGCCGCGCGGAGCGCCCGAGGTGGAGGACAGCCTCCTCGGCTGGCGTTTCGTGAACCCCGCGATGCCCGAACACTGGACGGTGGGACTGGGAGTCACCGCCGAGAACGTCGCGGACGAGTACGGCGTCAGCCGGGAGGCCCAGGACGCCTTCGCCCTGGAGAGCCAGCGGCGCGCCGCGGCGGCGCAGGATTCGGGGGCGTTCGACGCGGAGCTGGTGCCCATCGAGGTCGCGCGCCAGCGCGGTCCCGCGGTGGTCGTGGACGCCGACGAACACCCCCGCCCCGACGTCACCCTGGAGCAGCTCGCCAGCCTGCCGCCGGTCTTCCGCGCGGGCGGCACCGTCACGGCGGGGAATTCGTCGGGCCTCAACGACGGCGCGGCCGCCCTGCTCGTGGTTTCCGACCGGTTCGCCAGGTCCAACGGAATGAAGCCGCTGGCATCGATCGTCTCGAGCGCCGTGGCGGGCGTGGAGCCGGACCGGATGGGGATCGGCCCGATCCCCGCCGGCCGGCTGGCGCTCGAGCGCGCCGGCGTGTCCGCTTCGGACCTGGCGGCGGTGGAGCTCAACGAGGCCTTCGCCGCCCAGGCGCTGCCGTGCATCGAAGCGCTCGCGCTGGACCCGGAGCGCGTGAACCCCAACGGCGGGGCCATCGCCCTCGGGCACCCGCTCGGCTGCTCGGGCGCGAAGATCCTGACCACCCTCGTGCACGAGCTCGGACGGCGCGGCGGCGGGTACGGCATGGCCACGATGTGCATCGGCGTGGGCCAGGGCATCGCCACGGTAGTGGAGGGGGTGGCGTGAACGGCGACGCCGAGCTGTCCCGGGCCATCGCCTCGACCACCGACGACGCCGTCGGCTGGATCCGGATCTCCCGCCCCGAACGGCTCAACGCGTTCGCAGACGACATGCGCGACCGCCTGGACGAGGCGCTCGCGGCGCTGGACGACGACGACGGCGTGCGCTGCGTCGTGATCACCGGGACCGGGCGGGCGTTCTCGACCGGCGGCGACATGCACACGATGGCGCGCCTGCTGGACGCGGGGGACGCCGAGGCCTTCGACGCCCTCGTGAGGGCGGGGGGCCGGATCGTGCACCGCCTGGACGCCATGCGCACGCCCGTGATCGCGGCGCTCAACGGCATCGCGGTGGGCGCGGGCGCGTGCCTGGCGCTGGCATGCGACATCCGCATCGCGGCGGAGGGCGCCGCGCTCGGCTTCGGCTTCGCGCGCGTGGGCCTGCACCCGGACTGGGGAGGGACCTACTTCCTGCCGCGCCTCGTCGGACCCGGGATCGCCGCCGAGCTCATCTACACGGGCGCCATGGTCCGCGCCGAGCGCGCCGAGCGCATCGGGCTGGTCAACCGCGTCGTCGCCGCCGGCGACCTCGAGGCGTCGGCGCGCGCGCTCGCCGGCGAGATCGCGGCCCGCCCCGCCGACGTGATCGCGGCCGCGCGCGCCTCGCTGCGCGCGAGCCTGGCGCGCGACCTGGACGCCGCGCTGGAGGCCGAGCGGGTCGCGCAGGCCGAGGCGTTCGCGGCGCCGGCCGCGCGCGAGGGGATCTCGGCGTTCCTCGAGAAGCGAACCCCCACCTTCAACGCGCGCCGGGGCCAGTGATCCGGCGCGTCGTCGTCGTGGGAGGCGGGACGATGGGCCACGGGATCGCGCAGGTCTCGGCGATGGCGGGCCACGATACCACGCTGGTGGACACCGACGACGCGCTCGTGGAGGCGGCGCTCGCGCGCGTGGCCGCCAACCTCGACGAGGGAGTCAAGCGCGGAAAGGTGGACGAGGCGACCCGTTCCGGCACCCTGGCGCGCCTGACCGGGGCCACCGACGCGGCCGCGGCGGCGGCCGACGCGGACCTGCTGGTTGAGGCCGTGCCCGAGCGCTTCGACCTCAAGGCCGGGCTGCTCGCGCGGCTCGCCGAGGCGGCGCCGGGGCGCGCGGTTCTCGGGACCAACACCTCCAGCCTGAGCATCACCGACCTGCAGGACGCCACCCCGGCGCCCGAGCGCGTCGTGGGCCTGCACTTTTTCAACCCCGTGCACATCATGGCGCTCGTGGAGGTCGTGCGCGGCGCCCGCACCGCCGAGACCACGGTCGAGGCGGGCGTGGCCTGGGCGCGCGCGCTGGGCAAGGACCCCATCGTTGTGAACGACGCGCCGGGGTTCGCCTCCTCGAGGCTCGGCGTCGCGCTGGGTCTCGAGGCCATGCGCATGCTCGAGCAGGGCGTGGCCGACGCGGCGGACATCGACAAGGCGATGGAGCTCGGGTACCGCCACCCCATGGGCCCGCTCCGCCTGACCGACCTCGTCGGCCTGGACGTCCGGCTGGACATCGCGCGCTACCTGCACGAGAAGCTCGGCACGGACGTCTTCCGGCCGCCCGAGATCCTGGAGCGTCTGGTGGCCCGCGGTCACCTGGGCAGGAAGACGGGGCGCGGATTCTACGACTGGAGCGAAGGGTGAGCTACGAAACGCTGCGCGTCGGCACCGAGGACGGGGTGGCGACCATCACGGTGGATCGGCCCGAGAAGCGCAACGCGCTCAGCGCTCAGGTCCGGTCCGACATCAAGGCCGCGCTGGCCGACATCGCCGCGGCCGGGGACGCGCGCGTGATCGTCCTGACCGGCGCGGGGGACAAGGCCTTCGTCGCGGGCGCCGACATCGCCGAGTTCGCCGGGCGCACCCCGCTCGAGCAGCGCGCCGCGATGGGGCCTCCGCGCCTCTTCGACGCGGTGGCGGGCAGCCCCCTGCCGACGATCGCCATGATCAACGGCTACGCGCTCGGCGGCGGCTGCGAGCTGGCGCTCGCGTGCGACATCCGCATCGCGGCGCGCTCCGCGCGCCTCGGGCAGCCGGAGGTCCGGCTCGGCATCATCCCCGGCGGAGGGGCCACGCAGCGGCTGCCGCGCCTGGTGGGCGTGGGCTCCGCGATGCGGCTCGTGCTGAGCGGCGCGCTCGTGGACGCCGAGGAGGCGCTTCGCCTGGGTCTCGTCGACGTGGTCGTGGACGACGCCGACCTGGAGGCCGCGACGCGCGCGCTCGCAGCGGACATCGCGGCGCGCTCGCCCGTCGCCGTGCGCCTCGCCCGGGAAGCCATCCGCGCGTCCATGGAGACCCCGCTCTCCGCCGGCCTGCTGCTGGAGCGCGAGCTGTTCCTGACGGCCTTCGGCAGCGACGACCGCAGGGAAGGCGTGGCCGCCTTCATGGAGAAGCGCGACCCGGACTGGCCGGGTACCTAGGCCCGCTCCCGGGACCCCGGGGGACTGGCTCGGCGGGCCTCTGCCGCGCACCTTGCCCGCTCGGCACACGAGACGGAGGCGACCGGTGGCCCCAGGCGACCCGTTCGGCGAAGGGTACGAAGGACCCGCGCGCGTCAATCCCTTCGGGGAGGACCCGGAGGACCCACCGCTGGACCCGCCCGCGCGGCTCAGGGCGGCCGCCCGCAAGGCCCGCCATCTGAAGTCGCAGGTGGGCGTGGACGGGCTGCCCGCTCCAGCGCTGCGCGCGCTCCTGGATGAGCTGTCGGCCTCGTTCGACGCCATCGCCGGCGTGCTCGAGGGCGGGGACGCGCGGGGGGCGGAAGGGTGAGGAACGCGCTGGTCGTGGCGTTCTTCGTCGCCTACGCCATGGCGGTCACGTATCCGGGCGTCCTGCCCTTCAATCGCGCCTATCCCCTGATCGCCGGGCTGCCGTTCGTGCTGGCCTGGTACGCGGGCTGGGTCGTGCTCGCCGGCGTCGTGCTGTTCCTGTACCACTCGCTCCCGGACGGGGATTGACACCGGCCGCCGTGGCCCGCGCCACGCGGGCGCCGCACGAGTCGAACCAGGGCGCCTGAGTGGCGCGCTGGCAGATCGTCACGGCGGTGGTCGCCGCCTACCTGGCCGTGACCCTCGCCATCGGGCTGTTCGCGGGCCGGCGCGTGTCCAAGAGCGTCGCCGGCTACGTCGCCGCGGACCGTGGCTTCGGGCTGCTCGCGATGTACTTCGTCACGGGCGCCACCATCTTCAGCGCGTTCGCCTTCCTGGGAGGACCCGGTTGGGCGTACGCGCGCGGCGCCGCCGCCTTCTATATCCTCGCGTACGGCGTGCTCGGGATCGCCCCGTGGTACTGGATCGGACCGCGCGCGGCGCGCCTCGGCCGGAGGTTCGGCTTCGTCACTCAGGCGCAGCTGGTGGTCGGCCGATTCCCGAGCCGCGGCCTGTCCGTGGGTCTCGCGGCGGTCTCGGTGCTCGCGTTCATCCCCTACCTGATGCTCCAGATGTCGGGCGCGGGCATCGTCTTCGAGGCGGTCACCGACGGCCACGTCCCGTTCTGGGCGGGCGCCGCGGTGGCGTACGGAGTCGTGCTCATCTACGTGCTCCGCAGCGGCGTGGCGGCGATAGGCTGGACGAACGTGTTCCAGGGCGTGTTCATGATCACGATCGCCTGGACGCTGGGAATCTACATCCCCACGACGCTGTACGGCGGGATCGGACCGATGTTCGAGGCGATCGCCGACGCGCGCCCGGAGCTGCTCGCGCTGCCGGGCCTCACCGGCTCCGGGGAGTCCTGGACGTGGGGCGGCTTCAGCTCGGCGATCGTGGCGTCGGCGATTGGCTTCCTGATGTGGCCGCACCTGTTCATGAAGTCGTTCACCGCGCGCAGCGACGACACGATCCGGCGCACGGTGGTGCTCTTTCCCACGTTCCAGCTCTTCCTCATCCCGATCTTCCTGATCGGGTTCGCGGGCGTCCTCTTCCCCACCGCGCCGCCGACCTCGGACTTCATCCTGCCGCACATGATCCTGGAGACCGGCCTGCCGGCGCTGGTCGTGGGCCTCTTCTGCGCGGGGGCGCTTTCGGCGTCGATGTCGACCGGTGACGCTCTGCTGCACGGAGCGGCTTCCATCGCCGTCGAGGACGGCATCCGGCCGTTCCTCGGACTCGACGAACGGCGGGCCCGTCTCGCCATGCAGATCCTCGTGGTCGTGATGGGGGCGGTCGCGTACTACCTGGCGGTCGTCCTCCGAGCGAACCTGGTCCAGCTCCTCCTCGCCGCGTACGGCGTGGTGGATCAGCTGGCGCCGCCGGTGTACGCCGCGTTGCTGTGGCGCCGCGCCACGACGCCCGGCGTGCTCGCCGGGCTGGCGGGCGGAACCGCCACGACGGTGTTCTTCTTCTTCCAGGGCCACCTGCGGCCGTGGGACATCCATGAGGGACTGCTGGGATTGGTGGTCAACGTGACGCTGCTGGTCGCGGTGAGCCTCGCCGGCGCGTCCCAGGAGGCGGCGCATGCCGACGCCTACGTGGACGCGGTCCAGCCGGAGCGCGGCGCCGACCGCCCGACGTCGGGTGCGTCCGTCGGGGCCTGACACACCCTCGCGGCGAGCCGGCCGCCGGTCAGGCGTCCGCCGGGGGCTCCTCCTCGGCTTCGAACAGGCCCCTGGTGCGCCACTCCAGTCGCATTAGCAGGATGCGCTGCGCCCGGATGTCGTGGCCGACATCCACGAGCAGCTTGACCAGGTCGCCGCCACCCCAGAGCACGATCATGAGGACGAACGTCTGCGCGGTCTCTCCCAGCAGGAACGGGAGCTCGGCGATGCCGTTCTCGCGCAGGCCGGCCACGAACTGGCCCAGCAGGGCGACCAGCAGGAACACCGCCGCGGCCTTCGACACTGTGCCTACCCAGGCGAGGCCCGTGTACGGCTCGATGTCGTCCTCCCGGATGGTGTCCAGGACCGACGAACCCGGGGTCGCCTCGACCTCTTCGACCTCCCGGGCGTCCTCGAGAGGATTGGTGTCTTCGATCATGATGTCCGGTGAACGGCCTGCCTCGCGCGGGACCCCGCGCTCCAGGCCGCGGCTCCGGCTACGACTGGAAGGGGTAGACCGACACCTGCTTGCGCGACCGGTCCTTCCGCTCGAAGGTGACGACGCCGTCGATGAGCGCGAACAGCGTGTCGTCGCGGCCGCGACCCACGTTGTGTCCCGGATGCAGGCGCGTGCCCCGCTGCCGGACGAGGATGTTGCCCGCCCGCACCCGCTCGCCGCCGTACCGCTTGACGCCCAGGTAGCTCGGATTGGAGTCCCGACCGTTGCGGGTCGAGCCTACGCCTTTCTTGTGTGCCATCGCCTGCTCCTCCGACCGGACGCCCGCGGACGCCCGCGCTCAGCCCAGGTCGATCGTGTCGACCCGGATCTCCGTGTAGCCCTGTCTGTGTCCCTGCTTGCGACGATAGTTCTTGCGCCGCTTCCACTTGAATACGGTGATCTTCTCGCCGCGCCCGTGCGCGACGATCTCGGCCTGGACCGAGGCGCCGTCGAGGAGAGGCGCGCCGACCTTGACGTCGTCGTCGGCGCCGCCCAGCAGGACGTCCTCGATGGTGATCGTGTCACCGACCTCGGCAGCGATGGAAGGCACCTTCAGGGTGTCTCCCGGGGTCACCTTGAACTGTTTGCCGCCGGTGCGGATGATCGCGTACATGTGAGTTACCGTTCGGATCGGTGAAAGACCGGAAAAGATCGTCGAACCGCGCTGACGTGTCAACCGAGGCGCGGGCCTGCGGCCCGGTCCCCGCGGGCCGCGATTTCCCGGGATCGGCGCCGGA
Organism: Longimicrobiales bacterium; assembly: GCA_035513295.1. Lineage (GTDB taxonomy): Bacteria > Gemmatimonadota > Gemmatimonadetes > Longimicrobiales > RSA9 > DATHRK01. The sequence continues at coordinate 9,767 of DATKCH010000060.1, forward strand.
TTCAGCTCTCGGCGTAGCGCTTCGTCACGTCCGTTCCGGCGGTCCCGGCAAGTAGCCTGTACTCATCCTGGCGCAGCAGCGGATCGTCGCGCATCGAGAGCTCAATGCCGTGCGTCTCGCGCAGGCGGCGCAGGAAGTCGGGCTCCTCCTCCAGGGCGTAGAGCGACACCTCGGGGTGCACGCGGATGGTGATCGCCTTCTCCGCCCGCGCGATGCCGGCGCGCCTCAGCGCCCGCTCGACGCGGCGCAGGACGGTCTCCGGCGTGAACACCCGCCCGGCGCCGCCGCAATGCGTGCAGCGCTCGGTCATCGCCTGATAGAGCGAGGGGCGGACGCGCTGCCGGGTCATCTGCACGAGGCCCAGCTCGGAGATGTGGAACGCCCTGGTGCGCGCGCGGTCTCGACTGAGCCCGGCGCGGAGTTCCTGCATGACCTGATCCTGGTGGCCCTTCACGTCCATGTCGATGAAGTCCACGACGATGATGCCGCCGATGTCGCGGAGCCGGAGCTGGCGGGCGACCTCGCGCGCGGCGTCGAGATTGGTCTTCAGGATGGTCTTGTCGGGGTCCTTCTTGCCCGTGAAGCGACCGGTGTTCACGTCGATCGACACCAGGGCCTCTGTCGGCTCGATCACCAGATAGCCCCCGGACTTCAGGTCGACCCTGCGCTCGAACGCCACCTGGATCGCGTCCTCGATGCCGAACCGGTCGAAGAGCGACTCGCTCTCCGAGTCGTATTGGACCCGGTCCAGGAGTCCGGGATCCATCCCGTGCAGGTACTGCCGGATCTCCGAATACAGGTCGGCGTCGTCGACGACGACGCGGTCCACCTTGTCGCTGAACACGTCGCGGATGACGCCGCGAACTAGCTTGGCCTCCCGGTGCACCAGCGCGGGCGGCCTGGAAGAGGTGGCTCGCTTCTCGATCTTCTTCCAGGTCGAGATGAGCGTGTCCAGCTCTCGCTGGAATCCATCCCGGGTCAGCTCCTCGCCTACGGTCCGGATGATGACCCCGCCGGAGTCCTTGGGCAGGATCTCGCGGGCCAGGGCGCGCAGTCGGGCGCGCTCGTCCCTGCCCTCGATCTTGCGGCTCACGCCCACGTGCGAGGAGTACGGCATGTAGACGACGAAGCGCCCGGGCAGGGAAACCTGGCGGGTAACCCTCGGGCCCTTGGTGCTGATGGGCTCCTTGGTCACCTGGACGAGCGTCTTGTCGCCCTTGTTGATCAGGTCCTGGATGGGCGGGTAGCGGCGCGTCCTGCGGCCGCCGGAGTCGTCCGACGGGTCGTCTCCGTTGCCGTTCTCCTCCTCCAGCTCGTCGTCGAGGAGTACGTCCGAAACGTGCAGGAAGCCGGCTTTTTCCGTGCCGATCTCGACGAAGGCGGCCTGGATCCCGGGCAGTACCGCCTGGACGTGGCCGAGGTAGATGTCTCCGACGATGCGATCGGCGTCGGCGCGCTCGACGCGCACCTCGACGAGAACATCATCCTCCATGATCGCGACGCGCGTTTCCTGCGGCGTCGCGGAAATAAAGATTTCGCGTTTCATGCCCGTCCGAATCCGTGAGTGACTCGGAGGGATCGGGCGAGTCCGCGCGCGTTACGCCGTGGCGCGTCGGTCCGGCACGGCGCCGGTCGCGCTCCCCGGCGACGATCGGGGCCATCCCGCCGGGCCCGTCCCGCCGCGCTTCTCCACGTGTGACCTCCGGTGACGTGGGAGCGGTGGTCCGCGTTCCCCACGTCCGGGCCGCCAGGAGCGCCGGCTCCGGTGGCCGATTACTCGGCCGGCGGCTGCGCCTCTTCCTCGTGGAAGAGGGTCCGGGCGATCACCATCCGCTGGATCTCGCTTGTTCCCTCGCCGATCTCGCAGACCTTCGCGTCTCGCATCATCCGCTCGACCGGGTATTCGTTCGTGTATCCGTAGCCCCCCATGAGCTGCACCGCGCGCGTGGTCGTGCGCATGGCCAGCTCGCTGGTGTACAGCTTCGCCATCGATGCCTGTTTGCCGAACGGCTCGCCCCGCTCCTTCAGCCACGCAGCGTGATAGGTGAGGTGCCGTCCCGCCTCGATCTCGGTCGCCATGTCCGCGAGCGCGAACTGCACGCCCTGAAAGTCCCGGATCGGGCGATCGAACTGCCGTCGTCGTCCGCTGAAGCGGAGCGCCTCGTCGAGCGCGCCCTGAGCCAGACCCAGGGCGAGCGCGCTGATCCCGATCCGGCCGGCGTCGAGGGTCTTCATGAAGTTGATGAAGCCCTCCCCCTCGCCCCCGAGAAGGTTGTCACCGGGAACCTCGGCGCCGTCCAACAGCAGTTCGCGCGTGTCGGACGCCCGCCACCCCATCTTGTCTTCCTTCTTGCCGGCTCGAACGCCCGGCGTGTACGGCGCGAGTTCCTCGGCGTGCCCGACCCCGACGCGCCGCGCCTCCTCCGGATCGGTCGTCGGCTTGGTGACGATGAAGCTCGAGATGCCGCGCGGTCCGAGGTCGCGGTCGGTCACCGCGGTGACGACGAACACCTCTCCTACCCCGGCGTGCGTGATGAAGATCTTGCTGCCCGAGACCTTCCAGCCGCCGTTCTCGCGAACGGCGATCGTGCGCGAACCCGCGGAATCCGACCCCGCGCCGGGCTCCGTGAGACCGAACCCCCCCAGAACCTGGCCGCTCGCGAGAAGGGGGACGTAGCGCCGACGCTGCTCCTCGGTCCCGAAGCTCAGGATCGGCGACATCCCGAGCGTGGAGTGCGCGCTGATCGTGATCCCGTGGCTGGCGTCGGCGCGCGACACTTCTTCGATGACGAGCAGATAGCTCAGGTAATCCAGGCTCAGGCCGCCGTACTCCTCGGGGACGTTCACGCCGAAATAGCCGCGCTCGGCCATCCTGGCGACGTTGTCCCACGGAAAACGGCTGTCTTCGTCGAGGCCGGCCGCGACGGGAGCGATCTCGCCCTCGGCGAACTCGCGCACCTCGGCTCGCAGCCGTTCGTGTTTGTCATCCAGATACAGCTTCATCCCCGCCTACTCCCACGCCTGCCCATTCGCCCGGCGTGCCGTCGAGTCATGCCGCATCGCCTTGACCGGCGCGCACCTGCGCGGGCGAGCAACCTGAGAAGCTACGAACGAACGCCGTCGACGAAAAGTGGCCCTGTCCGCGGGGCCGGAGAGCGCGCGAGGGCGTCGAGGGTCGGCGCGCGCCCGCACGCGTCGCAGTTTGCGCACGATCGGGGCGAGCCGGTCTCGCCGAAATGCGCCAGAATCCGCGCGCGCCGGCAACGCGTGGAGCGTGCGTACGCGCGCATGGCCGCGAGGTTGGCGAGCTCGCGGGCGAGCGCCCGGCGGTCCTGGCCGAGCGGCGCGCCGCCGGGCGATCCTCCGGGACTGACGGCCCAGGGCTCCGGGGAACCCGCGCCCCCGGCGGGCGCGCGCACCAGGCCGCACTCCGCGAGGATGCGCAGGGCCGCCTCGAGCTGCTGCGGACCGGCCAGCGCGCGCACCGCGCCGAGGATCTCCACGGGTCGCACGCGCGCGGCCGGCCAGCGGTCCGACCCCTCCCCGTGGCGCGCCACCGGCGCGCGGGCGCCGACGCCGCGGGCGGGCGGCGCGCCCCGATCGGCGCCAAGCGCGCGTCTGCGCAGGATCGCCAGCACGGAGCGCAGTATCCGCCGCGATGGGTGCGCGAGGCGCAGCAGGTCGCGCTGCACCTTCTCGTCGCCCGGCGCGTACAGCAGCACGCAGCGCGCGGGGCCCCCGTCCCGGCCGGCCCGGCCCGCCTCCTGGACGTAGTCCTCGAGCGCGCCGGGCATGTCGTAGTGCACCACCGCGCGCACGTCCGGCCGGTCGATCCCCATCCCGAACGCGGACGTCGCGACTACGACGCGCGCGTCCCCCGCGGTGAAGCGCACCTGGATGCGCGCTCGCTCGCGGTCGGCGACGCCGGCGTGATAGGCCACGGCGTCCACCCCGCGCGCGCGCAGCAGGTCCGCGAGGGAGTCGGTGGTCCTGCGCGTCGCCGCGTACACCAGCGTGCACCCCTCGCCCACGCGCGGGACGAGTTCGATGAGCCTCCGATCCTTCTCGCGCCGGGTGCGCAGGCGCTCCACCTCCCAGCGGAGGTTGGCGCGGTCCACCCCGGACGCGATCACCACGGGCGACACCAGCGCGAGCCGTTCGGCGATCTCGGCCCGCGCCGCCGGCGTCGCGGTCGCGGTCAGCGCGGTGCACGGGCACCCCAGGCCCGCCCGCACGTCTCCCAGCGCGCGGTACGCGGGCCGGAAGCTCCCGCCCCACGACACGATGCAGTGCGCCTCGTCGACCGCGAGCCGGGCGATGCGCACGCCCTTCAGGGCGCCCAGGAACGCGGGCGACCGGAAGCGCTCCGGGGCTACGTACAGGAGCGTGAGATCTCCCGCGGCGAAGGCCCCCAGCGTGCGCTCGCGGTCGGCGCGGGGGAGCGCGCCGTGCAGCGCGCCCGCTGGGACGCCGAGGCCGTGCAGGCGCGTCACCTGGTCGCTCATCAGGGAGATCAGCGGGCTCACGACCAGGGTCGTACCGGGCGCCAGCTCGGCGGGGATCTGGAAGCACACGCTCTTGCCGGCCCCCGTAGGCATGAGGGCCAGCACGTCGCGACCCGCGAGGGCGGCTTCGATGACCCTCGCCTGCTCGCCCCGGAAGTCGGGGTAACCGAACCAGTCCTGGAGGACCCGGCGGGCGTCCGCGAGAGTCGGGGCCGAATGCATGCGCAACCGGTGGCCGAGCGCGCGGGGCCCGTACATGGCTGCGCGGGGCGGGCGTGGGCCGCCGACGCGGCTGCGCTGCGGGCGGGGCCGCCGACGCGCGGAGGGCGCCGCCGCGGCCCGCGCCCTACGCCTCGGGTCGCTCCCGGGAGGCGCGCCGCGGATCCGGCTCGGCGCCGTCGTGGTCGGCGTCCAGCGCGCTCGGGCGGGGCCGCAGGAAGCGGAGCAGGAGGCCGACGCCGATCGCGACGATGGCGCCGTAGATCAGGACCGGCCTGCCGAAGAGCATCCCGGACAGCCCGAGCGCCGCGGCCACGAAGAAGAGGCCGATCTTGAGATCCAGGTAGGGGTCGGCGCCCCGCTCGGACCCGCGCCTCACGGCTTCTGCTGCTCCAGGAACCGTCGCACGCCGGCGCGCGTCTCTTCGGTGAGGCGCGCGAGCGTGTTGACCTCGGCGCCCCTGGCGATCGACTCCTCGAACGAGGCGCCGTCCATCCCGTACAGCAGCCGCTTGTTCAGCTCCAGCGCGGACGCGGGCCGGCGCGCCAGCTCCACCGCGAAGTCGAGCGCGGACTCGCGGAAGCCGCCCACCGGGAACACCCGGTTCGCCAGCCCGATGGCCACCGCGCGATCCGCCGAGATCGGTTCCCCCGTGGACACCAGCTCGAACGCCCGCTTCTCGCCCACGGCGCGCCGCAGCAACGCCATGACCATCGCCGCGACGAACCCCAGCCGGACCTCCGGATAGCCGAACACCGCGTCCTCGGCGGCGACGACGAGGTCGCACGCCGTAGCCAGGCCCGCGCCGCCCGCCAGTGCGTGTCCGTGGACGGCCGCGACGATGGGCTTGCGCAACCGGCGCATCCGGATCAGCAGCCCGCCCAGCTCGCCCGCGTGGCGCAGGTTCTCCAGCGGGTCCGTGCTCGCCGCCAGCTTCTCCATCTCGGACAGGTCGGCGCCGGCACAGAAATCCGGCCCTTCGGCGCGCAGCAGGATCACGCGCACGCGGTCCGAGCCCTCCGAAGCGGTGAAGACGCCGCCGAGCTCGTGGACCGTGGTGGCGTCCAGGGCGTTGCGCTTGCGCGGCCGGTTGAGGCCGACGATCGCCACCCCTTCATGCTCGTCGTAGACCAGCCGCGTCAGGTTCCTCACGGTTCCCCCTCCTCCGGAAGACCTCCGGTGGCGAGGTCGTCGGGCACCTCGATCTCCAGGCGCAGCATCGCGGTGGAGAACGTCTTGCCCTGCGCGTCGGTCATCAGCGACACGGTCCCCCCGCCGTCCAGGGCCTCGTGGAGCAGGAAGTTGAGCGCGCCCAGGTTGGGGAGCTCGAAGCGCTGGACCCGCCCCACCATATCCTTGAAGTGAGACTTCACCAGTTCCGTAGTAAGTGCTTCTTTCAATATAGGATAGTGCGCCTCATCGTACGCTATCACCCCGACGTTGACGGTATCCCCCTTGTCGCCGGAGCGGGCGTGCGCGAGGCGCCGCAGTTGAACCTTCATGCCTCGGTCACCTCCACCCGGAGCGCCGGTTCGATCGCGGTCCGATCGATCAGCGCGGGCCAGTACGCGACGATCTGCTGCGGCCTCGGCCGCCCTCCCGCGAAGCCGGTCACCGTGGGGGGCCCGCTGAGGATGAGCGGAGCGATTTCGCGGCCGAAGTCCTCGACGGCGTCGCGCCGCCCCGCCCGCACCGCGACGCGGAGCTGGACCTCCGGCAGGTCCGCTGGAGGCGGGCCGGCGAGGTGCCCGTGCGCCGAGTTCCAGCCGACGAACTCTGTGCGCACGGCGTCCAGCTCGATTCCCAGCCGGTCCAGGCGCTCCCGCAGCAGGCGGTCGGCCGCGCGCGCCTTGTCCAGCGCGTCCGGCCACGCGTACACCAGCGTCCCGGAAGCCTTCCAGCCCGCGTGGTACGAGATCGACACCTTCAGCGTGGGCGTCGGGGGGGCGCCCCGGACGCCGCTGATGCGCACGCGGTTCCGGCCCTCGTCGGCGAGCCGTATGGTCGTGAAGTCGGCCACCGCGTCGGGCGTGATGTAGGACGCCGGATCGCCCATCTCGTACAGGAGCTGCTCCTTGATGACCGCCGGCGAGATGAGCCCGCCGGTCCCCTCGTGCTTCGTCACGGCGAACGAGCCATCCTGCGACGCCTCGATGATCGGGTAGCCCACGTTTACCAGATCCGGAATCTCGCGCCAGCGCACGAGGCAGTTGCCCCCGGAGGCCTGGGCGCCGCACTCGTTGATGTGTCCGGCGACGATGCCCGAGGCGATCCTGTCGTAGTCGTCCGCCGCCCAGCCGAAGGAGTGGATCATCGGCGCGTACGTGAGCGCGGTGTCCGTGGAGCG
>DATKCH010000061.1:0-7816 GCA_035513295.1 Longimicrobiales bacterium
GCCGATGACGCGCGCCGCCCGGGTGCTCATCTTCCAGAATATAAGCCTCCCAAGTATTGACCGACCAGGCCCGGTATTGCTCGCGCAGCTCGCCTTCCGTGAAGAGGCCCCGCATGTGATCAGCCAAGTCGGGAGGGGGAGGAATTCGGTTCGTGAATACGACCACCACATTCCAGCCGCCTGGGCTCGTATGGCGACGAACCGACTCGAGGACCCTCCGCCAGACCTCTCGCTCGAGGAGATGCAGCACGCCGGGAAGCACGACCAGCTCATACTCCCGACGGAACGAGAACGTGTTGATGTCCTGCACCCAAGCCTGAATACGAGCATCCGTAGCCCGCGCGCGGGAGTGGAGTTTCTCAATCCCCGCCAAAGATACGTCGAAGGCATCGACCTCCACTCCGTGCTCGGCGAGGCAAAGGGCATTTCGTCCATCCCCACAGCCCATGTCCAGAGCACGCGCGCCCGGTGGAAGAACGCCGGCGAGCTCGCCAACTTCTTCTGAAGCGGAGCCGAAGGTCTCAACATCCGGATCCTGGTACGCCGCCTCCCAGAACGGCCGATTTCTGGTCTCCAAATTCTCCGCGCCCTTCCGAAGGGCTGCGCTTAACGGTGTCCGGCCTGCGAGTGCGCCGCGACCAAAAGCACGAGCTTGCGCACGCAAGCGCAGTGCCCAGCGGCGCATTACCCGAAGGGCGAGCGAGCGTGGTGCGCGGGCTGTAGCGCCGAAGCAGCAGGCGCTCCCCCCGCTCCACCTTGACCCCACCCCCCCATCTCCGTACCTTCTCGTTGATAGCGAGAATCATTCTTGAAAAGGGTCGTGAGGCGTGGGGAGGCGGGGGATCGACCTGATCCCCCTTCCGTGTCTTGGGCCCGGTGGGAGATATGAGCGAGCCACTTCTGACGATCGAAGGCCTTCGCGCGCGCGTGGCGGAGGGGGACGGGACGGAGATCCTGCGCGGCGCGGACCTCGAGATGGGGCGGGGTGAGATCCACGCGATCATGGGGCCCAACGGGTCCGGCAAGAGCACGCTGGCCAAGGTCCTGAGCGGCCACCCGGGCTACGAGGTCACGGGCGGTTCGGCCACCTACAAGGGCCGGGACCTGCTGGACCTGGAGCCCGAGGAGCGTTCCCTGGAGGGGGTGTTCCTGGCGTTCCAGTACCCGGTCGAGATCCCGGGCGTGTCGATCGCCAACTTCCTGCGCACCGCGCTCCAGGCCCGCTCCGAGGAGGAGCTGGACATCTTCGACTTCCAGGAGCGGCTCCTGGACCGCATGCGCATGCTGGAGATGGACCCGGCCTTCGCGCAGCGCAGCGTGAACGACGGCTTCAGCGGCGGCGAGAAGAAGCGCAACGAGATCCTCCAGCTCGCCATGCTCGAGCCCACCCTGGCGATCATGGACGAGACCGACTCGGGGCTCGACATCGACGCCCTCAAGGTGGTCGCGGCCGGGATCAACAAGCTCGCAGCGGAGCGCGACGACATGTCCGTGATGCTGATCACCCACTACCAGCGCATGCTGGACTACGTCAAGGCGGACCACGTGCACGTGATGGTCGGCGGGCGGATCGTCCGGTCGGGCGGCCCGGAGCTGGCGCACGAGCTGGAGGCGGGCGGCTACGAATCTTTCCGCGCGGCCGAGCCGGTCGGCGCGGCCTCATAGAGCGAAGGACACCATGCCGCAGAACGAGACGCTCGAGGCGCTGGACCTCGACACCTACAAATACGACTTCATCACCGCCGGCAAGCCGGTGTTCAAGGCGCGTCCGGGGCTGGACGAGGAGATCGTCCGGCAGATCTCGGCGCACAAGGACGAGCCCGAGTGGATGCTGAACTTCCGGCTCAAGGCGCTCAAGATCTACGAGTCCAAGCCGATGCCCAAGTGGGGCGGCGACCTGTCCGCGCTGCAGGACACGCTGGACCAGATCTACTTCTACATCCGGCCGCAGGACCGCATGGAGCGGTCCTGGGACGACGTGCCGCAGGAGATCAAGGACACGTTCGAGAAGCTGGGCATCCCCGAGGCCGAGCGGAAGGGGCTCGCGGGCGTGGGGGCGCAGTACGAGTCGGAGATGGTCTACCACTCGCTCAAGAAGGAGTGGGAGGACAAGGGCGTGATCTTCGACTCGATCGAGGACGGCCTGAAGAACCACCCCGAGCTCTTCCGCGAGCACTTCGCGACCGTGATCCCGCCCGGAGACAACAAGTTCGCGGCGATGAACTCGGCGGTGTGGTCGGGCGGGTCGTTCGTCTACATCCCCAAGGGGGTGAAGGTCGAGATTCCGCTGCAGGCCTATTTCCGCGTCAACGCCGAGCGGATGGGGCAGTTCGAGCGCACGCTGATCATCGTCGACGAGGGCGCCGAGGCGCAGTACATCGAGGGCTGCACCGCGCCCGTGTACTCCACCGAGTCGTTCCACTCGGGGGTGATCGAGATCATAGTGAAGCCCAACGCGCGCTTCCGCTACGTCACGATCCAGAACTGGTCGCACAACATGTACAACCTCGTGACCCAGCGGGCGGTGGTGCACGAGAACGCCAAGATGGAGTGGCTGGACGGGAACCTGGGCTCCAAGCTCACCATGAAATACCCGTCCTGCTACCTCGTCGGCGAGGGCGCCAACGGCGAGATCCTGTCGATCGCGTACGCGGGCCCCGGCCAGCACCAGGACACCGGCGGCAAGGTGATCCACGCCGCGCCGCGCACCACCTCGCAGATCGTGTCGAAGTCGATCTCCAGGGGCAGCGGGCGCGCGTCCTACCGCGGGCTGTGCAAGGTCTACGAGGGCGCGACGGGCGCGAAGTCCAACGTGGAGTGCGACGCGCTGCTGCTGGACGAGGACGCGCGCACCGACACGTTCCCCTACATCGAGATCGAGGAGCACACCGCCAGCGTCGGCCACGAGGCCACGGTCTCCAAGATCGGCGACGAGCAGATCTTCTACCTGATGAGCCGCGGGCTCTCCGAGGCCGAGGCCGCGGCGATGATCGTGCGCGGCTTCATCGAGCCGATCGCCAAGCAGCTCCCGCTGGAGTACGCGGTGGAGCTGAACCGGCTGATCGAGCTGGAGATGGAGGGGTCCGTTGGCTGAAGCGGCCGGGGTGATGGGGACCGAGACGGCCGTCGCCGAGGGCGCCGGGCGCGCGAAGGGGCTGGAGGGCGTCGACCGGGCGACGGTCGAGCGGGTCTCGGCGGGCGAGCCGAACTGGCTGCGCGAGGCGCGGCTGGCCGCCTGGGACGTCTTCGAGGCGACGCCGATGCCGACCACCAAGCTCGAGGAGTGGCGCTACACCGAGGTGTCGAAGCTGGCGCTGGACGAGGTCGTGTTCGCGCCGGTCGGGCTCGGCGGCCCCTCCGGGAACGGCAAGGGCGGGGTGGTGAGCGCGGCGAGCCCCCCCGCGACCGTGCCCGACGGCGTCGCCGAGGGCGCGCGCGAGCTGGTGCACGGCGACCGCGAGGCGGTCGGCCGCATGCTCCAGGTGGGCGGCGCGATGGTCTACGCCGCGCTGGACGAGGAGTACGCGGCGAAGGGCGTGATCCTGACCGACCTGGCCACCGCGGCGCGCGAGCACCCCGAGCTGGTGCGCGAGCACCTGGGCAGGGCGGTCGCGCCCGAGGCCGGGAAGTTCCAGGCGCTCAACGGCGCGCTCTGGTCCGCCGGGGTGTTCCTGTACGTCCCGCGCGGCGTGCGACTGGAGCGGCCGATCCGCGTGGGCCGCTGGATCGACGACCCCGGCGAGGCGGTGCTGCCGCGCACGCTGATCGTCGCCGGGGAGGGCAGCCAGGTCGCCTACATCGACGAGTTCGGCTCGCCCGATCTCGACGCCCCCGCGCTGTCGATCGGCGCGGTGGAGGTGTTCGCGGGGCAGGGCGCGCAGGTTCAGTACGTCGGCCTGCAGCGCTGGGGCCGAGGCGTCCGGCACGTCTCCCAGCAGCGCACGATCGCGCAGCGCGAAGCGAACCTGGACACGCTGGTCGTGAACCTGGGCGCCAGCGTGGCGCGCATCGACATGGCCGCGAGCCTCGAGGGACCGGGCGCGCGCAGCGACATGCTGGGCCTCTACTTCGCGCACGACGACCAGCACTTCGACCACAACACGCGCCAGGACCACGTCTCCGCCCACGCCACCAGCGACCTGCTCTACAAGGGCGCGCTCTACGACGCTACGCGCGTCATCTTCCGCGGCCTCATCAAGGTCTTCCCCGGCGCGCAGCGCACCGACGCGTACCAGACCAACCGCAACCTGCTGCTGTCCGGCAACGCGCGCGCGGACTCGCTCCCGAACCTGGAGATCGAGGCCGACGACGTGCGCTGCTCGCACGGCGCCACGGTCGGCCAGCTCGACGCGGAGGAGATGTTCTACCTGCGCAGCCGCGGGATGTCCAAGGAGGACGCCGAGCGGCTGGTGATCTTCGGCTTCTTCGGCGAGGTACTCGAGCGGCTGCCGCTGCCCGGCGTCGTGGAGGAATTGCGCGAGGCGATCACGCAGAAGATCCGCTGGCACCATGTCTGAGGAGGCGCCCACGACGGCCGGCGCCGGCGGTAATCGCGCCGTCGGCGGTGATCGCGCAGCCGGCGGTGATCGCGCGGCCGGTGGTGATCGCGCCGTCGGAACCGCGACGGCGGGAGATGTTTCCGCGGAAACGTCCGCCTACACCCGCGTCGCCTCCCTCGACGAGGTCCCGGAGGGCACCCTCTTCGGCGTGGTGATGGACGGCCACCGCGTCTGCCTCGCAAACGTCGATGGCGAGATCTACGCGCTCCAGGACAACTGCAGCCACCAGGACTTCCCGCTCTCGGCCGGGTGCATCGAGGACGGCAGGATCGAGTGCGCCTGGCACGGCGCGCGCTTCGACCCCGCGAGCGGCCGCGCGGTCGCGCTGCCCGCGATCCGGCCCGTGAAGACCTTCGACGTGCGCGTGGACGGCGACGACGTCCTCGTCGACCTGGGATGAACGCGCACGCCGCGGCGGCGGCCGCGACCCCCGGGGCACCCCCAGCGCCGACCCTCGATCCGCGCGCGATCCACGAGGACTTCCCGGGGCTCGACCAGACCGCGCACGGCAAGCCGCTCGTCTACCTGGACACCGCCGCCACCGCGCAGCGGCCGCGGCGCGTGCTGGACGCGGTCATCGGCTACTACGAGCGCGACAACGCCAACGTCCACCGCGGCATCTACGAGCTGTCGATCCGCTCCACCGACCGCTTCGAGGCCGCGCGCGCCACCATCGCCCGCTTCCTCGGCGCCTCCCAGCCCGCCGAGATCGTCTTCGTGCGCGGCACCACCGAGGGGATCAACCTGGTCGCCTCGGCCTGGGGCGGCGCGAACGTCGGAGAGGGCGACGAGATCGTCCTGTCCACCCTCGAGCACCACTCCGACATCGTCCCGTGGCAGATCCTGGCGAACCGCGTGGGCGCCAGGATCCGCTGGATCGGCATCGACGAGCAGGGCCGGATCCGGCTGGACCACCTGGACGAGCTGCTGTCCGAGCGCACCCGGATCGTGTGCGTGAACCACATCTCGAACGCGCTCGGGACCATCAACCCCGTCGCCGAGATCGCCGAGCGTGCGCACGCCGCCGGGGCGAAGGTCATGGTGGACGGCGCCCAGGGCGCGCCGCACCTGGACGTGGACGTGGAGGCGCTGGGCTGCGACTTCTACGCGGTCTCGTCGCACAAGATGGGCGGCCCCATGGGCGCGGGCGCGCTGTGGGCGCCCCGCGAGCTGCTCGAGGAGATGCCCCCCTACCAGGGCGGCGGGGAGATGATCTCGATCGTGGGGCCCGACTCCTCCACGTGGGCCGAGGTGCCGCACAAGTTCGAGGCGGGCACGCCGAACGTCGCCGGAGCGGTCGGGATGGCCGCTGCCGCCGACTACCTGGACAAGCTCGGGCACGGGCGGATCGCGGCCCACGAGAAGGCGCTCGCCGAGTACGGGCTGGAGGCGCTGGGGACTATCGAGGGCCTGCGCATGTTCGGCCCTTCGGACCCCGTCGAGCGGATCGCGGTGTTCTCCTTCGAGATCGAGGGCATCCACCCGCACGACATCGCGACGATCCTGGACGCCCAGGGCGTCGCCGTGCGCGCCGGCCACCACTGCGCGCAGCCGCTCATGCGCGCCCTTGGCGTGGCGGCCACCACGCGTGCATCCTGCTGGGTATACACGAGCACGGACGACATCGACCGCCTGGTCGATGGGCTCGGCGTCGCCAGAAGGGTGTTCGCGTGAGAGCCTGGAACGAGATAGACCGCTCCACCCCCGACCTCGGGTCGCTGTACCAGGAGCTGATCCTGGACCACTTCAAGCGGCCCCGGAACAAGGGCGACCTGGAGGGCGCGAGCCACACCGCGCACCTCAACAACCCCGTCTGCGGCGACGAGATCTTCCTGCAGCTCGCGGTCGACGGCGGCGTGATCCGGGACGCGAAGTTCAGCGGCCGCGGCTGCTCCATCTCGCAGGCGTCGATCTCCATGATGACCGACATGCTCAAGGGGCGGCCGGTCTCCGAGGCCGGCGCCCTCATCGCCCGCTTCAACGAGATGATGCACGGCGACCCCGAGGCCGCGCGCGACAAGCAGCTCGGCAACCTGCGGGCGCTCTCCGGGGTGGCCAAGTTCCCGGTCCGCATCAAATGCGCGCTGCTCGGGTTCGACGCCCTGGGGCAGGCGCTGGAGCTGGAGGGGCTGGGCGGGCGGTAGGGACGCGATCGGCCCGGACGGCGCAGAGTCCATTGCGTGAGCATGCGCCCCTCCCGATTCTCCATTGCGGGAGCGCATCGACCTACCCGGCGCGTTCCCGAGCCCCGTTCCCGTCCACCCCGCAGGGAGCACCGGCATGGAAGCTGGCGCAGCCGAGTCGCGCCCCACTGGCCGCCGCGTCGCCATCGTCGAGGGCTGCCGCACCCCCTTCGCGCGCTCGCGCTCCGCGTTCGCGGACATGACCGCGATCGACCTCGGCACGATCGCCGTGCGCGAGCTGCTGAACCGCGCCGACCTGCCGGTGGGGGAGGTCGACCATGTCATCTACGGCACCGTCGTCCACTCGGTGCAGGCACCCAACATCGCGCGCGAGGTGGCGCTGGCGGCCGGGATCCCACACGAAGTGCCGGCGTTCTCCGTGAGCCGCGCGTGCGCGTCGGCGAACCAGGCGATCACCTCGGGCGCCGAGATGATCATGGCCGGACAGGCCGATACGGTCGTCGTCGGCGGCGCGGAGTCCCTCACCGACATCCCGCTTCTCGTGGGCAAGTCGCTCCGGGACCGGCTCGTGGACGCCTCGAGGGCGAAGACGCTCGGGCAACGGCTGAAGGCCTTCGCCGGCTTCCGCCCCGGGGAGCTACAGCCGATCACCCCCGCGATCGCGGAGCCCACGACCGGCAAGACGATGGGCGAGAGCGCCGAGGACATGGCGAAGGAGAACGGCATCTCGCGTGAAGAGCAGGACCGCTGGGCGCTGCGCTCGCACCGACTCGCGCTCGAGGGCACGCGCGACGGCCGGCTGACCGCCGAGATCGTCCCGACCTTCATGCCGCCCGATTACGAGGAGGTCGTCGAGGCCGACAACGGCATCCGCGAGGACACCAGCATGGAGGCGCTGGCCGGGCTGAAGCCCGTGTTCGACCGCCAGAACGGGACGGTCACCGCCGGCAACGCGTCGCCCCTGACCGACGGCGCGTCGGCGCTCATCCTGATGCGCGAGGAGAAGGCGAAGGCGCTCGGCTACGAGCCGCTGGGCTACATCCGGAGCTGGGCGTACGCGGCGCTGTCGCCCGGCGACCAGCTCCTCCAGGGTCCCGCCTACGCGGTCCCCGA
>DATKCH010000062.1:0-6001 GCA_035513295.1 Longimicrobiales bacterium
GGTTTCGTCCAAACATCGTGCTGCAGCCTGCCTCCGCCGAAAAGGAGTTTGTTGAGAACGCCTGGGTCGGCCGCACGCTCGTCATCGGCGACGAAGTTCGCTTGAACGTCACGGGGCCGTGCCCCAGATGCGTGATGACGAGCCTGCCTCAGGGTGATCTACCGAAGGATCCGGGCATTCTGCGTACGGCAGCCCAGCACAACCAGGTCAACGTCGGCGTTTACGCCGCTGTCCTGCGCGGCGGTACGATCCGCCGCGGTGATTCCTTCAGGCTCGAGTAGCCTGACCAAGTCGACGTTGCCGATGCGACGCCTAACCAGGCGCTGCACCTGACGGTCGCCTGCGGTGAGCGCCAGGTCGTCATGCCGTATGCGGCGCACTGAGGCAGCTCGCTACTCGGCTCTGTGTGGCGGCATCTCGCCGACTCAACGCGCGCAACACGGAGGGAACCATGGTGCCGCCGAACAAGGGCATCCCAGAGAACTCTTCGTCGATCATGCCGCGGCTCTTCTGCAGAGACCCGGATGCTGCGATCGAGTTCTACGTCCATGGCCTAGGCGCAACCGAGCTAGGGCGCAGACCCGGGCCCGACGGCCGCACGGCTCACGCGCTTCTCACACTGAGCCACGCGATGTTTATGGTAGACGCCGAATGGCCATCGCTGCCAAGCCGAGCTCCGAATGCGGACGGCAGCTCACCAGTTGTCATCTTCGTTTATGTTCCGGACGTAGATGCCGCCGTTGAGCGCGCTACCTCTTCCGGAGCGCGAGTTCTCGTGCCTGCCACAAACCAGTTCTGGGGGGACCGCACGGCTTGGATTATTGATCCAGCGGGACACGTGTGGACGGTCGCCACTCGTGTGGTAGATACGACCGAGGACGAACGACAGCAGCGCTGGTCGCAAATTGTCGCGCACCAGGACCGCGCAACCAACGCAACGTGAGATCTGCGGTATGACGGAGGGGTGATGCTGGCAACCGGCGCGATCGTTCGCCGCGCCTACGAATCTTGGGCTGAGCACTGGCTCAGCGCCGGGAGCGTCCACGGCTTTCCGCGCCGCTTGCAGTTTACCCCAAGCGCGTTATGGGCGTCTTCAATATTCGTGAATATTCCGCGGCACGAAGGACGGAGCGCTACGCTCGGCTGCCGCGGCGAAGGTGGAGGGATGATGCGGTACTCACACAAGCTGGGAGGGAGGATAACCATGACCTCGATCAAGGACACGGCGGAGCGGTTCTTCGACGCGTGCGAAACTGGAAAGGGATGGGAGGTCTGTAAGGAGTGCTGCCATGCGGAGGCGACGTTCTCGGCCCAGGCGGAAGCTCTGGCGGGCGTCGACACCTTGCAGGGCTACACGGAGTGGATGAAGGGTCTTCTCACACCGGTGCCCGACGGGCGGTATGAGGTGCGTTCGTTCGCCGTGGACGAGGAGCGCAAGAACGTGGCGGCGTACGGCGTGTTCCGCGGCACGCATACCGGTGAGGGTGGGCCGGTGCCGCCGACGGGCAAGCGAGTGGAGGCGGACTACGTCTACGTCATGGAGTTCGAGGGCGACAGGATTCGCCACATGACGAAGATCTGGAACGATGGCGTCAGCTTGAAGCAGTTGGGATGGATGTAGTTCGCGCCAGGGTGTCTACTGCCGCATCTCCACGTCCACCGCCCGCCCCACCTCCGCCACGATCTCCGGCAGCGCGTCCACGTCCTCGGCGCTCGTGTTGTAGTTCACGATGCACGCGCGAAGGAGGAACTTCCCGCGGATCTGCGCGATCGAGACGAACGCCTCGCCCCCCCGCTCGAGCCGACCCATGATCTTCTCGTTCAGCTCGTTCAGGTAGGAGGCGATCTCGGGCTCGTCGCGTCGGTCGCGCAGGTCGGTGGGGACGTGGCGGAACGTGTTGATGCTCAGGTCCTGGGTGAACGCCTCCATCTCGGGGTGCTCCCGCATGTTTCGGTGCAGCCGGCGCGAGAGCGCGCAGTCCTCGGCGATCATCCGCTGGTAGCCGGACCGGCCCACCTGCCGCAGCGCGAGCCACACCTTGAGGGCCCGGAAGCCGCGCGAGTTCTGCGGCCCCAGATCCACGTAATTGGTCGCTTCCACGCCGAAGTAGTAGTACGCGGGATGGTAGGCGAACGCGTCCCGCAGCGTGCGCGGATCGCGCACCAGCGTGCAGCCGGCCTCGAGCGGGGAGTAGAGCCACTTGTGCGGGTCGATCGCGATCGAGTCGGCCATTCCGATGCCGGCGAGCCGCGGGTCCAGCTCGGGCACCGCTGCGGCGAAGCCCCCGTAGGCGCCGTCGACGTGGAACCAGACGCCGCGCTCGCGGCAGATCCCGGCGATCGCCGGCAGGTCATCGACCGCCCCCGTGCTCACCGAGCCGCCCGTTCCGATCACCATCATCGGCAAATCGCCCGCATCCACATCGCGGTCGATGGCGTCGCGTAGCGCCCGGAGGTCCATGCGCAGGTCGTCCCCGGTCGGGATCCAGCGCAGCGCGTCTCCTCCGAGCCCGAACAGGTCCATCGCCTTCTGGATCCAGGTGTGGGTCTCGGCCGATCCGTACACGCGCAGCGGCCGGGCCTCGGCCGCGGAAAGTCCCTGCTCGCGAACGGGCCAATCAGCGGCCTTCGCCCGCGCCGCCAGAAACGCGGTGTAGTTGGCCATGTTGCCGCCGCTCACAAGGAGGCCGTCGCCGCCCTCTCCGAAGCCGATCAGCTCGGCGATCCAGCGCACCGTCTGGCCCTCGATTTCGGACGCCACGGGCGAAAGGATCCAGCCGCCGCAGTTGGGGTTCACCGACGCCGCCAGCAGGTCGCCGAGCATGCCGATGGGCGCGGCGGAAGAGGTGATGTAGCCGAAGAAGCGCGGGTGGCCGTTGAGGAGCGAGTGGTTCAGCAGTAGATCCGCGGCCTCGTCGAGCAGCCGCGTGGCGTCCGTCCCGTCTTCCGGCAGCGGGGCATCCGCGTTCAGCAGCGCGCGAATCTCCTCGGGCCCCTCGCCGGTGGTGACGGGGCGGTCCGGCAGGCCGTCGAGGAACTCTGCGATCCGGTCCACGAGCGCGTGCCCGGCGCGGCGGAACTCCTCGCCTGTCATGGCGATGTCGGCGCGTCGTCGTCCGACGACGTCCGGCGCGGTCGGATCCGCCGCGCCAGCGGCCTCTGTGTCCTGCGCCGGCTGCGTGTCCATGGCTGCGTGTCTCTCCCGAGGTGGCGTCGCGCCGCGCGCAGGCCAACGAACGCCTCCGCGGCGGCGGCGTAACCTGGGACCAACTCAACCGGGAGTCGAGATGCGGGGAGCCGGCCCTACCGCAGCCCCTCGAACAGGTCGGCCTCGCGCGCGCGCCCTCCGTTGACCAGCGAGTACACGCGGTAGAAGGACTGCCACCCCCACAGCGCGATCTGCCGATCCTCGCTCAGCTCACCGAGCGCCGAGTAGATCCGGATCTGCGACTCGTGGCACTGCACGGCGCGCCACACGGTGCGCCAGTGCTCGCGGCAGTCCACGCACGCCGTGAGCATCCAGTCGGGCCACGGGACGGCCTGCCGCTGGACCCCGTCGACCGTGCTGACGAACCTCTTGAAGGCCTGCTGGTAGGCGTCCCAGTGGCCCTCGCCCCAGGCGAAGTAGTAGAGTTTCGGGACGCTCCAGGAATCGTGGTCCGCCGGATCCGTCGCCACGACGAGCGCGGCGGTCGTGAGCTGGCAGATGGCGATGTGGTCCGGATGCCCATAGGCCCCGTCCTGCGCGAACGTCATCACGACGTGCGGCCGGATGCGGCGGACGTGACGGGCGATGCGCGCGGCCGCTTCCACCGGATCGGCGCGATCCAGCTCCCCGTCCAGGTAGTCCAGAAAGCACACCTCGCCCACGCCGAGCACCTCCGCCGCCGCGCGCAGCTCCGCCTCGCGGATGCGCCCCAGCTCCTCCTCCCCGGGATGCATCGAGCCGTCGCCGTAGCGACCCCGCTCGCCGCGCGTGGCGGCCAGGACGTGGGTCTCGACGCCCTCGCTCGAGTACCGGGCGAGCACGCCCCCCAGCCCGAGCGTCTCGTCGTCGGGATGGGCGGTGACCGCCAGGAGGCGAAGGGGTCGGGTCACGGGTCGTGGTTCGGGTCGTTCCGCCGGCCCTCCGGCTCTTCGGGCGAGCGCGATCTGGGGCAGACTACAGCGCGGGCGGGCGGCTGTCGATCCGCGGAACCCGGACGGGGCGATTGATACGCGCCCGAGCCGCGGTTGACGGCACCCGCCATGTTTGACTCGAGGAACGAAGCGCGCATCGGCGCCGCTCGACACTCGACAAGGGAGCTCGTGATGCCTACGCCTCGACGCCAGGACCCTCGCACCGGCCGGCCCGGGGGTCTCCGGGCGGGAATCTGCCTCGTACTCGTCCTGCCGGCCATCGCGCTGGCGACGCCGGCGCGGGCTCAGGAGGCCGCCGTCGACGCGCGGTCGGGGGCGATCCGAGCCGAGCGGTTCCCGGCGGCGCAGGCGATCCCGGCGATCAGTCCGAGCGTCGCGCTCGGGGGTGCGGGAGAGCCGGCAAGCGCGACCGCCTGGACGGAGTCGGCCTCCCTCGCGGCGGCGGTTCCGCCGGCGCGCCATGACGCCGAGCCGCGATCCCCCTGGGCGGTCGCGGGAGCCGCCCTCGCCGGGGGCGCCCTCGGTTGGGCCGCGGGCGCGGCCGCGACGCTAGCCTTCACGCACGAACGGCTGGGTCAGGAGGATCTCGCGCCGCTCCTCTACGCGGTCGTCGGCGGCGCGGCCGTGTCGGTGCCGGCGGGCGCCGTGGCCGCGCACTGGGCCTCGCGCGGCCACGGCAGCATCCTCACGTCGACGCTGCTGGGTTATGCCGCCACGGCGATCGCGATGGTGACGTGGCCGGACGGCGGCTGGGCGCTCGGACCCGCGGTCGCGATCCCCATCACCATCGCGGTGGAGACGCTATAGTCCATGGCGTCGCTTCGGCAGCGTCGCCGGCGTTCCGGCTTGAGGACCGGCGCGGCGCTCGCGCTGTGCGGCGCCGTCGGCCTGGCTTCCCCCGGTGCCGCGCAGGGGCCCGCGATGCAGGACACCCCGGCGGTGCCGCGCCGCGATGCGACGCCGACACCCGACCCGGCCTGCGTCGCCGGCTCACGCCCGAGGCCCCTGACATGCCGCAGCGGGGTCGCGTGGCTGCGGCCGCCGGAGTATGGCCCGGCCGTTCCGGCGATGCCCACGGGCGCGAAGGCCCGGGCGCCCCACGCGGTGCTCCCGCCGCGAGCGGGGGACACCGCCGACGAAGGGCGGAACTGGGCCCCGCTCGCCGCCGTGGGGTTAGGGCTGCTGGTCGCGGTCCCGGGTGTCGCGATCGGTCACGCGATCGACCGCGAGCTGATCGGCGACGAGGCGAGCGAGAGCCCCGGGCTGGTCGGGGCCTTCGTCGGCGGTTCGCTGGGCTTCGGCCTCGGCGGCGTCGTCGGCGCGCACCTGGCGTCGGGGCGCAAAGGCAACATCTGGATCCCCCTCGGCGTCCTCGGCGCCGCGGCTCCGCTCATGGCGGTAGACCTGGAGGTCGGATTCCGCGTCACCCTCGCGGCGGTCGCCGTCGCGATCGCGATCGAATCCTGAGCGCGGCGCTCGCCCTCGCCCTATCTTGCCCGCCGTTCCGCGCTCGCGACGCCCGACGCAGTCGCGAGCAGCGCCCCCCAAGCCCAGATACGCGATGAGGCTCCTGCGACTGCCCGGTTCCCCCCGGCTCCCGATAGTCCTGCTCGCCGCCAGCGCCTTCGCGGCCTCGCTCGGCGCCCAGGAGGACGAGCCCGCGCCCCAGGACACCACCGAGGCCGCCGACACCACGGAGGCCGACGACGACTGGACGCCCGACGTCGATCTGGGTCCCTCACGGACGCTGAGCTTCACGGTGTCCGAAGGGACCTGGATGAACCTCGACCTGTCGCCCGACGGCCGGACCATCGTCTTCGACCTCCTGGGCGACCTGTACACGCTGCCGATCGAGGGCGGC
>DATKCH010000063.1:0-12795 GCA_035513295.1 Longimicrobiales bacterium
CGACGGAATCCTGCGGGCGGTGTCCCTGCGCGCCGGCGAGGTGCGGATCCTGATCGGCCAGGACGACGGCGCCAAGGGCTGGGACCGGGTCAAGGGAGAGGGCTTCTCCCTGCACATCACGACGGAGCAGGACGTCGACGAGGTCGCCGAGCGGATCCGGAGCCGGGGAGGACGCCTGGAATCCGAGCCGGCGGACATGCCCTGGGGCGCCCGGGCGTTCAGCGTCGTGGATCCGAACGGCTTCAAGCTGTCGATCTCCTCGATCCCGGCCTGATCCCGATTCCAGAGGTCGTCATGATTCCTACTCACGGCCGTGGGCGTTCGTCCCTTGGTGCCCTACTTCTCTCGAACGCGCGCGCGCCCGCCGCCCCCGTGGCGCTGTTCGTCACCGCGCTGGCAGCGGCGTGCGCCGACGGCGGTCCGTCGCAGGTGCTCGAACCTGCCGGGGCCGGCGTGCCCGCCTCCGGCTCGGGGCTGGCGTCCGCGGGGGCGGAAACCCACGACGCGGAGGTGGCCCGGGCCTGGTTCGCGTTGACGTTCGAGCTCACGCGCGAGGAGGGCCTCCTGCCTCCCCCCGCCGCCCGGGCGTACGCCTACGCGGGCGTGACGCTCTGGGAGGCCGTCGCCCCCGGCGTCCCCGGGGGCCTGTCCCTCGCCGGCCGCCTCAACGACCTGGAAGACATGCCCGCGACGCGGCAGGCGCTCCACTGGCCGAGCGTGGCCAACGCGGCGTTGGCCGATATCACGCAGCGGTTCTACACGAGCCCTCGGAGCCGGCGCGCCATCCGGGACCTGGAACACGACCTCCATGCCCGGTTCCGGCGAGAGGTCCCGGCGGCGGTCCTGGGGCGCTCGATCGCGCATGGCAAGCGCGTCGCGTCGGCGATCTGGCTGTGGTCGCTGGGCGACGGTTACCGCGAGTTCCACGACTGCGCCGTGGATCAGCAGGACGTGCCCGGCTCCTGGAGCCCCACGCCGCCCGACTTCGAAGCGCCCGCCGAACCCTGCTGGGGGAAGCTGCGGCCGTTCCTCCTTCCCGCGGCGGACGCGTGCACGCCCGGCCCGCATCCGCCGTACTCGGAGGACCCGGCCTCCGAGTTCCACCAGGCCGCGCTCGAGGTCTACGAGACGGTGAACCGGGTCACGGAGGAGCAGCGCACGATCGCCCTGTACTGGGCAGACCTGGCCGGCCAGAGCCCCACCCCGGCGGGACACTCGCTGTCGATCGCCGCGCAGGCCTTGGCGTCGTTGGACGCGCCGCTCGACCTGGCGGCCGAGACCTTCGCCCGCGTCGGAATCGGCGAGTCGGACGCGTTCATCAGCTGCTGGCACGCCAAGTATCACTACAACATGGTCCGGCCGGTCACCTACATTCAGGCGCTGATCGATCCCTCGTGGGAGCCCGTGCTGGAAACGCCCCCGTTCCCGGCGTACCCCTCGGGCCATTCCAACGACGTGGGCGCCAGCTCGACGATCCTCACCGGCCTCTTCGGGGACGGATTCCCGATCACCGACCACACGAACGACGGCCGGGGCTTCGCTCCCCGCTCCTTCGACTCGTTCTTCGAAGCGGCCGACGAGGCCGCGATCTCGCGCCTCTACGGCGGGATCCACTACCGTTTCGACATCGACCGGGGACTGGACCAGGGTCGCTGCGTGGGCCGCGCGGTGAACCGGCTCGCGTTTCGGTCCGGCGCGGTCGCGAGGGGCGAGCATGTCGTCTCGGCGCGACGGCCCGCTGTCGATTTCCGTTCCCCCCGTTCGACCGAAGGGTGAAGGCGGAGGCGGGTCGGCGCGCGGGGCACCGCACCGGACGGCTCCGGACCGAACGCACGCGCGAGGAGACACGACCATGCAGATCACCCCCTACATCAACTTCCAGGGGAAGTGCCGCGAGGCGATGGAGTTCTACCGCGACCTGCTGGGCGGTGAGATCGTCCAGATCTTCACCTACGGCGAGTCGCCGATGGCGGGCGAAATGCCCGCGGAGTCACACGACGGGATCATGCACTCCCACCTCGTCGCCCGCGGCGCGGAGCTCATGGGGGCGGACGGGCCGCCCGCGGCGGGACAAGGGGCGAACAACGTCTCGATCGCACTGAACCTGGACGACGTGGACGAGGCGGAGCGCGTCTTCGCGGCCCTGGTCGAAGGCGGCGCGGTCGGAATGGAGTTTCAGAAGACCTTCTGGGCCGAGCGCTTCGGCATGTGCGTCGACCGCTACGGAACCGGCTGGCTGGTCAACGCGGGCCTAATGGAGCAGCCGGCCGGCGATCGTGAACGGAAAGCCGTGGAGGAACGGCGATGAAATACCTGTGCCTGGCGTGCGGAGACGGAGGGGCCTGGGAAGGCCTGACCGAGGAGGAGCAGAAGGACTACGTGGAACGCTGCCGCGTTTACGACGTGGAGCTCGCGGGAGACGACAGGGTTCGGCTGTACGCCGGCCTGAGAGAGGGCGGACGCGTCATCCGGCGGCGGAAGGGCGAGAGGGTGATCACCGACGGCCCGTTCATCGAGTCGAAGGAGATCGGCGGGGTGTTCGTCGTCGAGGCCGACGACCTGGACGAGGCGGTCGAGCTCGCCTCGCTCCATCCGGCGGCCAGGATGGGCGAGGAGCTGGGCTGGTACGTCGCGGTCCGACCGCTCTTCATTCCGGAGCTGGGAGGCGCGGGCGCGGAGGAGGGCGCGGTCGCGCGGGCGCCCGAACAGGGAGCGCCGGCGTGAGCGGGATGGCGCGGAACATCATGGCGGCCGCGGCGGTGGCGCTCATCGCCTCCGCGGCGGCCCTCGCCTGGCCCGTCAACACGACCGCGCAGCAAGAGGGAGCACCCATGGAAGCGGATTTGCCGACCATCCCCGCGCCCACGCGGAGGGGCCACGTGGAGGCCAACGGCCTCGCCTACTACTATGAGGTCCGCGGCGAGGGCGAGCCCCTGCTGCTGCTCCACGGCGGCCTGGGGTCGATCGAGATGTTCGGGCCGGTGCTGGCGCTGCTGGCGGAACGCCGCGAGGTGATCGGCGTCGACCTGCACGGCCACGGCCGCACCGCGCTGGGCGACCGGGAGATCAGTCTCGTGGACATGGGCGACGACATGGCGGTGGTGCTAGACGAGCTCGGCTACGACCGCGTCGACGCGCTCGGCTACTCGCTCGGCGGCGGCGTCGCGTTCCGCCTGGCGGTGCAACATCCCGGGGTCGTGCGCCGGCTGGTCCTGGTCTCGGCGGGGTATGCGCAGGAGGGGTTCCACGCCGAGCTGCTGCCGATGCAGGCGCAGGTCGGCGCCGGCATGGCGGAGGCCATGAAGGACACGCCGATGTACCGGTCCTACGCGGCGATCGCGCCGCACCCCGAGGACTTCCCGGAGCTCCTCGACCGCATGGGCGCGTACATGCGCAAGCCCTACGACTGGTCCGGGGACATCGCCAAGCTCGCCATGCCGGTGATGCTCGTCTACGGCGACGCCGACATGTTCCGGCTCGAGCACATCGTGGACTTCTACGAGCGCCTGGGCGGCGGCCTGAGGGACGCCGGCTGGATGAGGGAGCACATGTCGGGGAACCGGCTCGCGATCCTGCCGGACCTCACGCACTACGAGATGTTCCTGGCGCCCGCGCTGGCTACGACCGTGCTGCCGTTCCTCGACGGGGAGAGCGGGTCGCCGAGCAGGTCGAGCGGGGGCGCTGAGGGCGCGCCCCGCTGCACCGGCCTCGAAGCCTCGCGGGAAGGCCGCTTCGCGCGCTCTGGCTTCGTCGTGCACCCGGACGGTGTCCAATCGACCACTCGCCGAAGGATCGTCACGCCGGTGGACGGTCGTGCACCCGGACGGCACGGAGAAGAGCTGCGGGAGCTGGGTGTCCGCCGAGGGAGGACGAGCTGTCGGAGAGGGCGGCGGTCCTGGAGGATCTCGCCGCCCGGGCGATCGCCCGGACTACTTTGCGGGGCGGGGATCAAGGCGCCGCCCCATCCACGCGGTCATCTTCGAGCCGCCTCCGCATCCAGCTCCGCCGTGCTCAGGGCGAGCAGCACGTCCACCTGCGCGTTCATCTGCCGATTCAGCTCCAGGTGATGCTGTTTGGCCTCTTCGAGGTCCCAGTCGAAGGACGCGATCCGATCGGTCACGTCCAGCAGGCCCCGCACGCGGTCGTCGCGATGCGCCTGATACCCGGCCAGCCCGTCGCTGCCCTCCCCCGCGATCGCGCGGGACAGCAGCTCCGCCTCACGAAGCGCGTCCGTGATTCCGTGCGCGGTGATCGGGTCGCGGAAGTACCCGGCGTCGCCGACCAGCGCCCAGCCCGGCCCCACGGCCCGACGCAGGAAGCCCCGATTGCCCGGAAAGCCGCGGAGCCTCCCCGATGGCGCGGTCGACCGGACGTGCTCGGCGAGCTCCGGCGAGACCGCCGCGACCGCTTCCTGGAACAGAGCGTCGATCCCCTTCTCGCGCCGCTCGTTGAACAGCGCCTGCGGCACCAGCGCGAACACGCACGTGTCGCCGTCGTTCGTCGGGATCGTGCCGATGCTGACGCCGACGTCGTAGAACCAGTGGTAGCCGCTCAGCGGCACGCCCTGCCAGTATCCGTAGATCGAGCACGCGGCGTGCGCCGTCGTGTAGTCCAGCGGCGCGTCCAGGATCCGCGCGACGCGCGAGCGGATGCCGTCGGCGCCGATCACCAGGTCCGCCCCTACGTCGACCGGGTCGCCGCCACGGCCGGCGATCCGCGCCCCTCGCACGCGGCCCGCCCCGTCGCGCGTCAGATCGACCACGGACATCCCGTAGACGACCTCGGCCCCGGCCTCGCGCGCTCCGTCCACCAGCACCGGGTCGAGCACCGTTCGGCGCGGAGCGAAGAGGACATCGACCCCGTCGCGGGGCTTGATCCGGACCTCGATCACCTCGTCGCCGTAGTGGAACGTCGTCGTGCTGACGGGCGGCGCCCCCGAAGCACGGACCGCACCGAGCAGCCCCCAGCGGTGGAGCTGGAGCACGGCGCCGCGCATGAGCGCGTGCGTGGAGAGGGTGTCGCTGCCGTAGCGGAGCGGATCCACCACCAGGATCCGGAGCCCCCGGCGCGCCAGCAGCATCGCGGTGGCCGCGCCGGCGCAGCGCGCCCCCGCGATCACGACATCGTAGCGATCCCGTTCGAATCGGGTCATGACGGCGAATCCCCCGTTTCTCCCCCGCGTTTCCTCGCAACATGCGGCGTCGGCGGCGGCGTCATCAATGCCTTGGCCTCCCGTCCGCCGGATGACCCCCTGGCCTGCGAGCCGCTCGGCGCCGTACCGTAGACGGGAAAGCGATTGGTTCGACCACAACAGGAGGCACCCATGCACACACTGGAACACGCCGCGGACAACGGCGTCAACGTCGACGCGTTGCTGGAAGCCCGCGATGCCCTGGCCCAGGCGCCGGAGGCCGCCGGGTTCCAGTGGCGGGCGGCATGCAAGTGGATCAAGGGCACCCACAGCCGCTCGACCGTGCGCGGATTCTTCGGCCTCGGCGAGGAACAGCAGCACCGCACCGAGTTCACCTTCGAAGCCGACCATCCGGAGGTCTTCGCCTCGGAAGACAACGGCGCCGCGCCCGTCGAGCTCGTCCTCGCCGGCCTCGCCAGTTGCCTCACGGCCGGGGTCGCGTCCGTGGCGCAGATGCGTGGCATCCAGCTCCGGTCCGTGAAGGCCACGGTGGAGGGCGGGATGGACATCCGGGGCATCCTCGGCGTCGACAGCGACGTCCGGAACGGCTTCGATGGCATCAAGGTGACCTACGAGATCGACGCGGACGCCACGCCCGAGGAGATCCGGGCGGTCGTCGCCCAGTCGCAGAAGCGCTCGGCGGTCTACGACGCGATCACGAACCCGACGAACGTGGTGGTCGAGGTCAACTAGCCAGCGCGCGACCGTCGCCTCCGGGCTATCGCGGTGCGCCGTGCCACCACGGTCATCGTCGGCGCGGGCCACGCCGGGCTCGCCATGAGTCGCTGCCTCGCCGACCGCTCGATCGATCACGTCGTACTCGAGCGGGGCGAGGTGGCGAACTCGTGGAAGACCGAACGCTGGGACTCGCTCCGGCTGCTCACGCCCAACTGGCAGAGCCGCCTGCCCGGATACGGCTACGAGGGCG
Source organism: Longimicrobiales bacterium (assembly GCA_035513295.1). Taxonomy (GTDB): domain Bacteria; phylum Gemmatimonadota; class Gemmatimonadetes; order Longimicrobiales; family RSA9; genus DATHRK01. The sequence goes on from DATKCH010000063.1 coordinate 6,120, forward strand.
ACGACCCCGACGGCTTCCGCGACATGGCGGAGACGATCGCGTTCCTGGAGCGGTACGCGGAGCGGATCGCCGCGCCGGTCGAGGCCCGGACCACCGTGACGTCGGTGCGCGCCGTCGACGGCGGCTACGAGGTGCGGTCGGATCGCGGCACGTGGCGAGCTCGTACCGTGGTCGTGGCGAGCGGGGCGTGCAACACGCCGGTCGTGCCGGCGCTGGCGGAGCTCCTGCCGGCGGGCATCCACACACTCACCCCGATGGAGTACCGCAACCCCGACCAGCTTCCCGAGGGCGGCGTCATGGTCGTGGGCGCGTCGGCCACGGGCACCCAGATCGGGGAGGAGATCCACCGCTCCGGCCGGCCGGTGACGCTCTCGGTGGGCGAGCACGTGCGCGTACCGCGAACGTACCGCGGCCGGGACATCGAGTGGTGGATGGACCGATGCGGGGTGCTCGACGAGCGCTGGGACGAGGTCGACAACCTGGACCGCGCGCGCACTGTCCCTTCCCTGCAACTGGCGGGGTCGGACGATCGCCGCACGGTGGACCTCAACGCGCTGAGCTGGATCGGCGTGCGACTCGTCGGACGCCTCGCGGGCATCCGTCACGGGAAGGCCCAGTTCGCGGGATCCCTGCCCAACATGTGCGCGCTGGCCGACCTGAAGATGAGCCGGCTTCTCGACCGGATCGACGAGTGGATCGCGGAAGCGGGCCTGGAGGGCGACGTGCCGCCCCGGCACCGGTTCGAACCCACCCGGGTTCCCCAATCGCCGCCCCTCGACCTCGACCTCGCCCACGGGAGCATCCGCACGATCCTCTGGGCCACCGGATTCCGCCCCGACTACTCGTGGCTGGACGTCCCCGTGATCGATCGCAAGGGAAGGCTGCGGCACGAGGGCGGCGTCGTGGAGGCTCCCGGCCTCTACCTGATGGGCATCCCGTTCCTGCGACGCCGCAAGTCGAGCCTCATCGACGGGGCCGCCGATGACGCCCGCGATCTGAGCGCCCACCTCGCCAGCTACCTCGACGCCGGTCGGCGGATTCCCGCGCGCGCCTGATCCGGAAAGCGCGCCGGGGTCAGGCGGCCGGCGTGAACCGGTAACACCAGGCCTCGCCCTCGAGCACCGTCTCTCCGTCCTGGCGCTCGACACGGATCGCGAGCTGCGACACCGGCTTCGTCTCGTGCACGGACACGACCTCGGCGCGCGCGGTGATCGTGTCGCCGATGAACACCGGAGCGGTGAACTTCCAGTCCTGGCTCAGGAAGACCGTGCCGGGTCCGGGCATGTCCATCGCCACGAGGGCGTGGAGCAGCCCCGTGGTGAGCCCTCCCTGCACGACGAGTCGCCCGAACCGCGTGCGCGCGGCGAACACCTCGTCGAAGTGGAGCGGGTTGTGGTCGCCGGTCAGCTCGGCGTACGCCGCGACGTGGGCGGCCGTGAGGGTGAGACTCCGGCTTGCCGTGTCGCCCGCCTTCAGGGAACGGGGTCCGCTGCCGTCCGCGACCGCGTCGGGGTTCTCACTGACGTTCATGGGCTCGCACCTCGCGATGGGGAACGTCGCAATCTGGCCCCGCGATCCCGGCTGCGCACGGGCGCTGCACGAGCTTCATCACGACCGAGGTCCTCGAGCGGTGGAGCGCCCGGCATCCGGACTGGGTGGTCTTCGACGGTCGCGCGGCACACGGTGGGGCCGGTCTGGTTCACGGAGCGCCCGAACGCGAACTTCCGACGGGCGCAGTCACACCCCGCGCAACCGGAGACGGCACATGGCCACGCAGCGCCAGGGTTTCGTGTTCGACGAGGACGACCTTCCGGTCGGCCGGGTGCTCGGCCGCAGGGAGGCCGTGCGGATCCTGGGGGTCGGCGCGCCGGCGCTGTTCCTCGCGACCGGCTGCCGCGCGGAGCCGGCCGCGCGCGCGGCGGCGGGCACCACGACCTGCACCGCGAAGCCGCGGCTCACCGAGGGTCCCTATTACGTGGACACCGGCCTGAACCGCTCGGACATCCGCGCCGACGCGGAGAGCGGCGAGATCGAGGAGGGGATTCCGCTGGCGCTCTCGTTCGTCGTCTCGCGGATCGCGTCGGGCGCGTGCAGCCCGCTGGAGGGGGCGATCGTCGACGTCTGGCACTGCAACGCGCTGGGCGTCTACTCGGGTGTGAACGATCCGAACTTCGGTAGCACGATCGGCCAGACCTGGCTGCGCGGCTACCAGCCCACCGACGCGCGCGGGCGCGCCGCGTTCGCCACGGTCTTTCCCGGCTGGTACCCGGGCCGGGCCAGCCACATCCACTTCACGATCCGGTCGAACGGATCGGGCGCGGGCTACGAGTTCACGTCGCAGTTGTTCTTCGACGAGGCCCTGCTGACGGAGATGTATACGTCGACCTCCCCGTATACGCGCAAGGACGACGCCGGGCGGCTGCGGAACGCCGACGACGGCATTTACAACCGGGGAGGAGCCCAGCTCCTCCTGAGTCCCGTGGGCGCCGATAACGGATACGCCGCGACGTTCGACATCGGCCTGACGATCTGAAGGAGGTTCGGGTATGGACGTCCGTCGACCCCCGGCCCTCGCCGTGTTCGCCTACGCTAGCACCCGTCCGGGTCCTCGCCGTCCGTCGGGGCTCCGGCCGCGACGCGCGCCGATGCGTACAGGCGACCGGTCCCGGGCTCGGGGTGGCAGGTCCAGAGAAGCTTCCGATAGCCGCCGTCCGGGAGCCGGTAGCGGTTCTCGAACGAGATCGTCGGAATCCCGCGTTTCAGCTTCTCGGTTTCCGCGATCGTGCGTGGGACGTCGTCGGGGTGGACGAAGTCGAGGAACGGCCGGTTCAGGAGCTCGGCTTCGGTCCAGCCCAGGGAACGCTCGAAGGCCGGGTTGACCTTCTTGAAGTAGCCGTCTGTTGCCGCGATGCACATCAGGTCGCGCGACTGGTCGAAGAACCGCTGGTACTCCTGTAGCAGGCTGAGCCGGCGTTCCAGTTCGACGCCCATTTCGTTGAAGGCGCCGGCGAGGACGCCGAGCTCGTCCTCGCGGCGGTCGTCGGCGCGAGCCCCGAGGTCGCCGCCGCGCACCCTGTGGGCGACAGCGACTAGCTCGTGGATGGGGCGCGAGAAGTGAAGCCCGAGCAGGATGCCGGCGAGGATGGCGAAGGCCGACAGCGAGAAGCCCACCCGGAGAAGGCGGGCCCGGAACTCTCTCAACGGCTCCAGCTCCTCCGTGGCGTCGAACTTGACGACGAGGCCCCAGTCCAGCTCGGGGAGGAGACGCGTCGACGCCCACACGGGCTCTCCGCGGTAGTCCGTGACCGCCTCCGTGAACAGGCCCTCCTCGCCGCGCAGCGCGAGCGCGCCCGGGTCCAACCCCTCGTCCGCGCCCCGCGCGCCCCCGTTGCCGCGCGCGGTGCCCCCCATGCCCCCGCCCCCCTCGTGCCGCACCGGATTCAGGATGCGCGCGCCTCCGTCCGGTCCGCGCAGGACGATCATCGCCTCGCCGGTTTCGCCGAGTCCGGTATAGTTGCCGGTGATGTCCAGGAGCGCGTCCGTCGCGAGCGAAGCCCGCAACGCGCCGATCCGTTCCCCGTCCAGGATCAGCGGCGCGCCCAGCTCCACGGCCGCCGGCCCCGCGTCCGGCGCGCTGATGCCGAGGTACGCCACGCTGTCCCCGGGCACCGAGAGACCGCCGTCAGCATCCGGTTGCGCGACTCCGTCCGCGGCCACCAGCTCTCCGCGAGCGTCGTAGACGGAGAGCGCCAGCACGGTCTCCGTGGCGGCGCGCGCGTCCTCGAGGATCGCCCGGATCTGCTCGCGATCTTCCGGCGCGCCGCTCGCGCCGAAGGCGCGCAGGCTGCGCCGCAGTTGCGTGCGGCTGGAAATCAGCGACACCCGGTCGCGCCAGCCGGCGAACACGCCTTCGAGTTCCCGTTCCTTGGCCTCGGCCAGGGAGCTCAGGTGGCGCAGGGTCCTGCGGGTCAGCGGTTCGGCGGCGGCTCCGTACGCGAGGGCGCCGAGCGCCAGCATGCTCGCCAGGGACACGGCGACGAGGGTGAAGACGAGCTTGGTCCGCAGGTCCACGGTGCCTCCGGGGTACGCGCGCCGCCGCGGGCTCGGCCGGCCTCACCCCGAACCGCGGAACAACACGAACACGTACGCAATGTAGGCCAGCGTGAACAACACGCCGACCCCGCGGCCCACCGCGGGGCGCGTCATCACCACGAGCGCCAGCGCCAGGGCGGCGGCGACCATCACCGGAAGGTCGGTCGCGAGGAAACGTGGCGGGACAGGAAGGGGCGCGGGGCTCGCGAGCGCGGTCACCCCCATGATGGCGAGGACGTTCAGGATGTTGCTGCCCAGGATGTTGCCCACCGCGACGTCGGCCTCGCGCCTCAGCGCGGCGACCAGCGTGGTGGCCAGCTCGGGCAACGACGTGCCCACCGCCACGAGCGTGAGTCCGATCACGGCGTTGGGCACGCCGAACGTGTCGGCCACGCCGACCGCCCCGTCGAGCAGGAGTTGAGCCCCCAGCGGGAGCGCGAGAACCCCGAACACGATCAGGAGAGCGATCATGTACGGGCGCGATGGCAGACCCAGTATTCGAGGGACCTCGAGGCGTCCCGCCCCCTTGGTGGCATCGCCCCGGGTGGCTCTGGCGAGGTATCCGAGGAAAAGCGCCAGTCCCAAGAGGAGGATCAGCCCGTCCGCGCGCCCGAGCGTCCCCGACCAGCACAGGGCGAAGAACAGCACCGAAGTCGCCAGGGCGAACAGGGCGTCGTTCGCCACGCCCCGCTGATCGCAGGCCATCGGATACACGAGGGCCGGCAAGGCGACCACGAGCAGCACGTTCGCGACGTTGCTCCCGACCACGTTCCCGATGGCCAGCTCCGGGTAGCCGGTCAGCGCCGCCCGCAGCGAAACGACGAGCTCGGGGGCGGACGTGCCGAACGCCACGACGGTGAGCCCCACGACCATCGCCGGCACGCCGACCTTCCGCGACAGCGCGATCGCGCCTCGGACGAGGAAATCGGCCCCCATGACCAGGTACACGACGCCCCCGAAGAGCTGAAGAACGGCCAGCCAGGTAGGCATCCGGCGTACCTCCCATCGGGGTGGACACGCGCTTCGCGCGCAAACCTAGGCACCGGGCGGCCGCATCGCCCGTCCGGCCGGGCGGGAGGCCGTTCGCGAGCCGATCCGGGGCCCGCGCGCCGCCGATTCTTCGGCTTGCCGCCGTCGGGCGGCCGCTCTATACTCGCCGGCACGCCTCAAATGACCGTTCGATCTCCCATCTCCAGGCTACAGCTACCATGAATACGCGGACCCTCTGCGCCCTCGCCGGGGCGCTCGCGCTCGCCCTGCCCGTCACCGCCCAGGACGTCGAGACGGTTCCGGCCACGGCGCCGGTCCTTCAGGCCGCCGAGCTGCCGCCCCTGCTGGACCGGGAGGTCTTCTTCGGAGACCCCGAGATCGCAGGGGCGGAGCTCTCTCCCGACGGCCGCTTCATCGCGTTCCGGAAGCCGTACGAGGACGTGATGAACATCTGGGTGAAGGGGATCGACGAGCCGTTCGAGGACGCGCGTCCTCTCACCGCCGACGATCGGCCCGTTCCGGGCTACTTCTGGAGCGAGGACGGCCGCTACATCCTCTACGTCCAGGACAAGGGCGGCAACGCGGACTTCCACGTCTACGCGGTCCGGCCCGAGGAGGCCACGGGCGACGTCATCCCCGAGGCGCGCGACCTGACGCCGACTCGATGACGCCGGCGGCCCCGAACTCGCTCATCAGCGGTGCCGATCCCCCGTCGGGCCCGAACCTCCCGAACCAGCCGAAGAGCTTCTGGGCCCCGTGGGAGAAATACCCCAGGCCGGCGGCGATCCTCAGCGCCGTCAGGGAGAACTCGCGCAGACCTTCCCTGGAATCGACCATCATCATCACCTTCCGCATCAAATCCATGGATCGAAAGCGCGCGCGGCCCGGTCTTCCCCGCCCGCGCGAGTTCCTGCCGAACCGACCCGATCGCCGGGGCCGACGTTAACCGAGTGTCCCCGGCCGGGGGCCACCCTCCACCCCGGCGGGACGGACCCCTGTGACGCCGACCGGCGGGTTGCGGAGCGGCCGCCCCGCGGGAAGACTGGAGCGGGTCGAGAGCGAGTGGCGGCAGGCCCTGGAGTAGAGGCTCGACGCATGTCCACGATCTTCGTAGCCGTTCGCGACACCGTGTACGCGCTGGAGCGCCCGGACCCGCCTTCGGGGCCGGCCGGGAACGAGGCCGGCGGATCCGGGGCGCGCGGGACGCCGGAGCTGCGCGACGCCGTGGGCCTGCGCCTCCGCGGTCCGACGTGTCTCGCCGCGACGGGCGACGGGCGGGTGTGGTGCGGGACGGCCGGCGACGGCGTGTGGGTCAGCGATGACGGCGGGCGCGGGTGGTCGGCGGCCGGCCTCGACGGCGTCCGCCTGATGGCCCTCTCGGCGGACGCGACGCGCCCCGACAGGGTATGGGCCGGGACGGAACCGAGCGGCGTGTGGGTCGCGGAGGGGGGGGCCGGATCCTGGCGGGAGCGTGGCGGGCTGCTCGAGCTGCCGTCGTCGGACACGTGGTCCTTCCCGCCCCGCCCGGACACCCACCACGTGCGCTGGATCGCGTGCCATCCCCACGAGGCGGGGCGGATCTGGGTCGCGATCG
>DATKCH010000064.1:0-24234 GCA_035513295.1 Longimicrobiales bacterium
CCCGTCGGCCCCGCTCCTTTGGTCGCCAGCTCCTCCTCGAGGTCCCGGTTCTCGTAGAAGGCCTCGCGCAGCTTGGGGTGGTTGCGCCACAGGTAGGCCCCCATCGCCAGGGCGGCGATGACGTTGCCGATCAGGATGCTCCACCACGGAATGACGGCGAGCAGCCACTGGGCGACGATCGCGAGCATCCCGATGAAGAACGTCTCGAAGGTCACGAACAGCAGGATCGCACCGAAGATCAGCGGCATCGCGTGTTCCTCGGCCTCCGTGACGATGGCCGCGGCGACGAGCCCCGTCACGAAGAACGCGAGTACGTGAAGACCCGAGTAGCCGAGAATCGTGAGCGCGTCGGTCTGCACGTCCGCCAGGCTGCGCGCGCCGTGAAACAGGACCGATCCGAGCGCTCCCGGGGTGAATAGCAGGCGGCCGAAGATCGCATCGATCAGGAGGAACCACACGGCCACCGCACCGGCGCCGATGAGTCCGCCGTAGAGTCCCTCGCGCAGGATCCGGTGCTCGTCCAGGACGGTCCGCCAGCTCACCGAGCGTTCCGGGCCGAGGATCGACAACGTCGCCATCAGCGCCATGCCCGCGAGCACGTTGCCGACGAGCACCTGAGGCCACCCGAACGCGGCCACGACGTCCACCCCGGTGAGCCAGATGCTGCCGTAGAAGACGAGGTCGAACAACAGGAATCCGAGGATGCCGCCGAGCAACACGCCCGGCACCGTCTCCAGCACGCGCACGAACCCCGCGGCGACGATGCCGATCACGAGGAAGGCGGAATAGTGGAGCGCCGTATAGAGCCCGATCTGCCCCGGCGTGAGGGCGACCTGGCTCTTGCCGGTCACCGCCGCCGCGAGGAACGCAGGCGTGAAGAACGGCCGGCCCTGCAGGCCGTCGATCACCAGGAACCAGAGCACCAGCGCCGAAGCCCCGACGAACCCGGCGATGGCGCCCCTGACGGCCATGTTGTCCGCGATGCGGCTCATCCCCGCTGGCCTCCCGTTTCCTCCGCGGTGCCGGATGGCGCGGTGGGAGGGTAGTCGGACAGCTCGCGTTCGGCGCGCATCTGTCGCACGACGAACACGGTGATCCAGATGCCGAGCGCGACCGGGAGGGAGGCCAGCAGCATGCCCGCCCAGAACATCCCCGTCATGAGCTCCGGCCGCATCAGAACTCCGTCAGCACGGCCAGGACGAGGATCACGGCCAGGGGCAGGGGCGCGATGACCATCCACTTCAGGCGCTTCGGCTCGTAGCGCAGGTGCATGTAGTACAGCGCGACGAGCAGCGCCTTCCAGAGGGCGAGGAAGATGAGAAGGATGATCTGGACGTTCTTGGGGAACCCGAGCCGCGTCGGGATCAGCACCTCGATGACCGTGAGCACCGCCAGGGTGCCGAACACCACGAAGTATGCTTTCGTGCTCGCGCCGCCCTCGTGCCCCGCGACCGCCCCCGCCTGCGCTTCCGCGTATTCCATGAGCGTTCTCCCGTCCCCGGCGCCGGCGGCCCGCCGACGCCGGCGACCCGGTGATCAGATCAGGTAGACGATCGTGAACAGTATGATCCAGACCAGGTCCACGAAGTGCCAGTAGAGCCCGGTGATCTCCACGGCTCCGTGGTTCGCCGCCGTATATTTCCCCCGGAACGCCTGGATGACGAGGTACCAGAGCGCCAGGACCCCGACGAAGACGTGGAAGCCGTGGAAGCCGGTCATCGTGTAGAAGGTCGTGCCGTACAGGGGCGCGCCCGCAGCGCTGTAGCCTTCCACCGACGGCACGAAGCCGTGCCCGGAGAGCTGGATGTATTCAAAGACCTGGACGCCCAGGAAGGACATGCCGATCAGCGCCGTGCCGATGAGCCAGGCCTTCAGCTTGGCCTGGTCGCCTCGTTCGATCGCCGCGAAGGCCAGCACCATCGTGACACTGCTGCAGATCAGCAGGAAGGTGTTGAGCGCGGTTAGCGGCACGTTCAGCACCTCGCCCGGCTGCGCGAACATGTCCGGGTGCGCCGCGCGCAGGATGATGTAGCTGCCGATCAGGCTCGTGAAGAACATGACCTCCGACAGCAGGAACACCCACATGCCGAGCTTCATGTTGTAGACGCCCATCCCGACCTCGGTGGCGTCCATGCCCCCCCGGTCCAGCGCCGCCGCGTGTGTCGTCATCGTCCCCTCCTCACTCCGCGTAGACCGGCTCTGGAGCCGGGGCCGCGGGACCGGGTTCGTTCTGGGGCCAGTAGTCGCCGGGCGCGTCGGGGTGGCTGTACTCGTACGGTCCGCGGTATACGGTGGGTGTGTGCGCGAAGTTGCCGTGCGGCGGCGGCGACGGCGCGGCCGTCCACTCCAGCGAATTGGCGTGCCACGGGTTCTGCGGCGCCTTCTCTCCCCTGAACAGGCTGTAGAGGAAGTTGAACGCGAAGATGAACTGCGCGCCGATCAGCACGAACGCCGACCAGCTGATGAACATCTGAAGTCCCTGGAAGGGCGCGAGGTACTCGTACTGGGTGAAGTCGTAGATCCGGCGCATCATGCCCGCGATGCCGAGGTTGTGCATCGGGAAGAACACCAGATTGAAGAAGATCAGAGTCAGCCAGAAGTGGATCTTCCCCAGGGTGGAGTTCATCATCCGCCCGAACATCTTCGGGTACCAGAAGGTGATCGCCCCGAAGATCGCGAACAGGCTGCCGCCGAACAGCACGTAGTGGAGGTGCGCGACGACGAAGTAGGTGTCGTGCAGGAAGATGTCCACCGGCGTGGACGCCACGAACACCCCCGACAAGCCGCCGATCACGAACATCGCGACGAACGTGACCGCGTGCAGCATGGGAGTGTGAAAGTGCAGGTCGCCTCGCCACATGGTGCCGAGCCAGTTGAACACCTTGATGGCGGACGGGACCGCGATGATCATGGTCGTCACCATGAAGCTCATGCCCAGCATGGGATTCATCCCGCTCTGGAACATGTGGTGCCCCCACACCAGCCAGCCGATGAACGCGATCGCGATGATCGCCAGCACCATCGCCGCGTAGCCGAAGATCGGCTTGCGGGAGCCCGCCGCGATGATCTCGCTTACGAAGCCCATCCCGGGCAGGATCAGGATGTAGACCTCCGGATGCCCGAAGAACCAGAACATGTGCTGCCACAGCAGCGGCTCTCCGCCGGTCGCCGAGGCGAAGAAGGTGGTGCCGATCGTCTGGTCGAAGAGCAGCATGATGAGCGCGCCGGTGAGCACCGGAATCGCGAGCAGGATGAGGATCGCGGTGATGAACAGGGCCCAGGTCGGCAGCGGGATGCGGAACCAGGTCATCCCCGGCGCGCGCATGTTGATCACGGTCGTGATGTAGTTCACCGCGCCCATGAGCGAGGCGAAGCCGAGGATGATCATGCTGATCAGCCAGAGCTGCTGCCCGGCGTAGACGCCGGTCCACTCCGGATCCGCGCTCAGGGGCGCGTACTGCGTCCAGCCGGCGGAGGAGTGTCCGCCCTCCACGAAGAAGCCCGCCAGCATGATCAGCCCGGCCGGGAACGCGGTCCAGAAGCTCGCCATGTTGAGCTTCGGGAAGGCCATGTCCGGCGCGCCGATCTGCAGCGGAATCAGGTAGTTGGCGAACACCCCGACCAGCAGCGGCATGATCGCGAAGAAGATCATGATCGTGCCGTGCATGGTCACAGCGGAGTTGTAGAACTCGGGCAGGATGATCCCGTTGTTGACCATCGTCTCGGGGAACAGCCCGCCGCCCGGCAGCGGGTTCGCGGGGTCGGTCGGGTACGCCAGCTGCCACCGCATGATCGCCGCGAGGAGACCGCCCACCAGCAGGAAGAACAGGCTCATGAAGAGGAACTGTATCCCGATGATCTTGTGGTCTTCGCTGAAGATGTATTTGCGGACGAACGACAGTTCGTGGTGGTGCGCGTCGGCGTGCGGCGCGTGCTCGGTCAGGGTCGTCGCCATGGTCCTCTACGGTTGATCGGTCGATGAAGCGAGGCGGGCGCCGAGCGGCGGGCCCGCGCCCTCGGCGAGCAGCCAGGCATCGAAGTCGTCCGCCGAGTGGACGATGACGCGGCCGCCCATGCGCGTGTGGCCGGTCCCGCACAGCTCCGCGCACGCGAGGTTGAACTCGCCCGTGCGCGTGGCCTGGAACCACACCGCCATCTCCATGCCGGGCACGGCGTCCTGCTTGACCCTGAACTCCGGCAGGAAGAAGGAGTGGATGACGTCTTCGCTGCGCAGCATCACCACCACCGGCCTGCCGACCGGGATGTGCAACTGGTTGCGCTGGGTCACGTCGTCGTCGGTCCCCATCGCGCCGTCCGGTCCCACGTAGGTCGCGTTCCACTCGAACTGCTTGGCCGTCATGTCGATTGCGTAGGCGTCCGGGGGGATGCTGTCCGGGCTTCGGATGTGGAGCCACGGGCGGACGCTGAGCACGCCGATCAGCACGACCAGCACGGCCGGGACCGCCGTCCACACGACTTCGACCCGGATGTTGCCGTGCGTGTGATAGGCCTTCCGGCCATCCCGATGGCGGTACTTGACCGCGAACCAGAGCAGGACGGCCTCCACCGCGATGAAGATCACGCCGGTGATCGCCAGGATCAGGTAGAAGATCCCGTCGATGCTGTCGGCGAAGGTGGAAGCGGCCTCGGGAAGCCAGCCCATCGACGCTCCTTTCAGTTCCGCGTCCGGGGGCGGGTGACGCCCCGTCCCCGGTCCGGTCGTCGGTTCGTCGGCCCGCGCGTCAGCGCGAGGCCGCGCCCGCGGCGTGCGAGTGGTGGATGACGAGCGGCTCCCCCAGGGAAGCGGTCCCGGCCGTCGAATCGTCCAGCGTGAAGTCGGCCGTGGCCTCCTCCTGCGCGGCGACCGTCACGACCATCTCACGTTCGCCCAGCTCCTCGTGCCAGAGCCCGATCGTGTAGTCACCGGCGGGCAGCCCCTCGATCCGGAACGTGCCGTCCTCGCCGCTGACCGCGAAGAACGGATGCTCCATCACGCCGATGTAGCCCTCCATCCACCCGTGCACGTCGCAGCGCACCGGGATCATGATCTCCTGCCGCGCGAAGCTGCGCGTGGAGGTCATGTTCGTCGGCTGGTTGATGTTGAAGCCGCGGTTGAGCTCCGGGCCGGCGTTGATGTTGTGCATCAAGCCGTCGCTGTTGACGATCTCGATGTCCTGACCGGCGCGGACGCCCATCACGTGGGGGATGTACTCGCAGCCCTCCTGATCGAGCGTCACGTCGCCGCCCGGGGGGCCCCAGTCGCGATCGGCCAGGCCCTCCTTGATGTAGACGAAGCCGTTCGCGAGGCCGCCGTCGCCGGAGACCCGAACGGGCACCCGCATCGGCGCGTCGTCGTGCTTCTCCGCGCACGCGGGCTCCTCGCTCATGTCGATCGAAACCGGCGCCGGCGCCGAACCCGTATACGTGACCGTGCCGACCACCGTGCCGGTCGTCGCCGGGTCGATGGCGGGCGCGGCATCGGCGTCCGCGCCGCCCTCGCTGGAGGCGCCGTCCGCGCCCGCGTCCCCGCCGCCGCCGCAGGCCACGAGGAACGCCGCGGCGCCGGACAGCGCCGCGAGCCGGAACGGGTCGAAGTACTTCCGCATGTCTGTCTTCTCCATCGTTGGGTGAATCAGGCTGCGCCCGCGGGCGCCGGCCGCGCTTCCGCGCCGCCGCGCGCGTACCCCTTCTGGGCGCGCCGCACCAGGAACAACCCCAGGAGCGCGGCCAGCACCGCCGCGACTACGGGGTAGGCGTAGGTCGACGTCGGCGTCGGCTCCGCCAGGTGAACGTAATACCAGGAACTGATCGAGCCGCGGGGCCCCGCCTCCGCGTTGCTTCCGTCCCACGCGCGAAACGCCACCGGGATGGCCTCGCCGGTCACGAAGCCCAGTCTCTGTTCATCGTCGCCTGAGTCCAGCGGCCGGCGCAACACCAGCCGCCATTTCCCGTCCTCGAACTCGGCCCGCGCGGTGACGGCGCCGCCGCTCAGGGTCCGGGTATCGTCCAACCCGCGGCCGAAGACCTCCCGGGTGCCCTCCGTCGCGCTCCAATGCCAGATGTACACCGGACGCCGCGCGTCGCCGCCGAGGAAGAAGGGTAGCTCACGACCGTCCGGCATGACGGCCGGGAACTGCACCGAAAACGCGTCGGGCAGTCCCGGACCCGCCGGATCGCCCTCCTGCGGCTGCATCATGCTTTCGACGGCCTGCCGCCAGACGTCCCAGGCTTCGCTCGGGCTTTCCGAGGGATCGTGCCAGACCAGGCGCAGCGCCAGGGCCTCGCCGTCGTGCGCCGCCTGCACCCAGACGCCGTCGACCGACGGCGCGAACCAGCGTGGCTTCACGACGATCTGTCCCACCAGCGGCACCCAGAAGCGCTCCTGGTCCGCCCAGGCCGAGTCGGCCGGGCTGTCGGGCAGGTCTCCGTCGACCAGACCCGCCCGGATCACCTCGGCGGGTTCGGGGAACCGCTCGGGGCCCAGGCTGCGGACGTAGTGCGCGAGGTTCCAGAGGTCCTCTTCGCTGGCGACGCCCGAGGCGATCAGGTCGCTCGAGGACGGCATGGGGGTGCCGTCGAGGCCCGTGCGCAGGCGCATGTATATGTCCGCGACCGTGCCGCCGCCGTTGAAGGTCCAGGGCTCCGAGAGGTCGGCCGGCCGGATCGGATGGTCGTCGTCGTCGGTCATGTCCGGCGCCGACGTGCCGTCGCCCCGGCCTGCGTCGCCGTGGCACTTCCAGCACTCCACGCGCTCGTAGACCTCGCGACCCGCCGCGATCCCGTCCTCGCCGCCGCCCAGCGCGCGCCCCACGTCCAGCGGCTCGGGCGTGCCCTCGGTCTCGAAGAAGCGCGAGAACGTCTTCAGATAGTCGGCCAGTGCGGCGCGCTCGGCCCGCGTCAGCTTGTCCCTCCAGCCCGGCATCGTCGTCCCCGGCATCCCCTCGTCGATCACGCGCAGGATGTCCGCGTCGGTGGGCAGCGCGCCGCTCTCGGTGGTGCGTATCTGGTAGAGCGCCTGCGTGAAGTCGCGCGGCCGCGGCAGCATGTACTCCGCGCCGTAGCCCTGGCCGTCGCCCTCCACGCCGTGGCAGCCGGCGCACCACTTGTCGTACGCGGCCTTGCCGGGGTGGTCGGCGTCCTGCGCCGCGAGCGGAGCGACGATGCCCGCGGCAGCCAGCGCCAGGGCGCCCGCGAACGCGCGCATCAGTGCCCTCCTCCTTCCCCTTCGCCCTCTCCCAGATTGCGCGGGTGGTGGCCGGCCTGCTCGTACATGAAGATGATCACCGACCAGATCTCTTCCTCGGTGAGGAAGTCCTCCCAGACCGGCATCGCCGAGTGCCACGGCGTGCCCTCGACCGGGAGGCCGGGCCCGCCCTTTGCCACGCGCCAGAAAACGAAGTTCTCGGAGAGCTGCGCGATGGTGCCGACGTCGTCGAAGGCGAGAGGCGCGGGGTTGAAGCCGTGCGCGTAGTGCCCGTCACCCGCCAGCGCGTCCCCGTGGCACGGCAGGCAGTTCTGGTAGTAGACCCGCTTGCCCTCCTCGTAGCTCTCCACCAGGGAGCCGGAGCGCCGAAGCGGATTCTCGAGGCCCGACAGCACCATCGACCGTCCGTCGAAAGCGATCTGCGAGGGGGGCGCCGGGTGGATCGAGCGCAGCGTGGCGGGCGCGGCGACGGTGGGCCGCACCTGAAGGAAGACCGCGAGCCCGATCAGGATCGGCAGCGCGACCATCAGGACGCCGCGCAGCACGCGGCGCTCGGGCAGCACCATGGTCTCCTGGAACGGCCGCTTGAACTCCGACCAGCGCTCGTCGTTGGCGCTGACCCAGAGGAGTACCCCCCCGAAGACCGTCGCGAGGTACTGCAGCACGACGCTGTTCGGCACCGGAGCACTGTCCAGGCCGAGCAACGGGGGGATGTAGGCGATGCCGAAGTCGATCAGCAGGTAGGCGACGACCATGACGACCGCCGCGACCCCCAGCGGGTGCTTCAGGTAGCGCATCTCAGCCCTCCCCCGCGAGCATGTCGACGAGCGCCTCCAGCTGGTCGGCGGTGAGGGAGCCGCCGAACGTGGCCGGCATCACGCCGGCCACCGCCTCGTAGCCCGCGGCCACGTCCGCGCCCGGATCGAGGATCGCGCGCCGGATGTACTCGCGGTCGCGCGCGGCGCCCAGGTCATCCAGCGGCGGCCCGATCGGGCCGCCCTCGCCGTTCAGCTGGTGGCACGCGCCGCAGCCGCCCGCGGCCCAGATCTCCATCGGGTCCGTGCTTCCGGCGGCGAGCGCGCCTCCGCCTCCCGGTGGCGGCGCGCCGCCCGCGGCGGGCGTATCGCCCCCGCCGGCTGCGGTGTCGCCGATGTCGTCCGCGGTCACCGTGACCGTGCCGCCGAGGCTCTCCATGTACGCCACCAGCGCCCATATCTGCGTCGGCGACAGCGTGCGGCTCATGTCGGGCATGATCGGCTCGTAGCCCTCGACGATGTAGGCCATCGGCTCCACGAGCGCCTCGTGCAGGTAGGCCTTGCAGTCCTTGCCGGGCTCGCGGTCGGCGCAGCGGGCGCCGATCTGGCCCGCGCCGCCCTCGTCGGCGAGCAGGTTGGGGGCGCGCGTGCCCAGGCCGTGGCAGGCCACGCAGCCGCCCGCGCCCTGGTACAGGTCCTCGCCCGCCGCCACCAGCTCGTCGGAGGAGAAGTCGGCGCCGAGCGTGAGCTCCTGCGGCACCTCGGACTCGATCTGGGGGATGGCCGAGGCGAGCACGGTGTACAGCGTGACGGTGCCGAGGATGACGGCCAGGATCTTCAGGTTGGTCATCAGCATGGGCGCCTCACTCCGCCGGCACGGGATCGAGGTCCGCGCCGCCGTACCCCGCGCCGCGCGCCTCCGCCGGCGCCCGCACGTCGGCCACGATCGGCTTCTCCACCAGCCCGCCGAGCCAGAAGATGAAGCCGATCAGCCCCAGGAAGATCAGCACGCACGCGGTGATCACCTGGGCCGCGTAGCCGAGAGCCGGCGTGGCCGCCCACTCGCTGGTGTCCTGCATCACCTCCCAGATGTGCCAGTGCTGGCGGATGCCGCTGCGCGCGAAGCCCATCAGGCCCATCAGCCAGGTGAACGTCACCGCGAGCACGAACAGCGCGTACTGCGAGCGCGGCGGCATCTGGCCCCACCGGATCGCGCCGCGAGACTTCGCGCCCCTGCCCATGGCCACATCGATTCCCACGACGACGAGGATCGTGATCAGCACCGCGACCACCTGGTAGACGCTGAAGCCGATGCGCTGCACCGCGGGCACGAAATAGCCGTATATCCCATAGAACAGCACCACGACCGACGCCACCACGAACATCAGCCCCTGCACCAACGTGCCGGCCCTGGCCCACGGGACCACGGGGTCCTTGTTGGCTCGCCGGTACAGCAGGAACGACAGGAACGTCGTCAGGATCATCAGGTTGACCGCGGTGTTCTTGGCGCTCATCACGCCGAGGACGCCGAGGAAGGGGTGGTGGCTACCGCCCATCGCGGCCAGCTCGGCCCGGCTCGCGATCATGGTGTGCGGGGTCGCCCAGACGATCACGCCGAGCACCAGCACCACCAGCATCCACTTCGTGTAGGGCGTGAAGCGCTCGGCGCCGGGAATGCGTCCCATGCCGACCCACAGGTAGTAGTTGCCCGCCAGGAAGAGCACGCCGATGAGGACCGCCTGGATGATCCACAGCCAGCTCATGAACCCACCCATCATGGTGATGCCCATCTGCTGGTTGTACTCGTAGATCTCGCGGCCCAGGTAATAGCCCGCGAACGGCAGGACGATCAGCGCGCCGATCGCGATGCTGTTGCCGACATAGCCCATCCAGTCGTAGTGCGCGCGCTCCTCGTCGGTGCGCGCGTTCAGGAACCGGTAGGCCGCGTACGCCCCGACGATCGCGCCGCCGAACACGACGTTGGCGATGATCCTGTGGATGTTGATCGGCATCCAGGTCGCGTTGGTGATCGCGACCCAGGTGTCGATCGCGCTCGCCGGTGTGTCCGCGGTGACCCCCTCCGCCGGGCTCATCATGTAGCTGAGCCAGGAGTCGGCGATGAACATCACGGCGGTGCCCCAGACGTTGAGCAGGATCCCCAGCCCCCAGTGCGCGTATTTCGCCCGTCCGGCGCTCCAGCGGTCCCAGCCGTAGTAGTAGAGGTACAGGGTGAAGGACTCGACGAAGAACAGGCCCACGTAGATCCACACGGAGACTTCGAAGATCTCCATCATGTGGGTCCAGAAGCGGGGGTAGATGATCACCAGCGCGAAGCTGAGGATCGCGCCCCAGATGGCGGTGGCGCTGTAGGCGATCAGGAGTAGCCGCGTGAACTCCTTGGCGAGCTTGTCGTAGCGCTTCTCGCCGCCAAACATCCCGATCGCCTCGGCCACCACCGCGAACATTGGCACGCCCAGCACGAAGGCCGCGAACATCAGGTGGAGCTGGGCCGACATCCACACCGCCACCCGGCCGCCGACCACGGGGAAGTTCCCGTATTCGCGGCCCGCGGGAGCCGCCGCCTGCGCCCAGGCCGGCTCCGCGAGCACGGCGCCGACCGCGACCAGTCCGAGCGCGGCTGCCAGTGCGGCCCACCCGCGCCACCCCCCACCGCGATGGGTCATCGCCCCCTCCTCATGAAGAAGGGCATCCGCCTGGAGAAATCGACCGGCATGGAACGGCGCACCTCGTCCATCACCTCGACCGACACGCGCGTATAGCCGCGCGCGCGCGCGAACGACTCCACCCTCTCCGACACCACGCCGCGCACGAAGCTCGGCGCGCGCGCGATGCGCTCGCGCGCGTCGGCGTCCCAGGGCATGCCCTCCTCGAACGCCGCGCCGTACGTGACCGCCCGCGCGGGCTCCACGACCTGCGCCTCACCCGACGGCTCGTAGGCGCACGACTCATCCGGTCCCAGCAGGTCGCCCGTGGCCGCCAGCGCGCGCGCCCGGCAGCCTCCGCACACGCGCCGGTACTCGCACTCGCCGCACTTGCCGCCCACCTCGCCGCTCCGCAGGGCGCCCAGCGCCGGCGAGCCGAACCACACGTCCGCGAAGGACTCCGCGCGCAGGTCGCCCGCGATGACGGGCGCGTACGGGCACGGAGTGAGCTTCCCCTCGGGGGTGATGCGGCAGTAGTGGATGCCGCACGGGCAGCGCGTCTCGTAGCCGAGGAGCGGCGACTCCGGGTCGCCCGCCGCGACGTGCCGCATGAGCTGCGGCTGGCATTTGGTGCGCACCATCATACGCCCGCGGTAGCGCCTCTCGAGCTCCACGACGTCCAGCAATACCGCCTCGTTCTCGACCGGGCTGAGGCCTCGCATGCGCTCGCCGCGCCCGGTCGCCACCAGGAAATACAGGTTGAAGCTGACCGCGCCCGCGTCGGCTGCCCAGGCGGCGAGGCGGGGGATCTCGGCTCGGTTGCCGGCGGTCAGCGAGGTCTGGACGATGAAGTCCAGCTCCGCCTCGCGCAGCCGGTCCACGGCCGCGAGGGTGTCGGCGAGCGCGCCGCCGCCGTGCCGGAAGCGGTCGTGGTAGCGGGGATCAAGGGAGTCGACGCTCACCGCGATGCCGGTCACGCCGGCGTCCTTGAGGGCCGCGATGCGGGTCTCGGTGAGCAGCGTGCCGTTGGTGCCCACCACCACCGTCGCGCCGGCGCGCGAGGCGTGGCGCGCGATGTCCTCCAGGTCCGCCCGCAGCAGCGGCTCGCCTCCGCTCAGCACGAACATCGGAGCCGGATTCACGGCGAGGATCTCGTCAGTGATCCGGAAGACCTCGGCGGTGTCGAGCTCGGCGTCCCCGGTGTGCCAGGAGCCGGCCGAGATGTAGCAGTGGGAGCAGGCCAGGTTACAGCGACGCGTGAGGTTCCACGCGACGATGTGCGGGAGGTGTCCGGCCGCGCGCGCGCGCGCCTCGGGTACGGTCTCGACCTCGCGCCCCCGCCAGGGCAGCAGACCGTGCGCGTGCGCCTCCCCTCCGGTGGGGAAGTCCAGCACGGGAAGCCGAACCATCACGCGGTGTGCGAGCTCACGCCGTCTCCTCCGCGCCCGCCTCCAGCACGCCCGCCGCCGCGCCGCTCTCCGCCTCTCCGTCCCCGGCTGCCATCATCTCCATCGCCCGCCGCGCCTGTTCCGGCGTGGCCATCTTGAAGTCCACCGGGCACTTGTCGGCCTGCCGCTCGATGTCGCGGATCGGGCAGCGCGTCACCCCGCTCGCCCTGGCCTCCTCGATGAAGGCGCGCATATCGGGGGTCAGCCCGTCCACGCCTTCCGCGGCGGCCTTCAGCTGCTTGGTCTGCAGCTCCTTGAACATCACCAGCATGGTGTCCATGTCGAACTCGTCCGCCTCGATCATCGCCCGCTTGTTCTCGTCCATGATCGGCGTGGTCACGCGCCAGTAACCGTGCGCGCGCGAGAACTTCTCGACGGTGTTGCGGGCTAGCGGGCGGGCGATGAGCGGCACCAGCCGGAGCCGCTGAAAGGCCTCCTCGGTCCAGACGATCGGGTCGCGCTCGTCGCGCGGGCGCTGCTGCACCGCTCCGGTGAAGGGGCACTTCGCCTCCACCATGGGCGGCCGCGCGAGGCCGTCCTCGTCGCGGCCCTCCACGACCGTGCGTTTCATCGCCTGTTCGGCCTTTACCTCCGCGAGCGCCAGCTCCTCCGCCGTGCCGATGCCCATGATGAGCTGCATGTGCGTGGGCAGCAGCTTGGTGATGGCCTCGTCCAGGCGCTTGCCGGTGACGACCGGCAGGTCCTCCCTGGAGGGCGCGGAAACGGCGCCGTTTCCGCCAGCGGCGCCGTCCTCGCCCGCGGCTGCGTCGCGCTCGGCGAGCCTGCCGTAGCCCTCGTCGACGAAGGCCGCCGCGTACACGCTCCCCGGGCCGTAGTGCTCCAGCACGTACTCCTCGACCGCCTTCCGCGCGATCCCCAGCGCGAAGGGTGGCACGCGGAGGATCCGCACCTCCGCCTCCGGCGCCCATTCGAGCCCCTTCTCGCCGTCCTCCTCGATCCAGGGGATCTCCTCCGGGCGCACGTCCGTGGTGCCGATAAGGAGCACGTTGCCCCGGGCCAGCCGCACCAGGTTCTCGGCCTGCGAGCCGATCTCCGTGTTCTCGATCCGGTGCGAGCCGTGGCGCGCGAGCACCAGCAACGACGGCTCGACCTCCTCGGCCCACTGCAGCACGACCTGGAACGGCTTGCCGATCAGGATCTGCGTCTCGACCTCGACGTCCGGGAACTCGCGCGCCATCACCTCGGCGCGCTTGATATTGGCCTGGCAGAGCCGCAGCAGGCCCTTGTCGATGATGTTGTTGTGGAGCTCCTCCTGCTCCTCGAACTTGAAGACCTTGGAGGCCTGGACGGAGAGCACGTCCTTGATGTTGTGGAAGACGACGTGGTGGTACTCCACGTCGAAGGCGCTGCACACGTACAGCTTCGCGCCGTACCGGCGCGCCAGTTCCAGCGCCACGCGCATGCCCTTGTAGCCGTACGCGGATCCGTCCACGCAGACCATGAAAGCGCCGCCCTCGAGGGGGCGGTCGTCGCGCACCACCAGGACGTCCTTGCGGATCCCGCGCAGCGCCCGCCCGACCACCCCGCCGAGCTGGCTGTAGTGCTGGCGGCCCAGGCCGTGGGCGCCGATCACGACCAGGTCGTAGTCGCGCTCGCTGGAGCCCGCGAGCTTCTCGTCCTGCTCCTCGTCCTCGGCGAGGAGCCGGCCGTCCTCGCCCATCTGCACGTCGGACCGCACGCGCTCGCCGCCGTCGTACTTGTCGGCGATGTTCGGGTCGAAGCCGATGAGGGAGGGCAGGCGGCCCCGTCCCCCGTTGGCCTCCTTGACGATCTCCTCGAAGTTGATTCCCTCCAGAAGCTGGCGCGTGAGCGGGACGTCGGCCTCCTTGCAGCGCAGGTCCACCTGGTCGAGGAAGCTGTCGGAGATGAGCTGCAGGCCCTTCTCGATGAGCTTGTCGTGGATCTTGCGCTGCCGCTTGATTTCCGCGGGCTCCTGGAACTGCGCCGGAAGCCCGACTTCGAGCTGGCGGAAGCGGACGTCGTGCAGGCGGGCCGCGTAGACGTGGGTGCCGGTGATGCGCCCATCCGAGCGCCGGCAGATCTCGATCGCGCGCTCGACCGCGGCGTCGGACTCGCGCGAATTGTCTACGGGAACCAGGACGTCTCGATAGAGGGCGGCCATCGCCTTCCGGCTCTCTCCGTCGCGCTCGGGGACGTGAGCGCCGCGCGGCCGGGCGGCACGGTTCACCGGCGCGGGAATCTCCGCGCCGGCCCACCCCGGATCCTTTCTGGGACCGGCGGGGCGTGCCACTCTCAGGATGCAGTGGCGCGGCCCTGCGAGGCCCGCCACATCATCGACGTTCAGCCGCTACGGCGCGCGGCCAACGGGCCGCGGAACAACCATCTGGAAACGGCGGCGGGCCGCCGTGCGCGTTCGGTTTCGAAAACTTCGTGTGCTGGCCTGGGTACAGGGGCGCGAGTATAGGGGCTGTCTCGTGCGAGTGTCAAATGCCATCGAGCGCGCTTTCGGCCGGTGTCTTTTCCCCCGGAAACGCGCGGAATCGGCGGCTTCGCGCGCGCCTTGACCGGGGTTCGCGCCCCGGGCGATCCTCGCGGGTCCAGGAGCGGCCGCCGGCGCCGCCGGGCGCCTCCTCCGGTCCCTCCCCGGCGGCCTCCACCGGAGCGAATTCATGGGTAATTTCGACGGCGGTTCCCCGCCCGTCCGCGTATTCGTGACGGGCGGCACGTTCGACAAGGAGTACGACGAGATCCACGGCGCGCTCTTCTTCAAGGGCACGCACCTGCCCGACATGCTGCGCCTCGGACGCAGCCGGCTGGATGTCGAGGTCGAGACGCTCATGATGGTCGACAGCCTCGACATGGACGACGCCGATCGCGAGCGCATCGCCGCGGCGGTCGCGGACTGCCCCGAGCGCCACGTGGTGGTGACCCACGGAACCGACACCATGGTCGACACAGCGGGCGTGATCGCGCGCGCGGCACCCGGCAAGACCGTGGTGCTGACCGGGGCGATGATCCCCTGGGCGTTCGGCTCATCGGACGGCCTCTTCAACCTGGGATCCGCTCTCTCCTTCGCGCAGGTGCTGCCGCCGGGGGCCTGGATCGCGATGAACGGCCGCTTCTTCGCCTGGAACCGGGTGCGGAAGAGCCTCGACAGGGGGGTGTTCGAAGAGGTCGATGTGTTCGAAGATGTCGATGGCGGTGCGGGCGGATAGGCGAGGGGTTCCGCCGCCGGGCGGGGGCCCGCCGGCGGCCGCT
Organism: Longimicrobiales bacterium; assembly: GCA_035513295.1. Taxonomy (GTDB): domain Bacteria; phylum Gemmatimonadota; class Gemmatimonadetes; order Longimicrobiales; family RSA9; genus DATHRK01. Next base: position 15,311 of record DATKCH010000064.1, read on the forward strand.
ACAGGTCCCAGCCCGCCCGCGCCAGAAAGCCCAGGTTGATCAGAACCACGACGAGCGCGAGGTGCCACAGCCCCGGCGGAACGTCGGACGCCGGGTTCAGCCCGAACGCGCCGGACATGATGGCCGGAAGCCTCAGCGCGTGGAGCCCCCACACGACCCGGGGCAGCCAGGGCGAGCGGTAGCGCCACAGCGCCCAGGAGACCCCCGCGACGATCAGCGCGCCGAGCAGCAGCCAGAGGCCGATGGGGCCGCGCTCGGGCACCATGCCGGCCCGCCACAGAGCCGCGACGCCCGCCTCGTAGAGGATCCCGACGTGCAGGTAGACGATCGCAGCCTGGCGGAACTTGCGGTCGCGGGGCGACGGCGAGGGAGCGTCGGGGCCCTTCACATGCCCTCCATGCCCAGCTCCGCGCGCGCGCGGTCCATCGTCTCGGGGGTCATCTCGACGATTCCCTGCTCCCACGCCCACTCGGTGTAGATCCGCTTCACCATCCCGCGCACGAAGGACGGGACGCTCTGCAGCCGTTCGCGGGCCTGGGGGCTCCACGCCACCGAGCCCGGGCGGGGCGGCGGTCCTACCGGGGCGACCGTTGGGCCGTCCGCCGCCTCGCCGCCGGCCGCCTCGCCGTCCGCGAACGCATCCTCCCTCCCGTCCGCGACGGTCGAGCGCACCAGCTCCATCGGCTGATCGGGCACGGTCCTGCCGCCGACCTTCACGCCCAGCCCGGACACCAGCCGGGTCTCCATCGGGTTGGTGAGCATCGCCACTTCACGCTCGCACCGGTCGCAGCGAAACACCGCCGCCATCGTGCCGTCGCCGGGCAGCTGCCGCTCGGCGAAATCCATCACGCGATCGCAATCGACGCACAGGAACTTCACGCCATCACCTTCGCGGCCAGCTCCTCGAAGGCGCGCGCGGCCTCCGAGTCGGGTTCGGCCGCCACGATCGGCCTGCCCGCGTCGGTGTGCGCGCCGATCGCCGGGTGGAAGGGGATCCTCGCCCACAGTGGCACGCCGGTCTCTTCGGCCATGCGCACCGCCGGCTCCGGGTCGAACAGCGACGTCTGCGCGCCGCAGTGCTCGCAGGCGTGCCCGGCCATGTTCGCCACCAGGCCGAAGCGGCGGACCCGGGCCTCGCGCACGAGCGCGATCGACTTCCCGACCACGAAGCGCGCGACCTCCGTGGGGGTGGTGACCAGCAGCACGACGCCGGGGTCCGGGACGAGCTGGAGGAGGCGTTGGAGCTTGTCGGTGCCGGGCGGCAGGTCCACGATGAGCGCGTCCAGCTCGCCCCAGTCCGTGTCGGACAGGAACTCGCGCACGGCCCCGGTCTCCAGCACGCTCTGCCACGCGAAGCCCGCGCCTTCCGGTTCGCGCCAGCGCAGCGGCGCGTCGTCTGAGGCGAGCAGCAGGTCCATCGACATCACGCGCACGCCCTCGGCGCCCCGCACCGGCACGACGCCGTCCTCGCGCACCTCGAGCTTCGCGCCGGCCACGCCCAGCATGCGGCCCAGCGACGGTCCGTTCAGGTCGGCGTCCGCGGCACCCACCTGCAGCCCCCGGCGGGCCAGAGCCGCCGCGAGGTTCGCGGCCACCAGGCTCTTCCCGACGCCGCCCTTGCCGCTCGCCACGACCACGAGCCTGTCGATGGCCGCGAGCCGGCGCGCCAGGCGTGCGCCCTGCGCCTCCACCTGCTCGAGGATTCCCGAGCCGGTGTCGTGGTTCACTTCGGAGTAGGTGCGAATCCTTCGCTCGGCCATTCCGGGTCGGCTCCTGGGGGCCGGATTCAGACCACTTTCTCGCCAGCCTCGTCGAACACCTCCAGGGCGTCGACGGGGCAGGCCTCGCATGCGCGGATCACGGACGCACGGGACACGGAGTCCGGATCGTCTCCGAACACGCAGATCCCCTCGTGGTCCAGGCGGAAGAGCGCCTGTCCGTCCTCCATGCAGTCCTCGAAGCCTACGCACAACGCGCGGTCGATGCGGACGGTCAGACCTGCCACCCTGCGCTCTTCGATCGCGCTCACTCCTCTCCGTTTCCCGGCCTCAGCTCCAGAATGTGCGGTCCGTCACCATCAGCACGAGCAGGACCGGCAGATGCGTCACGGACCCGAAGAACACCCGCCGGGCGGCGGCGGCGGTCGGGGCGAAGGCCATCGGCAGCGCGATCGCCAGAAAGGCCGCGCCCGCGATCAGCGCTCCGAAGAAGTAGAAGGAACCGGTCGTTCCCGCGAGCGACGGCAGCAGCGCCACCGGCACGAACGCCAGCGCGTACAGCGCGGCCTGCCGGCCAGTGCTGTGCCCCTCCGGATCATCGCGCCCGAGCATGACGAAGCCGCCCCTGAGGTAGTCGTCCCGGTACAGGTAGGCGAGGGCCAGGAAGTGCGGAATCTGCCAGAAGTAGAGCACCGCGAACAGCGTCAGCGCGCGCGCGTCCAGTGGGCCCCCCGAGGCGGTCCAGCCGGCCACGATCGGGAGCGCGCCGGGAACCGCCCCGACGAGCGTGTTGAAGCTCGTGCGGCGCTTGAGCGGCGTGTAGACCAGCAGATAGCTCAGGAGCGTGGCGGCGACCACGGCGGCGGTCAGGGCGTTGACGAACACTCCCAGGTACGCGATCCCCAGGAGCGACGCGATGCCGGCGAACAACGCCGCCTGGCGCGGGGTCAGCCGCCCGGCCGGAAGCGGCCGGTCGCGCGTCCTGTGCATCAGCGCGTCGCGGTCGCGCTCCACGAGCTGGTTGAGGCCGTTGGAGCCCGACGCGATGAGGGCGATCCCTATGAGCGCGTGCAGCAGCCGGCTCGCGTCTACGAGGTCGCCGGACCCGAGAAAGAACCCGACCCCGGAAGTGAGCAGCACCATCCGGGTGATCCCGGGCTTGGTGAGCGCGAGGAAGTCGGCGGCCTTCGGCCGCCTTCCGGGTGGCCGGCCGCCACCGGCGCCGTGCGGCGCGGCGCCACGGGCGGGCCCGCCCGCCTCGCCCGCGCGCGGCCCGCCCGCGCCCGTCATCGGCGTCCCGTGCGCACGAGGAAACGGGAGATCCTGTCGATGCGCCGAAGCAGCGCCTCCCCGCCCGGGTCGGGCCCGAGCTCGGCGCCGGTCGCGCGCCGGTGGTCTGGTTTCCAGACCAGCTCCTCGAAGTCGCGGCGCAGGCCGGGATGCGTGATGATGGTCACGACTTCCTGGAGGACGTGGTAGCTCAGGTGGTCGAAATTCGCGGACCCCGCGATGAGCACCTCGTCGTCGACCACGATCGCCTTCATGTGGGTCATCTGCGGCAGGAACCGGAGCTCGAAGCCGTTCCGCCACGATTCCCACCGGGTGTACCGGTTCAGGTACGGCCGGTTGGTCTTTCCCGCGCCCAGGATGCTCACGTCGACGCCGCGCTTCGCGGCGCGCGCGAGCACCTCGGTGAAGGGCATGCTGACGTAGGCGCTCTGGATGCGGATCGACCGTCGCGCGCCGTTCAGCAAGTCCATGACCGGCCGGAACCAGCGAGCGTTGTCCTTGCCGTCCAGCAGGATCACGTCCATGCCGGGGAAGCTCTCGTGGACGCCGACATCCTCGCCGTTCCAGGTACGCTCCATGTCCCTGGCGAGCAGCTCGACGATCGCGGGATCGGTGATCCGGATCATCATGTCGTGCCACGCGAAGTTGTGGTCGCTGAAGTTGATGCCCCCGACGTACGCGACCCGGTCGTCGACCACGAGGATCTTCTTGTGGTTGCGATACGCCGCGCGGAGCTTCCAGAACCCCGCATCGTTGACGTACCGCAGCCGCGCTCCGCTGGCGCGCACCCGCTCCTCGAGCGAGCGCGTGCGCGCGACGTGGCGCCGGAGCGCGGCGTCCAGCCGATTCCCCGGCAGCACGACGAACCGATCACGCTGCGTCCACCGGTTGAAGTCGTCCACGATCAGCCGCCGATCGGCCGCTCCCGAGGCCTCGAACAGCTCCGTGAGCGCCTCTCCGGGGTCGCCCTCGAAGGACAGCGTCTGGACCCACACGCGCCGGGTGGCGGTCGCCGCGTCCGCCCGGAACGCCTCGAAGAAGTCGGCGGAGCCCACGAGAATGCGGAAGCGATCGTCGGCGCGAACGGCCGAGCCCGAGGACGGAGCGCCGGTAGATGGGCGCCTTGAGGTCATGCGAATTCGTTCAACCCCCGGCGAGGAGCTGCGGGAACGCCGCGATCACGGCGAAGCGGACGAACCGGCCCAGCAACCCCGGCACGAAGAACGTCCAGAAGCCCAGCCGCAGCACCCCCGCGAGGATGGACACGACATAGAATGGCGGCCACCCCGTCGACGCGCTGACGAACAGGAACGGAACGGTCCCCAGGCGCGAGCGCTCGAGGCGTTCGCGCGCGGCCGCGAGGCGCTCCTTGTAGGATTCCCTCAGGGGCATGCGGATCGCGCCCCGCCCCGCGAGATAGATCAGCACCTTGCCGATCATCTGCCCGATGGTCATGCCGAGCACCACCGGGACCACGCCGCTCCGGCCCGCGAGCGCCGAACCCCCGATCACGTACAGTTCGGCGTTGAAGGCCGGAATGAACCCGCTCGCGATGCCGTACCCCAGCGTCGCGAAGAACAGGCCCAGGTGCTCGGTGATCGGGCTCAGAGCGTCGATTCGCGCGGCGCGTTACGGGAGCACCGGGCGCGCCGACATGTTCGCGAGCGTGAACGCCCACCGGTCGGCGGCCTCCTCGATCAGCTTGCCGGTCGGCTTGCCGGCGCCGTGCCCGGCCTTGGTCTCGATGCGGATGATCGCGGGGTTCGCGCATCCCTGAGAGGCCTGCAGTCGCGCCGCGAACTTGAACGAGTGGGCCGGCACGACTCGGTCGTCGTGGTCGGCCGTCGTCACCATGGTGGCTGGGTAGCACGTGCCCTCTTGCAGGTTGTGCAGCGGCGAATACGCGTTCAGGTACGCGAAGCCCTCGGGGTCGTCGGCGGACCCGTAGTCGGACACCCACGCCCAGCCGATCGTGAACTTGTGGAAGCGCAGCATGTCCATGACGCCCACGGCTGGCAACGCGACGGCGAACAGCTCGGGGCGCTGCGTCATCGCCGCTCCCACGAGCAGCCCGCCGTTGGAACCCCCGCTGATCGCCAGCCGGCCGGGGCGCGTGTAGCCCTCGTCGATCAGGTGCTCGGCGGCCGCGATGAAGTCATCGAAGACGTTCTGCTTCTTCTCCTTCGTGCCGGCCTCGTGCCAGCCCTCCCCGTACTCGCCGCCGCCCCTGAGGTTGGGCTGCGCGTACACGCCGCCCATCTCCATCCATATCAGCCTCGCCACGTTGAAGCCGGGGCGGAGCGAGATGTTGAAGCCCCCGTATGCGTAGAGGAGCGTCGGGTTCTCCCCATCCAGCGACAGGTCGGACCTGTGGGTGACGAACATCGGCACGCGGGTCCCGTCCCTGGACTCGTAGAACACCTGCTTGGTTACGTACTCGAACGGGTCGAAGTCCACTTCCGGCTTCTGGAACACCTCCGTTTCGCCGGTGGCCAGGTCGTGGCGGAAGATGGTCGTGGGGTACAGGAACGAAGAGAAGGAATAGAAGAGCTCCGGGTCGTCCTCGTCGCCGTTCAGCTCGCCCACGGAGCCGATCGTCGGGAGGTCCAGCTCGCCGACGGGCGTCCCGTCGAGCGCGAACACGGATACGCGGCTGTGCGCGTCGTGAAGGTAGCGCGCGAGGAACCTGCCGCCCACCACCGACACGTCCTCGAGCAGGTCCTCGGACTCGGGAATCACTGTTCGCCACGAGTGTTTCGCGGGCTTGCGCAGGTCCACCTCGATGAGCCGGCCCCGCGGGGCGTCCAGGTCCGTCCGGATGTAAAGGACCGGACCGGCGTTGTGGACGAGCGAGTAGCGCGCGTCGTTGTCGTCCATGAGCCGCATCAGCGGACCGCCCAGGTCCGGATTCATCGGGTCGCCCAGGTCGCGCACCCAGAGCCGGTTCTGCGAGCTGCTGGCGTCGCGCACGGACAGGATCAAAAAGCGGCCGTCCTCGGTGGTGCCGGCCCCGAAAAGCCAGCGCGGGTTGTCCGGATCGGCGTGGACCACCACGTCCTCGGACTGCGGCGTGCCGACGCGGTGGTAGTAGATCGCCTGGTCGGCGTTCGCTTCCGTGAGCCGGTCGGCGCCTTCCTCCGGTGCGGGATAGCGGGCGTAGAAGAAGCCCCGCGAATCCTCGGTCCAGCTCGCGCCCGTGAACTTCGCCCACTCGATGCGATCCGAAAGGTCCTCGCCCGACTCGACGTTCTGGATCCTGAATTCGCGCCAGTCGGAGCCGCTCGTGTTGAGGGCGTAGGCGAGATACCTGCCGTCCGGCGAGACGAACGTGCCCGCGAGCGCGACCGTGCCGTCCTCGGACAACGCGTTGGGATCGATCAGGACGCGCGGCTCGTCCTCCAGTCTGTCCTGGACGTAGAGCACGGACTGGTTCTGCAACCCGTCGTTCTTGAAGAAGAAGTAGCGGCCGCCGTCCTTCCAGGGGGTTCCGTAGCGTTCGTAGTCCCACAACTCGGTGAGCCGGGCCTCGATCTCCTCCCGGTACGGAAGCGTCTCCAGGTAACCGAAGGCCACGTCGTTCTGGGCCTCGACCCAGTCGCCGACTTCCTCGGCGTCGGAGTCCTCCAGCCAGCGGTAGGGGTCGGCGACGGGCGTGCCGTGATAGTCCTCCACGACATCGACCGTGCGCGTCTCGGGGTAGTCGAGGTCCGGGCCGTCGCCCTGGCCCAGGGCCGGGCCGGCGAGCAACAGCGGCAGCGCTGCGAGCGCGAGCGGACGCGTACCGAACGGAGCGGGGAGTCTCCGTGAACGCATGAGCGAGCTCCTTTGACCTGCAATCGCGACGACGGGCGACGGACCGGCCTTCTGCGCGCGGAGTCGCGCGCGTCGGGACCCTCCCGGGGGACCCGCAAAGTCTAGCGCGCAGGGCCGCCTCGCTCCAGCCCGACCCGCGCGGCCCCGTGTTTGCTGGCTGGAGTTTTCACCGGCGCGCGGATCTTCGCGTGCACGCCGCCCCAAGACGCGGGAGGACCGAATGTCCCAGTTGATCGACACCGTCACCCGGCAGCTCTCCGGTGACGTCATAGAACGCATGAGCCGCGAGGTGGGGGCCGACGGCGCCACGACGGAGCGCGCGATCGCCGCCGCGCTCCCGCTGCTGGTCGGCTCCCTGGCCCGCAACGCGCAGAGCCCGGAGGGAGCGCGTTCCCTGGACGGCGCGCTACGCCAGGACCACGATGGCTCGCTCCTCGACAACCTGCTCGGCGGCCTGACCGCGGGCTCCACGCGGGCCGACGGCGCGAAGATCCTCGGGCACATGTTCGGACAGCGCGAGCCGGCCGTCCGGAACGGCATCGGGCGCTCGAGCGGTCTGGACTCCGCCCAGGTGCTGCGTCTGCTGTCGATGCTCGCCCCTGTCGTGATGTCCGCGCTGGGGCGCATGCGGCGACAGGAGGGCCTGGCCCCCGACGACCTGTCGACGCGCCTGGAACGCGAGCGGACGGAGATGGTCCAGCGCGAATCCTCCCTCGGCGGCATGCTCAGCGGAATGCTGGACGGCGACGGCGACGGCTCGGTGATGGACGACATTGGGGGACGGCTCCTCGAAGGGTTCCTGCGCGCTCGCTGACCGCGGCGTCCGCCGATCGGCGGCGGCGCGCGCGATCCGAGGGAGCCCGTCGCGCGACGCTCGCTTAGATTGCCCCCGCCTGGCGCACCTCGTCCGGGAACGGGAGAACGGCGGTTGACGAAGATCGGCTATCTGGACGGCCCCCGGCTGCGCCGCGGGCTGCTCGCCGCCTGCGAGTACGGCCAGCGTGCGCGCGGCGAGCTGAACCGCATCAACGTCTTTCCGGTCCCCGACGGCGACACCGGCACCAACCTGGCGCTCACCCTCCGGTCGATCAGCGACCAGTTGCGCGTCGATCGAGCCGAGGCGGTGGGGGCGGTCGCGAACCGCGCGGCGGAGGCTGGGATCCTCGGCGCGCGCGGCAACTGCGGCATGATCCTGTCGCACTTCCTGCTCGGGTTCGCCGACGAGATCGGCGGCCGCGAGGAGGTCCGCTCGCGTGACTTCGCGCGCGCCCTGCGGTCGGGCGTCGACCACGTGTACGACGCTCTCGAAACACCCGTCGAGGGAACGATCATCACCGTCATGCGCGCGAGCGCGGAGGCCGCCGAGGAGGAGCAGGACGAGGACTTCGACCCCCTCCTCGCGCGCATCCTGGACCGCACCCGCCAGGCCCTGGCGCGCACCCCCGAGCTGCTCCCCGTGCTGCGCAAGGCGGGCGTGGTGGACGCCGGCGCCAAGGGGTTCGTGAGCCTGCTGGAGGGCGTCGCGGGCTACATCAACGGCGACCCCATCCTGCCACCCGAGGAGGACTTCCAGCCCGGCCCGATCGCGGCCGGCGAGGTGGAGTTCGGGGAGTCCGAGCGCTACCGCTTCTGCACCGAGGCGCTCGTGCGTGGGGAAGGCCTGCCGTCCTCCGACGAAGTGAAGTCGGAGCTGAGCCACATGGGCGACTCCCTGGTCGTGATCTCCACCGGCAACCTGCTGAAGGTGCACGTCCACACCGACGACCCGGAGCGGATCTTCGACTGGCTGCGCCACCACGGCCGGCTGGTCACCCACAAGGCCGAGGACATGAGGGCGCAGCACGACGCCATCGGCCGCGCCTCCGCGGCGGGAGCGAAGACGCTGGCGCGCCGCCCCGTCGTGATCGTCACCGACACCGCTTGCGACCTGCCCGACGAGCAGGTGCGTGCGCACGGCATCCACCTCGTGCCCCTGCAGCTCGTCTTCGAGGAGGGTGCGCTGGAGGACCGCGTGGAGATCGATTCGGAGACCTTCGCCGAGCGCGTCCTCGCGGGCGACCACCCCAGCACCTCCCAGCCGACCCCCGCGTCGTTCCTGAAGGC
>DATKCH010000065.1:0-29260 GCA_035513295.1 Longimicrobiales bacterium
CGCCACCACCAGGCCCTCCTCTCCCTCGCACGCCGGCGCGTCAACGTGCTCTGGGCCATGCTTCGCGACCGCACCCCCTACCAGCTCAGGGAGCCCAGAACCATGGCAGCCTGAAATCCTTGACCGGCGCATTAGGCTGCCACCAGCCGGTTCACGTCGCCGTGGCTGCGGCGCACGGACTCGACGTAGAACTCGTTCATGGGCCCGCGCGCCTTCCAGCGCTCGAACACCGTGTCCCACGTGATCTCGCCCTCGCCGAACAGCCAGCGCTTCTCCTCGGCGTCGTACTGGCAAGGGAAGGGGTAGTCGAGCACGTACTCGCCCTTCGCTTCGTCGTGGTGCGCGGGCGCGGCCAGGCCGAGCGACTCGCACAGCGGGACCGTCGCCGACATCCACGCCTGGCGCAGCTCGTCGTTGGTCATGCCCTTGAGCTTGTAGTCGAGCTGGCCGCTGTGGCGCTTCATCTCGTCGGGCAGCCCGAACCACTCGATGGTCATCGGGAACATCCAGTCGACCGCGCGCTGGATGCGCGCCTTTGCCTCGCCGTTGCCCGCGCACAGGCGTTTCATCCAGACCTCGCCGTGGCGCAGGTGGAAGGTCTCCTCCAGGTCGACCTTCACGAGCGCGCGCTTGAGCGGGCCGTAGCTCGTGTTGCGGAAGACGTCGCCCAGCAGGGTGATCCCGGCGCGGTCGAAGAAACCGTTCGCGACCACCAGCTCGGCCCAGCTCTCGAGCGGCTGGTCGAAGCCGTAGGGGTGCTTGAACTCGTGCGGCTCGCGGCCGTAGACCAGCCACTCCTTGTCGACGCCCAGGTCCTCCAGGATGCGGTAGGCGATGTTGGCGTGCGCCATCTCGTCCTGGATGATCGCGAGGGCGCTGACCATGGTGTTGGTCGAGGGCGCGTCCTGCGCGGCTCCCCAGTACGCGGGCGCGCTCATCAGCTCGGTGTCGCCCTGCACGGTGAGCTGGACGATGAGGGCCTTGCGGTAGCCCTCGGTGGTCTCCTCGGGAGATTCCAGGATGTATCCGTTCTGGACCCTGTCCTTGAGTTCCTGCTCGGTCATGCGGGGCGCCTTCCGGGTTGAACGGCCGGGATCGTGACGTGCGCATGGGTCGAAAATCGTCCGGCGCGCGCCCACGCCCGGTTTTCGAACGCTTGTTCGAAAAAGCTAACGGGATGGGCAGGGGAGGGTCAACGCAGATCGTGAGCCGCCTCGATTCTGCAATGATGGCGTGCGTGCCCGGGCTTGGCCTCGACCTTGCTCTGCTGCCAACCGCCCGGCGGGCCCCGCCCGCTCAGCGAAGCCGCGCACGGATTGAGGCAGCATGACGTCGACCACGCAGCAGACGAACCGCACGGACGAGCCCGTGGACCCGTACCCCGGGCCCGTGGACGATCCGGGAGAGGTCGAGCGCGAGCGGCCGCCGCCCCCCAGGGATCCGGCGGAACCGGGCCACATCGACGTTCCCGAACCCATCGAGCCCGAGCCGTTCGAGGATCCCCAGCCCGAAGGGCCCGGGTTCGAGGACGAACCGAAGCCGTGGGAGCCCGCTCGCCCGGAGCCGCCGGCGCCCGACGCGCTCTAGCCGCCCGCCCGCGGCGTGTCTGTCGGCCTCCGGCCGTCGATTTTCGCCCGCGCACCAGGGACTGGCACCCCCCTTGCCTTTCCTGGTGGCCGGGCGCCGCCGGCGCTCCCGGATGCGCGTCCCGCGGACGATCGGGCGCGCGGCGGTGTCCACGCGGATGACCGATGAACCCAGCAGATTTCCCGCCCTTCGGAGAGCAACCGAAGGGCGCGGACGAGGCGCCGCCCCGGGAGCAAACGGAGAGCGCGGACCAGGCCCCCCTCGGAGAGCCAGGGGAGAGCGCGGACGATGCGCCTCTCGGTGAGCGAGCGGCTAGCGGGGGCGGGCAACCCGACGCGCGCGCGGGCGAGAAGCCCTCCGTCACCCACATCCCGCCGCTGAAGGAGCCCACCGCGTGGGAGGCCTTCGTCGCGGCAGCCGTGGCGCGCGCCGACGCGTTCCGCACGGGGGCGGGCCGGCGCTACCGCGCGCTGCGCGAGAAGCTCGCGGAGAAATGGGAGGACGAGCGCTTTCGCCGGCGCGCGATCCGGGGAGGCGGGGTCGCGGGCGGGCTGTTGGCCGTAGGGCTACTCGCCGCCGTCATCCTGTACCTCAACTGCGGCACCCGCGGCTGTCCCGACGTCCGGCTCCTCCAGGAGTTCCAGCCGGACCAGTCGTCGGTCCTCTATGACCGCGACGGAGAGCACTTCGCGGAGCTGTTCCTCGTGCGCCGCACGGTGGTGTCCATCGATTCTCTTCCCGAGTACGTCCCGGCGGCGTTCGTCGCGGTCGAGGACGACGCCTTCTGGGAGCATGGAGGCGTGGACTGGCCACGGATGTTCGGCGCGCTCGTGCGCACGGCGGGCTCGGTCGTCGGAGACAGCCGGCCCGAGGGCGGCAGCACCATCACCATGCAGCTCGCCGGCAGCATCGTCCCGGAGCGGATCGACCGGAGCGAGCGCACGCCGTGGCGGAAGATCGGCGAGATCCGCATCGCCGGTATCATCGAGGACTCGTTCGAGAAGAAGGAGATCCTGGAGCTCTACCTGAACCAGGTCTACTTCGGCGCGGGCGCCTACGGCGTGGAGGCGGCGGCGCGGGAATACTTCGGCCGGCCCGCCAGCCAGCTCACGATCGACGAGGCGGCGCTGCTCGCGGGCCTGCCGCAGGCGCCCTCGTGGCTCAACCCCAGGCGGAATCCGGAAGCCGCGAAGGCGCGCCGGGACCTCGTCCTGCGGCGCATGGTCCAGCACGGCGACATCGGCGCCGACGAGGCCGATCTCTGGCGGCAACGGCCCATCGCGTTGGTCGACGCCGGGGACCGGGGACGGGAGGAGCGACGGGGCGACTACTTCGTGGAGGAGGTCCGCCGGCTCCTGGAGGACGAGCTGGGAGACGATCTGTACACCGGCGGCCTGCGCATCTACACGACCCTCGACCGGGACCTGCAAGGGCGTCTGGAAGCGGAGCTGGAGGCGCAGCTTCGGCGCATCGAGGACGGCCGATTCGGCCGGTATAGCCATAGGGTCGCCCGCCGCGAGGGCGAGGATTCGGCAGCGGAGGCGAACGCGGAGGAGGACGCGCGGCAGGCCGAGGAGGAAGCCGAGGAAGAGGCGGCGGACACCGTCGAGGCGCCGGCTCCACTTCAGGGTGCGGGCGTGTTCCTCGACCCCAACAACGGGGACGTGCTGGCGATGGTCGGGGGGCGGGACTTCGAGACCTCCAAGTTCAACCGCGCGACGCAGGCCGCGCGCCAGCCGGGAAGCGCCTTCAAGCCGTTCGTCTACGCGGCGGCGCTGGAGCGCGGCTATCCGGTCACCCAGGCGCTGGAGGACGCTCCGATCACGATCGACCAGGGCGGAGGCACGTCCTGGACGCCCGGGAACTACGGCGGCGGCTACGGCGGCTGGATGACCATGCGCGACGCGTTGACTCGCTCGCGCAACCTGGCCACCGTGAGGCTCGCACAGATGGTCGGCATCTCCCAGGTGGCGCGTACCGCGCGCACCCTCGGCATCGATCGCGACATTCCCCACTACCCCTCGGTCGCCCTCGGAAGCGCCGAGGTATTCCCGATCGAGATGGCGGTGGCGTACGGAGCGTTCGCGACGCTGGGGGACGTGGCGGCGCCGCGCTACGTGACGCGCGTCGAGGACCGCCTCGGGCGCGTGGTATACCCGGGCCGGCCGAGCACCCGCCGCGCGATCAAGCCCGCCGTCGCGTTCCTGCTCACCTCCATGCTGGAGGACGTGGTCAATCGCGGGACGGGAACCGCCGTCCGGGCGGCGGGCGTGCGGGGTGGTGTGGCCGGCAAGACCGGCACGACCAACGAGGGCGCGGACGTCTGGTTCGTGGGCTTCACCCATGCGATCGTCGGAGCTATCTGGATCGGCCTCGACGCGCCCGGCTCGATCGTCCACGACGCGACCGGGGGACGGCTTTCGGCGTCCGTTTGGGGCAGCGTCGTGGCGGGGACGAAGTACGCGGGCCAGAGGGGCTGGTCGCCGCCTCCGGGTGTCGAGCAACGCGCGGTGGACGCGATCGGGAATCTGGTCGGCGGGGGGTGTCCGAGCTACGGGGGCACGCGCCCGGAATGGTTCCTGGCCGGCACGATCGAGCCCGCCGACTGCCGGGTGCCGTTCGGCATCGGCACCGTGTCCGACTCCGGCTGGGCAGGCGGCGGCTGGGCGCCCATCGGCGAGGCGGGCGAGTACTGGGACGGGCTGCCCGGCGTACCGCTGGACCGCGACGGGAACGAGCTGCCCGCGTGCGTGGACGCCGAGGGCAGGCGGCGCCCGTGCCGAGTGCCCGACCCCGAACCACCGGTGGTCCCGCCGCCACCTCCGCTGCCATCCTAGTCGATCGAGTCCTGGGCCACGAGCTCCAGTCGGAGGTCGACTCGCCTCGTGCCGGCGAGGGAAACGGAGCGAGAACAGCGCGAAGACAATAATTTGCGGGCACGGCCCGCGCGCGACCCCGGGCCGCCTCACGAACGAGGACCCGTAATCGCCGGAGGTGGGGTGGTGGAGCCGATCAGAAGAGGTGTCGAGCGAGGACGTACCCTCACGAGGCGGCCGGTGGCAGGGAGCGCCGCCCTGGTCGTGGTCACCGGCATGGCCGCCTGCGGAGGCGGACCGGCGCCCGCGCCCCCGACCCCCGGAGCGGACCCGCTGGCGGTCGTGTACGGCAGCGAGCCTTCGCCCGTGCCGGCCGGCCAGGTCCCGGGGCCCGGCCCGTACGCGCGCGGTTTCGACGCGCTGCACTACGACATCGCGCTCCACCTGCCCGATGAGGGCCGCCGCATACAGGGGGTCACCACGGTCCGCGTGGCTCTCGACGCCGATTACTCGGGCGACCCGCTGCCGCTGGACCTGTCCGGGCTGTCGGTGGGGCGGACGCGCGTGGCCGTGGGCGGCCGAGCGTTGGAGGTGGTCCAGGCCCCTCAGACGGGCGGGCGCGTGATCGTTCCGCTGCCCGGCGCGCAGGGCTCGGATACGGTCACCGTGGAGATCGTCTACGCCGGCGAGCCCGACGACGGCCTGTTCATTCAGAACAACATTCACGGCGTGCGCAGCGCGTTCGCCGACAACTGGCCTGATCGCGCCCGCTTCTGGTTCCCGTCCATCGACCACCCCAGCGACAAGGCGACGGTCGGCTACACCGTCCGCGCTCCCGCCGCCTGGCAAGTCGTGGCCAACGGGGCCCTGCAGAGCGAGCCGCAGGCGCCGGCCGCCGAAGGCCCGGCGGGCATTTGGCCGGCGGGCTCCGGCCGCGTCTGGCGCTACGAACTGCCCGTCCCGATCCCGACCTACACCATGGTCGTCGGCGCGTCCGTGTTCTCGGTGAGCCAGCTCGACGAGTGCGCACGCGGCGGATTCACCGCCCTGAACCGCGATGGCTGCGTACCGGTGACGCTGTGGACGTTTCCACCCGACAGCGGCGCGGCGCAGCGGAGCTTCTTCCGGGCTCCGCAGATGGTGGAGACGCTCGCCGACCTGATCGCGCCGTATCCGTTCGAGAAGCTCGCCAACGTCCAGTCCTCGACGAGATTCGGCGGGATGGAGAACTCGGGCGCGATCTTCTACTCCGAACGGGACCTGTCGCAGGGACGGATGATCGAGGAGACGGTGGCCCACGAGATCGCGCACCAGTGGTTCGGCGACGCGGTGACCGAGGCGGATTGGAGCCATCTCTGGCTGTCCGAGGGGTTCGCCACGTACTTCGGGGCCGTCGTCTTCGAGCGCATGGACAGCCGGCTCGCCTTCGACGAGTTGATGGACCGGCACGCGGCCACCTACTTCGAGTCGCCCGTCGTGAACACGCCGCTGGTCGACCGAAACCCCGGCAACCTGTTCGACCTGCTGAACGCGGTGAACTACCAGAAGGGCGCCTGGGTGCTGCACATGATCCGAGGTGAGCTCGGAGACGCGGACTTCTTCGAGGGGATCCGCCGGTTCTATCGGGAGAACGAAGGGCGTTCGGTGATGACGGAAGACCTGCAGCGGGTGCTGGAGGACGTCTCCGGCAGGGACCTGCAACCCTTCATGGAGCAGTGGCTGAACGCGCCCGGCCACCCCATCCTGGCGGCCGAGTGGCGCTGGGATTCGGGATCGGCGGTGGTCGACGTGATGCAGGTCCAGCCGGCCAGCTGGCCGACCTTCCGGTTCCACCTGGAGATGGAGTTCGTGACGAACCAGGGCCCGATCCGCCGCGAGGTGGACATCACGGAGCGAACGCAGCGCGTGCGCTTCCGGGTGCCCGGCCGGCCGACCAGGCTGGTTCTGGACCCGGACGGAGATGTGCTCATCCAGAACGCGCCGGATCAGTAGGGGCACCGGGGCGATCGCCGCGGGCCGCCTGCAGGGCCCGGGACTGTGGACGGCGACGCAACGGGAAGGGGCGCCGGGGCATCCCTCGGCGCCCCTTCTGGCCTAACCCGGTTCGGATTGACACGCCCCGGCCGGGCGGTCAGACTGCGCGCCCCAACCGACGAAGACCCGACGCCATGCGGCCTCGAAGGCCGCGCGGCGTGGAGATACGATGAAGATCCTGGTGATGGGAGCGGGGCTGCAGGGCGCGGCATGCGCCTTCGACCTGCTCGAGAACGCGGACGTGGAGCGGGTGCGCCTCGCGGATCAGAGCCTGGACGCCCTGCCGCCTTTTCTGGCTGCCCGCCTCGGAGATCCGCGCCTGGAGCGGTTGACGCTGGACGCTCGGGAAGGCACGCAGGTCGCGGCCGCGCTGGAGGGGATGGACGGCTGCCTGAACGCGCTCCCCTACTACTTCAACCTGCCGATCACGCGCCTGGCGATCGCCGCCGGGTGCCACTACGCGGACCTGGGCGGCAACACCGACATCGTGTTCCGGCAGGCGGAGCTCGACGCCGAGGCGCGCGCGGCTGGCGCGAGCGTCATTCCGGACTGCGGTCTGGCCCCCGGCATGGTCAACATCCTGGCCGCCGATGGCATGGCGGAACTCGACGGGACGCGTGCTCTCCGCATCTACGTCGGGGGCCTCCCGAAGCACCCCGAACCTCCGCTCAACTACCAGCTCGTGTATTCGCTGGAGGGAGTCCTCGACTACTACACGTCGCCGTCGTTCATCCTCCGCGACGGCCGCGTCACGGAAGTGGAGGCGCTGAGCGAGGTGGAGCCCGTGGAGTTCGGCGCTCCCGTCGGGACGCTGGAGGCGTTCCACACGGCGGGCGGCGTCTCGACGATGCCCTGGCGCCTGCAGGGCGAGGTGCCCACGGTGGAATACAAGACGCTTCGGTACCCCGGCCACGCCGTCCTGATGCGCGCGCTGCGCGAGCTCGGACTCTTCGATCTGGATCCCGTCAGCGCACGGCACGGAGAGATCGTTCCGCGGGAGGCGTTCATCGCCATCGTCGAGCCTCACCTGCGGCGCCCGGGCAGCCCCGACCTGGTCGCCCTGCGTGTGGTGGTCGAGGGCGTCAGGAACGGTCGGGACGCACGCGTTTCGTACACGTTGCTCGACTTCATGGACGAGAGTCGAGGGATCAGCGCGATGCAACGCACCACGGGTTTTTCCCTGTCGATCATCGGCCAGATGCAGGCCGGCGGCAGGATCGCCGAGCCGGGCGTCTCCACTCCCGACCTGGTGGTGCCCGCGCGGGGCTACATGGACGAACTGGCCAGGCGCGGAGTGAGCATCGAACGGCGGGTCGAGTAGCGTGCGCCGCGGCGTCAGGCCCGGGCTTCCAAGTCGGTCCACGCCCTTCATCGTGTGGACGGTCGGCCTGGTGCTCGCCGTGCTCGTGGCGTGGTTGGTGTTCCGCCTGTTGCGGCCCCAGGAGCTGCAGGAGATCGGCCCGGTCGGCGCGGCGTTTGCTTCGCCATCGATGGCGGGACAGGTTTTGACGCACGCCCGGGTCCGGGTCGGCCCGAACGGCCCCCACGAGAAGACCCGCTCATCGAGAAAAGGAGAACCCGCATCCCACGAGGCACCAATCGCGTAAACGACGAAATCCGCATCAGTCCGGTCCGCCTCGTCGACGCCAACGGCGATCAGCTCGGCATCGTGCCGCTCGACGAAGCGCGCGAGCGCGCGGGGGACCAGGGCCTCGACCTCGTCGAGGTCGCCGCAGGCGCTCGGCCCCCGGTGGTCCGCATCATGGACTGGGGAAAGCACCTCTACGAACAGCAGAAACAGAAGCGCGAGGCCCGCAAGCGGCAGCACACCGTCGTGGTCAAGGAGGTCAAGTTCCGACCGAAGACCGACGATCACGATCTGGACTTCAAGGTCCGGAACGCACGTCGCTTTCTCGCCAACGGGAAGCACGTGAAGGTGACGGTCCGCTTCCGCCGGCGGGAGCTGCGCCGCCCGGAGCTGGGCGCGGGCGTCCTGGACGAGGTCGCCGCGCGCACCGAGGATCTGGCGGAGGTGACGTTTCGGTCGCGGGAAGTGCAGGGCAACCAGCTGGTCATGACGCTCGAGCCGACCGGCGAGTAGAGCCGGGTCGCGCCGGCGCCGGACGGGACGTGCCAAACTGGAGGAGCGATGCCCCACGGGACGCTGGAGGAGGCAAGCGAGTCGCCGGCCCGGTCGCGCGGGCCTATCGGCCGTCGCGACGATGAAGGCGAGGCTCGCCCGAGACAGGCGGCGCGCGCGCCGTTGGCGCTGACGCTGGGGTCGCTGCTCCTCGCGGCGGCCCCAGCGGCTGCCCAGGACGGGGGGATCGTCGCGATCACCGGCGCCAGGGTCCTGGACGTCTCGACGGGGAGCTACCGCGACGGACTGACCATCCTCGTGCGAGGCGACCGCATCGAATCGGTGGGAGCAGACGTGGACGTCCCCCCCGAAGCTCGGGTCGAAGACCTGTCCGGCCACAGCCTGCTGCCGGGCTTCATCGACATGCACACCCACCTCACCGGCGACCCGAGCGGCGGCTCCTTCGATCACGCGCTGCACGAGTGGCCGGGATACGCCGCGATCGTCGGAGCGAAGAACGCCCGGCTCACGCTCATGGCGGGGTTCACCACGGTTCGCAACGTGGGCGGCGGCGAGTTCGCCGACGTCGCGCTCAAGCAGGCCATCGACGAGGGCCTCGTGCCCGGCCCGCGGATGTTCACCGCGGCGCACTCCCTGGGCATGACCGGCGGGCACTGCGATACCAACGGCTTCCGCCCCGACCTCTTCGAGGAGCCCGGCATCGAGCGGGGCATCGCCAACGGGCCCGACGACGTGGCGGCGGCGGTCCGGTATCAGGTCAAGTACGGCGCCGATGTGATCAAGATCTGCGCGACCGGAGGGGTGCTGTCGGCGGGCGACGCCGTGGGCGTGCCCCAGTTCACTCTGGAGGAGATCCGCTCGATCGTGGCGACGGCGGACATGGCCGATCGGAAGGTCGCCGCCCACGCCCACGGCAACGAGGGCATCAAGACCGCGATCCGCGCCGGCGTGGCCTCGATCGAGCACGGCTCGATCCTGGACGACGAGGCGATCGCGCTCATGAAGGAGCACGGCACGTATTTGGTCCCGACGATGATGGCGTTCGACGCCGTCGTGCGGGGCGCGAGGGATGGCTTCCTGACGCCGTTCTCGGCGCGCAAGGCGCTCGAGATCGCCCCGTTCTTCGAGAACTCCATCCGGCTGGCGATCGCCGAGGACGTGAAGATCGCTTTCGGAACCGACGCCGGAGTCTTCCCGCACGGCGCCAACGCCGATGAATTCCGCTTGCTCGTCGAGGCCGGCATGAGCCCGGCGCGGGCGATCCGGGCCGCGACCGCCGACGCCGCCGACCTGCTGGGACGGGCGGCGGACCTCGGCTCCGTCGATGCGGGCAGGTACGCCGACCTCGTGGCGGTGCGCGGAGATCCGCTGGGGAACGTGGAGGCCCTGAAGGAGATCGCGTTCGTGATGAAGGGTGGTGTGGTCCACAAACGAGGCGGACAGCCCGTGGAGGTGACCCCCGCGCAGGCGGGGAGGCGCGGCCGGTAGGCCCGGTCCGGGTTCCTCCGCCATGCTGGCAGGCTCACGCGGCACGAACCTTGACGAGTAACAATACGCGCCGTAGGTTGCCCGGCTGCGCGCAGGAAACGTAAGCGGTAGGCGCATAACGAGATATATCCGGCGGGCGCCGATGAGGCGCTCCCAGGGGGTGCTCGCGCAGGGTGACGGGCGCCCCCCCGCCGTTATGGAGGTTCTATGGTCAAAACGTCGAAACGCGCCGGTCTGCTGGCCCCGGCTGGGATGACGGATTCCCAGCTCGTGGCGGCCCATCTGGACGGCCACCCGACCGCGTTCGGGGAGCTGTACGACCGGTATCGTGACAAACTGATCTACTTCATCGCCAAGAAAACGGGTGACTGGGATCGGGCGGAGGATCTCGTGCAGGAGGCCTTCGTGCGGGTGACGCGTCACCTGCACCGCTTCGACCAGTCCAAGAAGTTCTCGACGTGGATCTACACGATCTGCACGAACCTGGCGAAGAACGAGCTGCGGAACCGTTCGCGCAGCCCGCTGGTCCTTTTCCAGCGGCTCACCAACCACTGGGATCCGGAGCACCGGCCGTTGGAGTTCGAGGACTCCTCGATGCGACCGGACTCGTTGTATCGCAAGCGTTTCCTCAGGCAGGCCGTCGAGGAAACGGTGGAGAAGCTGCCCGAGCACCACCAGAAGGTGTTTCGCCTTCGGGAGCTGGAGGGCAAGACTTACGACGAGATCGCCGAGATCACGGGCGTGAATCTGGGCACGGTGAAGAGCCGGCTGCATCGAGCGCGGACGAGCTTCGCGGAACTGATCGAGCCGAGTCTGAACTAGCCGGTCGCGCGTCTTGGCTTCGCCTCGGGTTCAGATGGCGTGCCGCAGTACCCGGTCTGCGTACCCGTTGTCCGGGTCGACGCCCTGGACCAGCACGCGTTCCACCGTGCCCGGCCCGCGGTTGTACGCGATGAGCGCCAGCCGAAGGTCACCGTCGTAGCGTTCCTGCAGGTACCGGAGGTAGCGGAATCCCGCGCGGAGGTTGGTGCGCCGCTCGAACAGCGCTTCGCCGCCATCGGGCGCATCCAGCACCCAGCTCGCCGTCGCGGGAAGGACCTGCGTGAGCCCGCGCGCACCCGCATAGCTCACCACGCGCTCGCGGAACGAGCTCTCGGCGTGCACGAGTCCGAACGCGACGGAAGGATCCACGCCCTCCGCGACGGCCACGTCGTGTACGTCCTCGGCCATGTCGCGAGAGATCCCGAAGCGCTCGACCGCGCGGTCCACGACGGCGCGCCGCCTCTCCAGCGCCCGCTTCGCGGAAGCCGACGTCTCCAGCCGGACCTTGCTCGGCGCATCCGCCATCGGCCGCCCGGCCGCGATGGGAAATCCGATCCCCGCCACCGCGAGGCCCATGAGCGGACCCTTCAGGCGGGCGCGCCGCCTGCCTCGCAGTCGATCGGGAGCGCGGCGTTCGCCGGCGGGCTCCTCCGTGCGGGACCCCGGTGCGTGACGCCCGCGCCGCTCCCTCACCGCGTCCGTGATCCGCGCGCGTCGATCCTTCACCGCGTCCGTGATCCGCGCGCGTCGATCCTTCCAGGTCGTGCGTATCACCGTCATCTATACCCTCATATCTTTATATTATTGCCTTGCAACACGTTACTCGGGCATCTTCCGTGCCACGCACCGCCGGCCTTCAGCCCACGTCGCAGTACGCGCGGCTCAGCATCGGCGCGCTGCCCGCCATCCCCGCCTCGCTGGTGAAGTACACCCAACCGTCCGAAAACGCCTCCACTGCCTCGCCCTGACTTTCGTTCAGCCCGGTCAGGTCCACGGCGGGCTCGGCCGCCGGCCCGGGAACGCCGGCGCCGTCCACCGGCAGGAACACCAGCTCGGTGTAGGAACGAACGAGCAGCCAGCGTCCGTCGGGCGTGAACGTCGCGCCCGTCACCATGCGCCGGACCGGGGCCGCGCCGCGGGTCAGGCTGACGACCGGCTCGGCGACCGTCGACTCGCCATCCTCCGGGAGAGGGACGCGAAACACCTGGACCGGATGAGCCCGGCCCTTCGACACGATCCACACCTCCCCGGTGGTCGGATGGACCGCCAGTCCCTCCGCGTCTCTCGGGCCTCCGGGGTAGCGGACGGACCAGGCGCGCGCGCGCGCCGACCTGCCGGCGTCGACGGCCGGCTCGGGGACGCGGTAGATCGTGACGGAGTCACGCTCGTTGAGGTTGTCGCCGATGTCCCCGATGAAAAGGCAGGTTCCCTCCGGGCACGGACCGCTGGCGAGGTCCTCCCAGTCGCGATTCCTCGCGCCGGGGATCGTCACGACCCCCAGAGTCCGACCGCTCAAGTCGATGGCGGCGAGGGATGCATCGCCGCCGGAGTCGTTATGCGTCCAGAGCACGGCGTCGGACCCGGACGAACGCGCCAGGCCGCTGCTTTCGCGCAGCGACACCGCGAACGCCGCGACGTTCTGGAACAGAGAGCATTCCGGGACCCCGGAAGCGGCCGCGGATCCCGTCTCTGCGTCCGCCATCGCGCCCGTCGTCGGCACCGGCTCCGCGCCCGCCTCCGCCGTCGCGGGGGCGTCCACGCCGGCGGCCCTGGATTCCCGCTCGCAACCCGCCACGAGCGCGGCGAGCGCCGCGGTCCAGAGTAAGAAGAGGCCGTAGGCCGTCCGGCTGCAGCCGAAAGCGTCGAGTCGCATGCTACTGTCGTCGTCCGTGTTCGAATCCGTCGCCGGAATCGGCGCGTGGCCGAGCGGCCCGATAGCCGTGTGACGCGGGGCCACCTACACTACGGTCGCATGAACGAGCCATCCCATTCGCTCCCGCCGATCCGCGTCCTGTTCGTCTGTCTCGGCAACATCTGCCGATCGCCGCTCGGCGAGGCCCTGTTCAACCATCACGCCGAAACAGGCGGGCTCGCGGAGCGCTTCAGGGTCGACTCCGCCGGGACCGCGGCGTACCACGTCGGCGAGCCGCCCGATCGGCGCAGCGCCGAAACCGCGCGCAGGCGCGGAGTGCGACTGAGCGGCCGCGCGCGCCGGCTGGAACCCGAGGACTACTTCGACTTCGATCACATCGTCGCGATGGATCGGGAGAACCTCGCCGACATCCTCGCCGCCAGGCCCGAGGACGGGACCGCGACGATCCATCTTCTGCGGTCGTTCGATCCGCGGGCCGACGGAGACGACGACGTTCCCGACCCGTACTACGGAGGTCCGGAGGGGTTCGACCACGTGCACGACATCGTGGACCGCTCCACGCGCGCGCTGCTCGCGCACCTTACCCGGGAGTCGCGCTGACGGGGGCTCCGGCGTCCCCACCCCCGCGGGCGCTCCCGCCCGCGCTGGCCCGCGCCGTGGAGGCCGTCCTCGGGGGCGCCGTCTCCGGCTACCGGGCCGTGTCCGGCGGCTGCATCGCGAACGCGCTCCGGGTCGACGACGCGGGCGGGCCGGTAGCGTTCCTCAAGTGGAGCCCCGCCGACGACCCCGCGTCGGCGACCTTCCGCGCCGAGCGGGAGGGCCTGGCGGCGCTGGCGGAGGCGGGCGTCGTGCGCGTGCCGCGGGTGCTGGGCCTGCTGGAAACGCCCGCGGCGACCGGCCTCCTCCTGGAGTGGCTGGACCCGGCCGCGCCCACGCCCCGCACCTGGCGGGCGCTGGGTTCGCGGCTGGCCCGGCTGCATCGCGCTCCGGCGGGGGCGGAGGCGGGGTGGCCGGCCGACAACTACATCGGGCCGCTGCCGCAGGCCAACGCCCCCGCCGGGAGCTGGGCCGGGTTCTGGCGGTCGCGGAGGCTCCTACCCCAGGCTGAGCACGCCGCCGGGGCGCTGGGGTCGCTCGGCGCTCGTATCGACGCACTGGCGGACCGACTGCCCGAGCTGCTGGAAGGCGCCGCGGAGGACGGTCTGTCGCTGCTGCACGGGGACCTGTGGAGCGGCAACGTGCACTTCACCCCGGCCGCGCTCGCCGGCCGCTCCGAGGACGGGGACCGCGAGGCCGCGGACGTCCAGTTCGCGGACCGCGAGGCCGTGCTGATCGACCCGAGCGTCTACGTGGGCCACCGGGAGGTGGACCTGGCGATGGCGACGCTCTTCGGAGGCTTTCCCCGGCCGTTCGACCAGGGCTACCGGGCCGAGTGGCCGCTCGCGAAGGGCTGGGAGAGGCGCCGGCCGGTCTACCAGCTCTACTACCTCCTGGTCCACGTGAACCTGTTCGGCGCGCCGTATCTGCAGGGCGTCGCGCGGGCGCTGGAACGGGTCGGCGGCTAGCGTAGACCAGAGCGCCGCCCGGGCCTCCGGCAGGGGCGCGCTCTCGGTGGCCGACGGCGTCGGCGGACTCAGGTCGCGTCGTCGGCCGATTCGTACACCACGCGTCCGCCTACAACGGTCAGGAGGACGCGCAGGTCCTTGAGCTCCTCCGGCCGGACATCGAACGGGGACCGGTCGAGCACCACCAGATCCGCGAGCTTTCCGGGCTCCAGCGCGCCCTTGTCGCGCTCCTGTCCCGCCGCCCACGCGTTGTTGACCGTATACGCCCGCAGGGCCGTTTCCACGTCCACCCGCTCGGCCGGGAACCAGCCACCTTCGGGCGCCCCTTCCAGGGTCCGGCGGGTCACCGCGGCGTAGATGCCGAGGATGGGGCTCGCGGGATACCAGGAGGCGTTTGTCCCAGGCCAGTCGCTGCCGAACGAGAGCAGGACGCCAGCCTCCTCGAGCGTGCGGAACGCATAGGCCCAGCGAGCTCGCTCGCCGATGCGCTCTTCCATCCAGCGCATGTCGTCGATGGCGTGGTAGGGCTGTACCTCGGCGATCAGGCCCAGCTCGGCCATGCGCTCCGCGACCTCCGGCCCCCGGATCACCTGCGCGTGGATGACGCGCCAGCGGTTGTCGACGGGAATCGTGGCGTCGGTGCCCGGGACCAGGACGCGCGGCGGGTCCGGACGGGACGATGACGCGCGCACCGCGGAGAACAGGTCCAGGAGCGTGTCGATCGCCGCGTCGCCGATGGCGTGGATCTGCGGCCACAGGTCGGACGTGTCGGCGCCCGCGATGAGCGCTCGCATGTTCCCGGGGGGCGACATCATCTCGCGCCACGCGCCGTGCAGCCCCGTGGTTCGGTAGGGCTCGTAGAAGCGCGCCGAGGAATTCCCCATGATGCCGTCGACGAACCCTTTCAGCCCGCCCAACCGGATCCAGTCGTCGCCGAACCCGTGACGGATGCCCACCGCCGCGAGGGCCTCCCATCTGTCGAGGGTCGGGCGAGCGTACACGCGGGCCGTGAGCTCGCCGCCCTCCTTGAGCCGCCGGAACACCTCGAGCTGGGCGGGCCCCGTGTTGTCGTGGATCGTAGTGACGCCGTGGCTCGCCAGGCGTCGCAGCGCGACGCGGCTCTCAGCGAGCCGCTGTTCCATCGACCGCTCCGGAATGACCGTGCGCACGCGCTCCGCGGCCTCGGCGCTCAGCCGCCCGGTCGGGACTTCGCGCTCGCACTCCACGCCGGCGTCGCCGCACGCGAGGCCCGCGAGCTCCAGAGCGAGTCCGTTGGCGAGGTAGGCCGACCGGTCCCAGCGGGAGAGCAGCATCGGGGTCGCGGGCGTGATCGAGTCGATGAGGTCCCGATGGGGAAAGAACGCAGGGCCCTCGGAGGCGCGGGCGTCGCCCGTGTCCGGTGCCGCGGCACCGCGCTCGCCCGCTCCCGCACTCCCGGCCGCCCACGCTTCATAAGCGCCCCAGTCGCCGCCCACGATCCAGGCGCCGCGCGGAAGTCGGTCGCGCGCCGCGCCCACGCGAGCGACGAAGCTCTCGGGGTCAGCCACGTCCAGCAGGTTGATACCGAGCAGGAGCTGCCCTGCCCGCTCGAAGTGCGTGTGGTTGTCGATGAATCCCGGCGCCACGAAGGCGTCCGGGAGGGACCGGACCGTCGCCCCGGACAGGTACGGCGCAACCTCTTCCGTGGTCCCGACGGCCAGAACGCGGTCCCCGCGTAGCACTATCGCTTCCGCCCAGGGCCCGTCCGGGTCCCCCGTCCAGATGCGCGCGTCGGTGAAGACGAGGGTCGGAGCGGGCGGGCCGGCGTCCGCCTGCGCGGCGACCCGGCCCGTCGGCGCCGCCGCGATGAGCCAGGCCAACCCCCAGGCGAGCACAGGGAGGCGCGGCATGTCGGGCGCGGCCGTGGCAGGATACGCCACCGCCGGCCCGCCGGCCGCCAGCGAGCGGTGGGAACCGCGCCTGCCCCCGCCCGGCATCACGCCGAGGCGCCGACCAGCGCCTGGGCCAACAACCGGACGCCGTTCGAGAGGTCCTCGTCGGAGGCGGCGAAGGAAAGCCGGGCGTAGCGGTCGTCGCCGAACGCCGCGCCGGGCACCAGCGCCACGCCGGCGCGCTCGAGCAGGCGCGTGCAGAGGGTCACGGAGTCGGACGCCTCGTCATCGAAGAATCCGTCCACCCGGAAGAAGAGATAGAACGCGCCTTCGGGCTCGTAATACTCGACCCCGGGCAGGTGCTCCGCGAGATCCGCGACGAGGCGGGCCCGGCGGCGGGCGAAGGTGGCGCGAAGCTCCTCGACGCTCCGGTCCTGCGTCTCGGCGTCGGCGTACGCCGCCAACGCGGCCCACTGCGACACGGTCGCGGCCGACGTCGTGATGTGGGACTGCACCGCCGCCATCTTCCGCGCCAGCTTGACGGACGAGTGGGTGAAGCCGATACGCCAACCCGTCATCGCGAATGCCTTCGACGCGCCGTTGATGAGGACGACCCGTTCCAGGACCGCCGGGTCCAGATCGAGCACTCCGGGGGCCCGGTCCGCGACGAAGCAGATGCGCGCGTAGATCTCGTCGCTCAGGATCCAGACGTCCCTCTCGCTCGCCCAGCGCGCGATGGCATCCAGCTCCTCGAGCCGGCGCACGGTTCCGGTGGGGTTGGACGGCGAGTTGAGGATCAGCCCGCGAACGGCGGGACCGTAGGCGCGCTCCAGCTCCGGCACGCCGACGCGCCCGTTCGGCCCCGACGCGACCTCGATCGGCTCGGCGCGCGCGAGCCGGACCAGGTACGGATAGCTCGTCCAGTACGGCGTCGGGACGAGCACGCGGTCTCCCGGCCCGAACAGCGTGAACGCGGCGTTGAAGAGCGACTGCTTTGCGCCGCTGGACACTACGATTCCCTCCGGCGAGACGGCGGCGGGGTACTGCCGGGCCAGGTCCGCCGCGATCGCCCGCCGCAGCTCGGGGATCCCCGCCGCGGGGGCGTAGCGCGTCTTGCCCGCCCGGATCGCTTCGATGCCCGCTTCGCGGATGTAATCCGGCGTGCCCGAGTCCGGCTGACCCGCGCTGAGGTCGATGACGGGGCGCCCCGCCGCCCGCAGCTGGCCGGCTCGGGCCGCGACGGCGAGGGTCGCGGAGGGGCGAATCGGTTGGACGTTCTCGCTGAAGTTCACGCCGAGAATATGCCCGGAGGCCACCGCCCACGACAGGGCCCGCCGGGTTGCCGCGCCCGTCCCTGCCGGAGAGATTGCCGCACCCCTGGCGAGCACCCGACGGTCGCATCCAACGCGGGGCGACACGAGATCGAAACGAACGCCACTTCGAGACATGGCCGCATACGAACGCATCACGGCGCTGCCCGCGGACGCCGTCCTGACGACGGCGGAGGAGTTCCTCACGGGTAGGATCCCGCTGGGCCGCACCGGGCGGAGCGATCACTCCGTCACCCTCTCTGGAGGAGACGGCACCGTGTGGATCGACGTACACCCGCACGGCCTCTCGTCCGTCGTGGAGGCGCGCACCGACCAGCTCCGAACCTCGCGGATCGACATCGAGACACAGCATTTCCTGAACGAATTGCCCTACGAGCCGGGCGATCGGGCGGGCGCGTAGCTCATGACCTACTTCGGGGCCATCGAGCTCCGCGACGAGCTCGCGGATGCCGTTCGCGCGAACGGCTGGGACGCGCCCACTTCGCTGCAGGAGGCCGCGTTCGCGATCCTGCGGCGCGGCGGCAACGCGCTGCTGCGGGGTTCGCCCGGTTCGGGCCTGGTCGGGGCCTACGGCCTGCCGCTTCTGGACGGTCTAATCGAGGTCGCCGCGGGAGACTCCGCGTCGGAGGCGGGCACGCCGGGATCCGTCGAGCGCGCCGACTCCCTTCCACGCATCCTCGTCCTGACCGCCACCCCGGACCGCGCCGAGCACGTGGCGCGCGCGCTGTCTCGTCTGGGGTCGCCGGCCGGTGTGCGCGTGGCGGCGCTGGCGCCGGGCTGGTCCGATCCGGCCGCCGCCGCGGTCGTAGTCGCGGACGCCGGCTCCGCCGCCGCGGCGCTGGGGCGTTCGCGGCTGAAGCTCGATGCCGTTTCGGCCCTGGTGGTCGAGGGCGTCCAGGCGATGGCGGACGGGCTGGCGGACGCCCTGGAGGGAGTCGTGGCCGCCCTGCCGGCGGCCGCGCAGCGCGTCGTCACATCGGCGGACGAGGGCCAGGCGGCGCGCGACCTGGGCGAGCGTCTCGCTCCGAAGGCGATCGGGATTCCACCGCGATCCGAGCTGGAGCCC
Source organism: Longimicrobiales bacterium (assembly GCA_035513295.1). Classification (GTDB taxonomy): domain Bacteria; phylum Gemmatimonadota; class Gemmatimonadetes; order Longimicrobiales; family RSA9; genus DATHRK01. Next base: position 18,555 of record DATKCH010000065.1, read on the forward strand.
ACCGGGGATCCCGCCGTCACCGTCCTGTACGCGGTGCTCCCCGAAGCGCAGCGGCCGGCGGCGCTGGCGCGGCTCGTGGCGGACGCCCCCGCCGGCGTCGTCGCGCATTGCCGCAGCGCGGCCCGGGCCGCAGGGGTCGCGTCGGCGCTGCGAGCGCGGGGCTTTCCGTCGGAGGTGGCCGGGGCGAGCGTCCGCGTGCGCGCGCAACGAGCCGGCGCCGATGACGCCCCCGCGGATGGCGCGGCCGGCGACGCGTCGGCGCCGGTGCAGGCGAGCTACGACGCGCCTCCCGATCCGGCGACCTTCGCGGAGCGCCACTCCCACGGCGGCATGGCGTTCCTCGCCGCGCGCGAGCTGGCGCACGCTCAACGCGCCGCGGCGGCGGCGGGGATGAAACTGGCGCCGGCCCCCGCGGACGCGGCCGCTTCCGTCGAGGGCGAGCTCGGTGCGTTTCGGGAGCGGGTGGAGCGCGCGCTGCGCGAGGAGGACATCGCCGCCCAGACGCTCGTTCTGGCGCCGCTCGTCGAGGAACACGGCGCGTTGCCCGTGGCCGCGGCGTTGAGCGCGCTCGCGCGGGCGCGGGCCTCGACACCCCCCTTACGGCCCGATACGGCAGGCCGGCGGGAAGCTCGGCCCGTCGTCGCGGCCGGGACCGCCGGGGCGGCCCCCGCGCCCGCGGCGACCCCCGCTTTCACGCGCCTCTTCATCAGCGTCGGGAAGAAGGACGGGGCGGGTCCGGGCGACATCGTCGGGGCCATCGCGGGCGAGACCGGCGTCGCGGGCGAGCGGATCGGGCGCATCGAGCTGGCGGAGACGCACGCGATCGCCGAGGTGGCGACCGAAGACGCCAGGCGCGTGATCGACGCGCTGAACGGGACGACGATCCGCGGCCGGGCGGTGCGCGTGGACTTCGACCGGCCGCGCCGGGCCCGCCCCGATCGGCGCGCGCGCGGGCCGCGGCCGGGATGAGCGCGGAGACCACCCCCTCGGCGGAGGAATCCGGCAGCGCACCCCCGAGCGCGGGCCCTTCGCCTCCACCGCCGTCCGAGATGGAGATCGCGAGCGAGCTCGCGCACGCGTTCCTGACCGCCAGCCAGCCGCTGGAGGTCTACCGGCTCGCGCTGGCGCGGGTGACGCCGCTCGTCGGGGCGCAGTTCAGCTCGGTCTTCCTGCGCGACCCGGCGGACCGGGGCCTCCTGAAGCTCTCGTGCGCGCACAACTGGCCCCAGTCCGCCGCGATGTTCCTCGGCCAGATGCGCGTCCGGGTCGGGCGCGGTCCGACGGGAAGCGCGGTGGCCGACGCGCGCGCGGTGGAAGTGGAGGACGTGTTCTCCGACCCGGGCCTGCGGGAATGGTGGGAGCCCGCCCGGGAGCTGGGCTTCACGTCCATGATCTGCCTCCCGCTGGAGGTGCGCGGGCGGTCCGAAGGCGCCCTGAGCTTCTATTTCGCCAGGGCCCACCAGTTCGGCGACGACGAACGGCGACTGCTCGGACTCATCGCCACGCAACTCGCCGCGACCGCGGAGAAGGCGCACCTGATCGAGGACCTCCGCGGCGCCAATCAGGTCTTGCGGCACCAGAACGAGGAGCTGGGGCGGAAGGTCCGGGACGCGAACGCGTCGCGCCAGCTCAAAAACGAGTTCCTGGCGAACATCAGCCACGAGCTGCGCACCCCGCTGACGGCGATCCTGGGATATACCTACCTGCTCAAGTCGGCCAGCGCGGGCGACCTGAGCGAGAAACAGACCGCGGCGGTGAACAAGATCGACCGGTCCGCCGGAATCCTGCTGAGGCTCATCGGGGACCTGCTGGAGCTGTCGCAGTTGAAGCTCGGCCGGGTGCCCGTGAGCTGGCGCCTGGCGAACGCGGCGGAGATCGCGAGGCGCGCGATCGCGGCGGTCGAGGCCGAGACACAGGCCGTGGAGTTCCGGTTCCTGGAACCGTCGGAAGCCGTGCTGGTCCAGACCGATCCGGACAAGGCGCAGAAGGTCCTGGAAAACCTGCTCTCCAACGCGTTCAAGTTCACGCCCGAGGGATCCGTCACGCTCACGCTGCGTGTCACGGAGGATCGAGGCGGCGCGTTGGGGGAGGGCGCGGAGGCCGACATCCGGCCGCCGCCGTCCCGGTGGGTGGAGTGGGAGGTGGCCGACACGGGGATCGGCGTTCCGGCAGAAAAGCTGAGCACGATCTTCGACGAGTTCCGCCAGGTGGACGGCAGCTCCACGCGGCTGTACGGCGGGACGGGCCTCGGACTGGCGCTGTGCCTGCGCATCGCCCGCCTGTTGAGCGGCGAAGTGATCGTGGACAGCACCTCCGGCGAGGGATCCCGCTTCACGCTCCGGCTGCCCGCCGAAGGGCTCCCCGCGCCGGCGGCGGCGCGCGTGGAATGACCCGCGTGCCGCCACGGCAGCACGGCGTTCCGGGGAGAGGCGTACCGCGGCGGCGCGGGGGATCGGGGCGCGCCTCGCGCGAAATGGATGCGCCCCCGTAGGTTAGGCGGTCGCGCAACAAGGACCTCCGCCCCCCCCCGCCGCCCGCGGCGGCAGCACGAGTCTCGAACCAACGACGCCATGTCGACCACCGACAACGACATGCCGGGCCCGGGTGTCGCCGTAGCCGACCCGGGCTCGGGCGCGGCCGCCGACGGTTCCTTCCTCGGACACCCGAGGGGATTGTCGGTCCTGTTCTTCACCGAGATGTGGGAGCGCTTCAGCTATTACGGCATGCGGGCGAGCCTCGTGCTGTACATGACGCGCGCGACCGTCGACGCCAATCCGGGCCTCGGCTACGACGTCGCGACCGCCGGGGCGATTTACGGTCTCTACACGTCGCTCGTCTACCTGACGACGATTGCCGGCGGTTGGATCGCCGACAACATGTGGGGACAGCGGCGCGCGGTGTTTACCGGCGGGTGCATCATTGCCGCGGGGCACTTCAGCATGGCCGTGCCCGCGACGCCGATGTTCTTCCTGGGCCTCATGCTGATCGTGGTCGGCACCGGCCTGCTGAAACCCAACGTCAGCACGATTGTCGGCGACCTCTACCCGGAAGGCGGCGCGCGTCGCGACGCGGGCTTCTCGATCTTCTACATGGGGATCAACACGGGCGCCTTCCTCGGCCCGATCCTCTGCGGGCTGTTCGGCGAGAACTACAACTGGCACTGGGGCTTCTCGCTGGCCGGCTTCGGCATGCTCATCGGGCTCGTGCAGTTCAAGATGGGCGAGAAGCACTTCGGCGACATCGGCGCCTACGAAGGGGACTCGAACGCCGCGACGCTCGCTGCGCGAAGCCGACTCGTCTACGGGCTGGCGGCGGCGACGGCCGCCGCCGCGCTGGTCGCGGGCTGGCTGATCGCGACCGGCGCATGGACGCCGGACCTGCCCGCGATCGGCGGGACGCTCGGCTACGCGATCATCGTGCTGGCGATTCTGTACTTCGCATGGCTGCTGGTCCTCGGCGGCCATACGGCGATCGAGAAGAAGCGGCTCCTCGTGATCTTCTGGCTGTTCATCCTCGCCGCGATGTTCTGGTCGGGGTTCGAGCAGGCCGGATCGTCAATGAACCTCTTCGCCGAAGGCCTGACCGACCGCGTGGTCTTCGGCTGGGAGGCGCCGGCGAGCTGGCTGCAGTCGATCAACGCGATCTTCATCATCCTGCTCGCGCCGGTCTTCGGATCGCTGTGGGTGTGGCTGGCCTCGCGCAATGCGAACCCGTCCATCCCGATGAAGTTCGCGCTGGGCCTGCTCGGCCTTGCCGCAGGCGTCTTCGTGCTGGCGTGGGGCGCGGCGAACGCGACACCCGAGTCGCCCGTGTCGCCGGCCTGGCTCATCGTGACGTACTTCCTGCACACGGTCGGCGAGCTGTGCCTGTCGCCGGTGGGCCTGAGCTCGATCACGAAGCTCGCGCCGCGCAACCGCCTCGGACAGATGATGGGCGTCTGGTTTGTCGCGGCAGCGCTCGGCAATCTGTTCGCCGGCCTGGCCGCGGGTCAGCTCGAGAGCATGGACTCGGCCTCGCTGTTCGGCCAGGTCGCGATGATCATCGGCGGCGCGGGCATGGTCGCGCTGCTGGCCAGCCCCGTGGTGCGCAAGCTGTCAGGGAGGGTGGACTGAAGGACTCTTGAAACGTAGATGGTAAATCGTAAATAGCATCGATCATCGGCTCTCGAATCGCCGATCGATGGACCGATAAACGATGCCTTCTACGATTTACCATTTACGTGTCCGAAATCCCGAACGAGAACGCCGTCATCGCCGACACCGACAGCAGGAGCGCGGGAAAGATCGCCGGGATGGCGGGCTGGAAGGCCTGCACGGCCACCGTGGCCGCCATCCCGGCGAGCATGCCCGCCACGGCTCCCCTCGCCGTGATCCGCGGCCAGAAGAACGCCGCCATCAGCGGCGGCGTGATCACCGCGCCGTACATCGTGAACGCCCACAACGCCATCGCCAGGATTTCCGGAAAGAGCTGGACCAGCGCCAGCCCGGCGATGCCGAGCGACGCGATCGCGTAGCGCGCAGGCCACACCGCGCGATCGCCCTCCAGACCGGCGGCGACGCCGGGCGCGAGCTCGTGCACGGCGCACGTCGCCGCCGCCAGCAGAAACGTCGTCGCGGCCGAGAGGATGATGGCGGTCGCGCCCCACAGCAGCAACAGACCGGGCAGCGCGGGCAGCACCTCGAGTGCCACGTGCAGCACGATCGTGTCGGCTGCGTCGAGCATCGGCACGGCGGCGCTGCCCAGCACCGCGACCGCAATGACGAGCACGTCGACGGCGATCATGGCCGCCAGCCACATCCCGACGGCGCGGCGCGCGCCGCCCTCGTCGCGCGCGGCCGCCAGCTTCTGATACATGCCGGCGTCGCCGAGGAGCAGCACGAGCACCGGCACGAAGAGCGCGACGGCCGTGACGGGGTTGATGGTGCCGAAGACCGTCAGCTGTTCGGCCCGCACGCGCGCGAAGCCCGCGCCGTCGAGGCCCGCGAGGTACGCGGCCGCGGTGCCGAATCCCGCGATGACCGCCGCGGCGTTGACCGTGTCGGCCCACGCCACCGACCGGAGGCCCGCCACGGCGGCCAGACCGATGCACGTCAGCGCCGTGACGAGCGTGCCCGTGCCGGGCTCGACGCCGGCCACGAACGCCAGCAGCCGTCCGCCGGCCGCGAACTGGAATGCCGCAATCGCCGTGTAGGCGACGACGATGGTGATGGCCGAGAGGAGGCGGGCCGGGCGTCCGTAGTGCACCTGGAAGATGGCCGGCACGGTCAGCTGCGTGAGCGCCCGTACACGCGGCGCAAGGTGCCACACGACGGCGATGCCGGCCCACGCGCCGGCCGACAGCCAGAGCGCGGCGACGCCGACGCGATAGCCCAGACCGGCGCCGGCGAACAGGCTGCCCGCGCCAATCCACGCCGCCAGCAGCGTCGAGGCCAGTACCGGCGCCGGCAGCGCCCGGCCGGCGGCGAAGAACGCCTCGCCGGTCTGCGTGCGGTGCAGCTGCCGGACGGCAACGACCGCCAGGACGCACAAATAGATGAGAACGCCCGCGATCATCATGTCCGCCTGTATTCTCCCGCCTGTATTCTCCTTCTGTATTCCGCGTTCTGTATTCTGTATTCTTCGTAAGTGCCCCTGAAGGAGTACCACCGCAAGCGCGACTTCACGAAGTCGCCCGAGCCGGTCGGGGACGAGCAGAAGGACCGGACGAAGCGCAAGGACAAGGCGCGGTTCTTCTGCGTGCAGAAGCACCTCGCCAGCCAGCTGCACTACGACTTCCGCCTCGAGCACGACGGCGTGCTGCTGTCGTGGGCAGTGCCGAAAGGGCCGTCGCTCGATCCGAAGACGAAGCGGCTCGCGATGCACGTCGAGGATCACCCGATCGCCTACGGCACGTTCGAAGGGGTCATCCCCTCCGGCTACGGCGCCGGCATCGTCATGCTCTGGGACGTCGGCACGTGGGAGCCGGAGGTCGACGACATCGACGCGGCGCTGAAGAAGGGAGACCTGAAGTTCACGCTCGACGGCTACAAGCTGAAAGGCTCGTGGGTGCTCGTGCGGACGCGCGGCTGGGAAGAGGGAAAAGGACGAAGCTGGCTGCTGATCAAGCACAGGGACGAGTGGTCCGGCGACCTCGACATCACGGAGTTCGCGCCGAAGAGCGTCAAGAGCGAGGGCGATCTCGAAGACATCCTGGCCGCCGAGACGACAGACGGAAGACCGAAGAAGAAAGACGGAAGACGGAAGAAGGCAGGAAAGAAGAAGCGATGAACAAGGAAGATTGCATTCTGTTTTCAGGCGGGGCGGCCGGCGCCGAGCAGGCGTTCGGCGAGGCGGCCGAGCGGCATGGCATCGAAGAGGTCAACTTCAGCTTCGACGGCCACAACATCCTCCGCACGCGCGGGCTGCGCGTGCTCAATCACGAAGAACTCGCGTCGGGCGACGTCAGCCTCGAGTACGTCGGCCGCCTGATGAACCGCCGCTACACCGAAGACGCGCCGACGATCCGGAAGATCCTGCAGACGATCTGGTACCAGGTCAACCACGGGCAGGAGATCTACGTCGTCGGCACGATTCAGGACGACGGCACGGTGCGCGGCGGCACGGGCTGGGGCGCGGAGTTCGCGAAGATCTGCAACAAGCCCCTGCACGTCTTCGACCAGGCGCAGGACGCCTGGTTCAGGTGGACCGAGACGTCGTGGAAGAGGCTGGCGGCCGCCGACGACCCCGTCATCACGCACGTCCATGTCACGGGCACGGGCACGCGGCTCCTGCAGCCCAACGGGCGGCGGGCGATCGAAGAGTTGTTCGGCAGGTCATTCTGAAGGAGATCGCCGTGGTGGGATTGGTGGGTACGTTGCTGCAGTGGTCACGGTGGACGGTGGGTTTCGTGGCTTTGGTGGGTATGGCCGGCGCGGTTACCACGGTCGCTGATGCGAACGCGGATCTCACCGGCAAGTGGCGCATGTCGCTGAACATGGACGTCGGCCGCGCGACGCCGCTGCTCGAGCTGCGCCAGAACGAAGGTAAACTGTCCGGCACCTATACAGGCCGATACGGCTCGTCCCCGGTATCGGGCGAGGTCGACGGGCGCACCGTGACATTCGCCGTGGGCATGGAGACGACGACGCTCCAGTTCCGCGGCGAGGTGCAGGACGACGGCACGCTCGCGGGAACGGCCGACTTCGGGGACATGGGCGCGGTCACGTGGACCGCCGCCCGTGAGCAGTCATTGCCGTTATTGAAGGAGTCCGTATGAAGATCCGCTTCGCATTCGCCGCCGCCCTGCTGTCGATCGCCGTCGCCGGCGCGCCCGTCTCTGCCTACGCCGCACAGGCCACGAAGTCGGTCGACGGCAAGTGGACGATGGACGTTCAGACCGACCAGGGCTCGATGGTCGTCGGCGTCGACTTCAAGAGCGACGGCAAGAAGATCACCGGCACGATCTCGAGCCCGCAGGGGGACGCGCCGCTGGTCGGCGAGTTCGAGGACGGCAAGATCGCGTTCGGCATCTCGATCGACTCGCCGGAAGGCGCCATGGCGATCGGCTTCGCCGGCGCGATGAACGACGACGGCACGCTGGCGGGCACGCTGACGGGCCCGTTCGGCGACGCGCCGTGGACGGCCGCCAGAGTGAAGTGACACCTCGATCGTAGATGGTAAATCGTAAATAGCAACGATGATCGATTATCGAATCGATGATCGTTTGTCGTTGCTATTTACAATTTACCATCTACGTTTCTGTTAACAAGCGTCCCGCCAGGGCCGCCCAAACGGCTGTGCCGAGACGGCGGCGGTCGTGGCGCGCGATGTCGCCGCGCCAGAAGTCGCCCGTGACGACTTCGCAGCCGGGCGGCACGTCGCCGAGCTCGAGCGGCGTCTTGCGCTCCTCGGCATAACGGCGGAGCGCCTCGTCGGTGGGCCGGCCCGTGTTGAAGACGATCACGTCGACGGGCCGGCCGATCGCCGCTTCCAGGATGGCCGCGGCCCCGGCGGCCGTCATGCCGTCCATCCCCTGCCCTTCCGACAACAGGTTCGCGACGAACACCACGGGCCCCTTGACGCTGGCGAACGCCTCACGCGCGCCGCGCACCAGCAGGATCGGCATCAGGCTCGTATAGAAGCTGCCGGGCCCGATGATCGCGGCGTCGAACGACGCGATGACCGCCGCGGCCGCGGGATGAATGTCGACTTCGGGCTCGAGCCAGACGCGGTGCACCGGCCGCCCCAGAAGCTGGTTCTCGTCGACTTCCACCTCGCCGCGGATGACATTGCCGTCGAGATACTCGGCGCAGACGGTTGCCGGCTCGGTGCTGATGGGCCAGACGCGGCCCACGCAGCCGAGCAGCGACTGCAGGCCGTCGACCGCCGCGGCGAAGTCGCCGCTGTACTGCGCCATCATCGACAGCAGCAGGTTGCCGCCCGTGTGGCCCCGCAGCCGCGCGTGCTCCAGTGACGGCAGGCGCGACAGCAGCAGGCGGCGCGCCTCGCGCTCGTTGCGCGCGAGCGCAAGCGCGCATTTCAGGATGTCGCCCGGCGGCAGCACGCCGAGCTCGTCGCGCAGCTGCCCCGAGCTGCCGCCCGAGTCGAACATCGTGACGATGGCGTTGAGATCGAGCCAGGGGACGGCGCGAAGGCCGCCGAGCAGGCTGGGAAGGCCCGTGCCGCCGCCGAAGCAGCCGACACGCAGCGTGCGAAGACGCATCACCGACGATTCTATTACCATCTGCTGATGCCCTTGCTCACGCTGACCGAAGAACGCCGCCTGGCGTTCGAGGCGCTCGCGCGCGATCTGCAGGCGATCTTCGGATCGCGCTTCGTCGCGCTGACGGCGTACGGCCTCTCGTCGAGCGCCGCGTTCGTCGAGTCGATTGCCGTCGCGGATCTCGCGTCGGCCGCCCGGCTCGCCGATCGCTGGCGCCGCGCCGGCCTCGACGTGCCGCTGGTGATCACGCCCGGCGAGTTCCGGCGGTCGCTCGACGCGTTCCCGGTGGAGTACGGCGCGATCCTGCGGCGCCACGTCGTCATCGCGGGCGTGCCGCCGTTCGAGGGGGCCGAGGTGCGGCCCGCCGACCTGCGCCGCGCGCTCGAGGTGCTCGCCAAAGGACACGTGCTGCACATGCGCGCCGGCGCGATCGCGACCGGCGGCCGCGCGACAGAGGGGCGCGACCTGATCGCGTTCTCGATCGACCCGTTCCGCGCGCTGCTGGCCAACGCCGCGCGTCTGCACGGCGACGAGGCCGGAACCGACGAGGCGATTGCCGCCTTCGCGGCGCGCGAGCTCGGCCTGCCGGCCGAGACGATCAGCGGCCTGCTGCTGCTCGACGACACCAGCGACTTCGACCCCTCGGCCGTCATGCCGGTGTATCTCGAGGCGGCGGAGCGGCTCTGGCAGGCGCTCGACGCGTGGAAGGCGCGCGAACGATGAGACGGATCGCGGCCGCGCTGCTGGCCGTGGCCCTGCCTGGGCTGGCCGCCGCCGAGGACGTGCCCGGGCTCACCCAGCCGGTGAACGACTTCGCGAACGTCATCGACGCGTCGAGCGAGCGCGACATCGACGCGCGCATCCGCGCGCTCGAGCGCGCCAGCCACGACGTCATCGTCGTCGCCACCATCCAGACGTTCGCGCCATTCGGCAGCATCGAAGAACTCGCCGTGAAGATGTTCGAAGCGTCGGGCATCGGCCGGCAGGGCCAGGACAACGGCGCGCTGATTCTCGTCGCGGTCGACGATCGCAAGGTGCGCATCGAAGTGGGCTACGGGCTCGAAGAGCACCTCACCGACGCGTTCACCGGCCAGACGATCCGCGACGTCATCACGCCCCGGTTCCGGCAGGGGGAGATGGGCCAGGGCCTGCTCGAGGGCACGACGGCGCTGATCAATCGCGTGGCCGCGCGGCGCGGCGTCGCGCTCGAAGGCGTCCCGGCGACCCCCGCGTCCGAGCGCCGCCGGAACGAGATCCCCGCCGGCGTGATCATCACGCTGTTGTTCATCGGCGTCTTCATGTTCACGGTGATCTCGTCCATCGCCTCGGCCCTCACCCGCGGATCGCGCGGGAAGAAGCGGCGCGGCCCCTGGAGCGGCTGGCACGGCGGCGTCGGCCCGTTCGGCGGCGGCAGCTTCGGCGGCGGGTTCGGCGGCGGCCGGCGCGGCGGCGGCGGCTTCGGCGGCGGCTTTGGAGGATTCGGCGGCGGTCGCAGCGGCGGCGGCGGAGCCTCGGGCGGATGGTAGGGAATTTAAAATTAGTAAGTTGAAAGTTGAAAATTGGAATTTTGAATTTTCAACTTACTAACTTTTAATTTCATACAATCAGCTTATGAGACGACTCCTCGCGCTTGCACTGCTGGCCGGGGCCACCCCGATGCTGGCCGGCTGCTCCTATAACAAGTTCACGACGCAGGAAGAGGCGATCAAGGCGCAGTTCTCGCAGGTCGAGAACCAGCTGCAGCGGCGCAACGACTTGATCCCGAACCTCGTCGAGAGCGTCAAGGGCTTCGCCGCCCAGGAGCGCGACGTCATCCAGTCGGTGACCGACGCGCGCGCGAAGATGGCGGGGGCCGCGACGCCCGAGCAGACCATTGCCGCGGCCAACGAGACGTCGAGCGCCCTCGCCCGCCTGCTCGTCATCGTCGAGAACTATCCGCAGCTCAAATCGGACGCGCGCTTCGCGCAGCTCATGGACCAGCTCGAGGGCACCGAGAACCGCATCG
>DATKCH010000066.1:0-48829 GCA_035513295.1 Longimicrobiales bacterium
CTTCTCCAGCACCGGCAGGAGGTCCTTCATGGCGCCGATCTTCTTGTCGTGCACGAGGATCATCGGATCCTCCAGCACGGCCTCCATGCGCTCCGGATCGGTGATGAAGTAGGGAGAGAGGTAGCCGCGGTCGAACTGCATGCCCTCGACCGTCTCGAGCGTGGTCTCCAGGCCCCTCGCCTCCTCGACCGTGATCACGCCGTCCTTGCCCACCTTCTCCATGGCGTCGGAGATGAGCTCGCCGATCTCCATGTCGTTGTTCGCGGAGATGGCGCCGACCTGCGCGATCTCCTTCTTGCCCTTGGTCTCGGTCGAGATCGCCTTGAGCTCCTCGACGACCTTCTCCACGGCCTTTTCGATGCCGCGCTTGATCGCCATCGGATTGGCGCCGGCGGTCACGTTCTTCAGGCCCTCGTGGAAGATGGCCTGCGCCAGCACCGTCGCGGTCGTGGTCCCGTCCCCGGCGATGTCGGAGGTCTTCGTCGCGACTTCCTTGACCATCTGGGCGCCCATGTTCTCCACGGCGTCCTCCAGCTCGATCTCCTTGGCCACCGTGACGCCGTCCTTCGTCACCGTGGGAGAGCCGAACTTCCGGTCCAGGACGACGTTCCGGCCCTTGGGGCCGAGCGTCACCCTGACCGCCCTCGCCAGCTTGTCCACGCCCTTCTTCAGGCGGGCCCGGGCATCGACGTTGAATTCGAGTTCCTTGGCAGCCATCGCTGCGTTCCTCCTATCAGAATTGAATCTCGTGCGTCACTGCGGTGTGGGCCGGTATCAGCCGACGACCGCCAGGACGTCCGATTCGCGGAGAATCAGTACCTCGTCTCCGTCGACCGTGATCTCGGTGCCGCTGTACTTGCCGTAGAGCACGCGATCCCCCGCCTTGACCTCCATGGGGGTGCGCTCGCCGTTGTCGTTGACCTTGCCGGGTCCGACGGCGATGACCTCGCCTTGCTGCGGCTTCTCCTTGGCGGTGTCCGGAATGTAGAGCCCACCGCGCATCTCCTCGGTGTCTTCGAGGGGCTTGACCACGACCCGGTCCGCGAGCGGCGTGATCTTCGTGGCGCTGACTGTCGCCATGTCCCTGGTCCTCCCTGGTGTGTGTGTAGGTGTCGATCGTACTGGGACCGAAACTCCTTAGCACTCAACTAACGGGAGTGCTAACAAGACAACGGGCAATGTAGGGGGTGCGTGAGCTATGTCAAGCACCCTGCCGAATTTACATACGCACGCCCCGTGCCGAACTGAACCTGTCAACGTGGCAGTGTACGGGCCGTCGGACCGCACCTGACCCCTTCCGGGGGAGTACCTGGTCGGGTGGGCGCCCGGCTAGCGGGGCCCCGCGTGCCGGTGCGCGTAGACGAGGCCTTCCAGGGTGAGCCAGGGTTCCACGCGCTGGACGGTGCGGCAGGCCGGCGCGAAGGCCGCCGCGAGGCCGCCGGTGGCCAGCACGAGCGCCTCGGGTTGGCGCCATTCCTCGCGGATGCGGTCGACGATGCCGTCGATCGAGTCCACGGCGCCCCAGAAGATTCCGCTCTGCAGGCACGCCTCGGTGGTGCGGCCGATCACCCGCGCGGGCGGGCCACCTTCGAAGCGCGCCAGCCGCGCGGCGCGGCGCAGGAGCGCGTCCGCCGCGGTCTGCACGCCGGGCGCGATCACGCCACCGATGAAGACCCCGTCGCGCGTGATGCAGTCGAAGGTCGTGGCGGTGCCGAAATCCACGACGACGGTGTCCCGCGCAAAACGCTCGAGCACCGCGAGGGTGTTAAGGGCGCGGTCGGCGCCCACGGTGGAGGGCGCGTCCACGTCCAGGGTGATCGGCAGCGGAGTCGCCGCGTCCACGACGAGTGGCTCCACGCCGAACAGGCCCGCGCACGCGTCGCGCAGCGGTCCCGTGACGTGCGGAACGACCGACCCCAGGGACACCGCGTCGACGGCACCCGGCTCCAGGTCGCGCTGGCGCAGCATGCCATCGAGGAGCAGCGCGAACTCGTCCGCGGTGCGACCGGCGCCCGTGACGACGCGCCACGCCGCGCGGCGGTCGTCGCCTTCGAAAAGGCCGCACGCGATCTCGGTGTTGCCGACGTCGATGGTGAGAATCATGTCTCGCTCCCGTCGTGGCATTCGCCCACCCCGGCCTCGCGGCGAGTGTCCGCGATCCGGACGGTGCCCGTCCGGACCAGGGTCTCCCCCCCGCCCACGAGCGAAGCCACGCGCAGCGCCCCGCTCGGGTCCACACCACGGGCCCGGACGGGCGGCCCGCGGTCGACGCGCACGAGCCGTCCCGCCAGCGCGTCCAGCCGCCCGACGCGCGCGAGCTCCTCGGCGCTCAGCGGCGCGACGGGCGCGGCCGCGAGCGCGGCGAGCTCGGCGGCCAGCGGCGCCAACAGCGCCGCGCGTTCTACCGCGTGGCCGAGCACCGCCGCGACCGAAGTCGCCGAGTCGCGCAGCTCCGGCGGCAGCGCGTCCGGGTGACCGACGTTGACGCCCATGCCCGCGACCACGTACGCGGGGTTGCTCCCGGCCAGCGCGGATTCGCACAGCACGCCGGCGAGCTTGCCTCCCCGCGGGGCGAGCAGGTCGTTGGGCCATTTCACGCGGGCGTCCAACCCGTACGCGCTGCGCAGCGCCCCCGCCAGGGCCAGTCCCACGCGCAGCGACACGACCCCGGCATCGACGTCGCCCGCCACGGCTCGCTCCGGCCGCAGCACGACGGAGGCGTACAGACCGACCCCCGCCGGCGACCACCACGCCCGCCCCCCCCTGCCCCGACCTGCGCTCTGGGCGTCGGCCAGGACCAGCGCGCCGGCCGGCGCGCCCGCGTCCGCCCACTCCCGGGCGACGTCGTTGGTGGAGCGCAGCGTGTCGAAGATCCGCACCGCGGGCAGCGGCAGCCTGGCGAGCCACTGGCGGGCGGTTCGTCCCTCCCAGCGGGGTTCCGACGTCCGGTTCACGTCCGCAGCCAGAGCGCGAGGAGGAACACCAGGCCGGCCGGCCAGACATAGTAGGCAAAGGCGTGGAACGCGCGCCTGCGCACCAGCCAGACCAGCGACTTGATCGCGGCGACGCCCGACACGAGCGCCACGACGAAGCCCACCGCGAGCGCCGTCGCGTACGCGCCCGCGAGCGAGCCGCCGATGTCCGGCGTCTTGAGCAGCGCCGCGCCCGCGATCGCGGGCATCGACATCAGGAAGGAGAACTCGGCCGCGGGCTCGGCGTCCACCTGGCACCAGAGGCCGGTCGCGATCGTGGTGCCCGAGCGAGACACGCCGGGCAGGATCGCGACCGCCTGCGCTATCCCCATCAGGATCGCCCGTCTGGCGTCCACCGTTCGCCCGCCCCCGTCCCGCCCCCGGGTCGACCAGAGCACGACGCCCGTCGCCAGCAGCATGAAGCCGGTCACGTAGGGATTGTCGAAGGCCTCCTCGATCGCCCCCTGGAGGCCGAGGCCCACGACCGCCGCGGGCACGGACGCGAGCGCGAGCAGGCCGACGTAGCGCCATTCTTCGCGCCCCCCGCGGAGCGCCCCACTCACCAGGCGCGCCAGCTTCGACCGGTAGACGACCGCGACCGACAGCAGCGTCGCCACGTGCAGGACGACCTCGACCACCAGCCCGGGGGCCGAAACGTCGAGGAACCACTGCGCCATCACGAGGTGGCCCGAACTGGATATCGGGAGGAATTCCGACAGCCCCTGGACGAGCCCGAGGATCGCCGCGTCGAGAACGCTCACGCGCCGAGCACGCGACGGTACAGCGCCTCGTAGCGCGGAACGACGACGTCCGCGCTGAAGCGCGTCGCGGCCGCGCGGGCGGCGGCGCTCGCGCGCGCCCAGGTCGCGTCGTCGGAGAGAAAGTGCAGCGCCGCTTCGGCCATCGCGTCCACGTCACCCACCGGCGCGAGCCGCCCCGCGTCCGGCTCGCTGACGACCTCCGCGATCCCGCCCACCCGGCTCGCGACGACCGGCACCCCGCAGGCCATCGCCTCCAGCGCGACCAGCCCGAACGCCTCAGACTCGCTGGGAAGGAGAAACAGTTCCGCGCACGACAGGATCTCAACCACCGACTGCTGCTTGCCCAGGAAAACGACGCGGTCGTCGACACCCAGGTCCTCGGCGACGCGTTGCGCCCTGCCCCGCTCCGGGCCGTCCCCTACCAGCAGCAGCCGCGCCGGCAGCTCCCCGGCGATGCGCTCGAACACGCGCACCACGTCCTCTACGCGCTTCACCGGGCGGAAGTTGGAGACGTGGGCGATGAGCCGCTCGTCGTCCGACTGGACGAACGTCGAACGGTGGCATGGCGTGGCGTCGCGCTTGTAGAGCTCCAGGTCCACGAAGTTCGGAATCACGTCGATGCAACCCTCCGGGAGGTCGAAGCGGTCGACGGTCTCGCGGCGCAGGTACTCGGACACCGCGGTGATCGCGTCCGAACTCCTGATCGAGTAGCGCGTGATCGTGTGATACGAGGGGTCCTGGCCCACGAGCGTGATGTCGGTGCCGTGCAACGTGGTGACGATCTTCGGGCTGGCGTCTCCCAGCATCTGCTTGGCCAGCAGCGCAGATGTCGCGTGGGGAACGGCGTAGTGCACGTGCAGGATATCGAGGCCGTGCTTCAGGGTGACGTCCTGCATCGCGACCGAAAGCGCGAGGGAGTAGGGCGGATACTCGAACAGCGGGTACGCCGGGACCTCGACTTCGTGGTAGAAGACGCCCTCCACGAAGCGCGGCATGCGGAACGGAGGTGCGTACGTGATGAAGTGCACCTCGTGGCCGCGGCCGGCCAGATCAATGCCCAGCTCGGTCGCCACGACGCCCGAACCGCCGTAGACGGGGTACCCGGTGATTCCTATTCGCATCGCTGATCCGTTTCGAGGGTTGCGCCCGCGCCGGCCGGAAGATCGAGGGCCGGGCGCGCCGAAGGAAGGGCCGTCAGCCGGTCGCCTCTCCCGGGGGACCGGCGACGTCCCCCCACGCGCTCGCGATGGACTCCGCGAGGCTGGAAGCGCTCCGCTCCCCGTCCAGGCGCCGCGCCGACGCCGGAAGCTGGTGCCGGAACCACGTCCGCTGCCTGCGCGCGAGGCGCCGGGTGTTCGTCCTGGCGACGCGGGTCGCTTCCTCCACCGACCGGGTTCCCTCCAGCCACGGCACGAATTCGCCGTAGCCCGAGGTGCGAAACGCCGGCGCCCGCGTTCCGTAGCGCTCCGCGAGCGAGCGCACTTCCTCGAGCAGCCCGTTCGCGATCATGGCGTCCAGGCGCGCCTCGATGCGCGCGGCGAGACGGGCGGGGTCTACGTCCAGCGCGAACACCAGCAGGTCGACGGCCTTCGCGGCCGGGCCGAGCGCGTGCCATTGCGTCAGCGGCCGGCCCGACAGGAGCGCCACCTCCAGGGCGCGCGCCTCGCGCTGCGCCCCGCCTCCCGGCTCCAGCCGCGCGGCCGCTTCGGGGTCGAGGGCGCGCAGCCACCGCAGCCGTCTCGCCCGCGGCAGCGCCTCCAGGTACGCGCGCAGGGAGCGCCGCCGCCCGGGCGCGAGGGTCGGCTCGCGGAACAGCGGGTCGGTGAGCGCGCGCAGGAAGAAGCCGGTGCCGCCCACCAGCAGCGGAACGCGGCCGCGCGCGCGGATGTCGGCGATCCAGCGGCGCGCGTCGCGCGCGAACCGGCCCGCGCTGTAGCGCTGGTCTGGGTCCACCAGGTCGAGGCCGTGGTGGGGGACCCGGCGCCGGTCCTCGGCGCGGGGCTTGGCCGTCCCCACATCCAGGCCGCGGTAGACCTGCCTGCTGTCGACGGAGATGATCTCCACGGGCAGCCGCCGGGCAACCTCCAATGCGAGCGCCGACTTGCCGGTGGCCGTCGGCCCGACGATGGCGATGCCGGCGGGCGCAGGACGCGAGCCCACGGGCGCTCACCCGCGCCCGAAGCGGCGCGCCAGTTCCTCCATCGAAATCCGCACGATGGTCGGCCTTCCGTGCACGTCGTGGGCGGGGAGATCGGTGGCGAAGAGCCGGTCGAAAAGCTCCTCCATCTCGCGCGGGTCGAGCCGCTCGCCCGCCTTGATCGCCCCCTTGCAGGCGAAGGTCATGGCAATCCGCTCGTGCTGGTTGCGCGCCGCGCGCGTGAGCGCGCTTCCTTCCGCGAGCTCCGCGATCATGTCGCGCAGGCAGCGCTCGGGGTCGAAGCGCGGGTGCGCCGCGGGCACCCCGGTGACGAGCACGGTGCGGCCGCCGAAGGGCTGGATCTCGAAGCCGGTGCGGGCGAAGATGGACGCGGATTGCTCGACCACGTCGTACTCCGCCGGGGCCAAGCGAAGGGTCAGGGGGAACAGCAAGGATTGAACCTCGGCTCCTCCCGACTCCACGCGGCGCATGGTCTGGTGGAACAGCACCCGCTCGTGCGCCGAGTGCTGGTCGACCAGCAGCAGTCCCCCCCGGGTCTGCGCCACGATGTAGGTGTCGTTGAGCTGCCAGAGCCCGGTGCCGAGCCCGTGCTCGGGGGCCACGGTCCACGTGGCTTCGCCCGCGGATCCGGCGGCTCTTGAGGCCACGTCTCCGCGCTCGCCAGACTCCTCGCCCTGCCCGGCGCGCGCACCGCGCGCCGCCCCTGCGGCCGCCGCTCCGGCACCGGGGACGCCGGCGGCCGGCGCGTGGCCCAGGAACCCCAGCTGCGTGGAGGGCGCTTCGGCCTGCCGAGGGACCACGTCGGGACGAGGCGGCACCCCTGGGTCGGCTGAGCGCGCG
This sequence comes from Longimicrobiales bacterium, assembly GCA_035513295.1. Classification (GTDB taxonomy): domain Bacteria; phylum Gemmatimonadota; class Gemmatimonadetes; order Longimicrobiales; family RSA9; genus DATHRK01. The sequence goes on from DATKCH010000066.1 coordinate 6,732, forward strand.
GGCCCGGACGGCAGGGCCCCACGGCCGAGGGGGGCGGCGCTGTCCAGGCTCGCCAGCGCCGCGCGCACGGCGTCCTCGACCGACCGTTCGATCGCGGCGCGGTCCCGGAAACGGACCTCGGCCTTGGCGGGGTGAACGTTGACGTCGACGCCGCCGGCCTCGACATCCAGGTACAGGAGCAACGTGGGCCGCGCCCGCTCGCGCTCTGGGACGGTCGTCCGGTACGCGCGCTCGGCGGCGGCGACGATCCCCCCGTCGCGGAACGACCGTCCGTTCACGAACAGGTGCACGCGCCGGCCCGCTGCGCGGGCGGCCGCGTCGGGCCGCTCGACGAGTCCCGCGACGCGCGCACCCGCGCCCCCCGTGGGCACGAGCGTGCTGGCGGATTCCTCGCCCCACAGCTGGACGATCCTGTCGACCAGTCCTCCCGCCGCCGGCAGGTCCAGCAACTCCCTGTCGTTGGACAGCAGTCGGAAGCCGCACGACAGGTTGGACAGCGCCAGGGTGGTGATGGTCGCGGATATCGCGCGCGCCTCGGCCGAAGCCGACCGGAGGAAGGCAGCCCGGGCCGGCACGTTCCGGAACAGGCCCGCCACGCGTACGGTCGTCCCGGGTTGCCGTGCGCACGGCTCGATGCCCACGATCCTGCCGGAGTCGGCGCGCACGCGCGTGCCCACGCCACCCGCCTCGGCGGTCTCGAGCGTCAGGCGGCACACGCTCGCGATCGACGGCAGCGCCTCGCCGCGGAACCCGAACGTGGCGACCCCGCTGAGCTCCCCGGCCGTTGCGATCTTGCTGGTCGCGTGCCTGTCCAGCGCCAAGCTGGCGTCCTCCCGGCCCATGCCCATGCCGTCGTCGGCGACGCGGATGTCGGTCTTGCCACCGTTGCGGATCGTCACCTCGATCCGGGTCGCCGCGGCGTCCAGCGCGTTCTCGACGAGCTCCTTTACGACCGACGCGGGTCGCTCGACCACCTCGCCCGCGGCGATCTGGTCGACCACCTCGTCCGGGAGGAGGCGGATCCGTCGGTGGGCGGCGAGTGGGCGCACGGCGATTGGCGGGCCGCTACAGGAAGAGCGCGCGCAGCGCGAAGTAGATCGCCGCGCTGAAGGCGGCGGCGAAGGGCACGGTCGCCAGCCAGGACACGATGATGTTTCGCACGACCCTCAGGTTGAGCGCGTCCGCCTTGTGCTCGAGGTGCGAGATCTTCTCGTAGACGGCCTGCACTTCGTCCCACCTCGCCGCGGTGAAGGCGGCGAAGAGTTCGGGCAGCAGCTCCACAGTCTGGTGCACGCGCTCGGTGTGCTCCAGCAGGGGCCCGAAAGGGGAGCGCGCGAACAGCCCCACTATGGCTCGCATGGGATTTCTCTCAATCACTCGGGTACGGCAGGCGGTAAAAGGCGTGCGCGTTCCGCGTGGTGCGCCTCGCGATTTCCGCCGGCGCCTCGCGCCGCGCCTCGGCGACCGCTGCGGCGACGTGCACGAGGTAGGCGGGTTCGTTGGTGCGCCCTCGGTACGGGACGGGAGCAAGATAGGGGCTGTCGGTCTCGATCAGCAGCCGGTCCGCCGGCACCTGTTCGATGAGCGCGCGCCGCTCGAATTTCGGAAACGTCACCAGGCCTGAGAAGGAGACCCACCACCCGGCATCGAGACCCGCCCGCAGCAGATCGGGCGAACCCGCGAAGCAATGCAGGACGCCTCTGGCCGAGCCGGCGTACTCGGCGATCATGGCGGCGGTGTCCTCGTCGGCGCTGCGGCTGTGGACGACGGCGGGCAGGTCGTGGGCGACGGCGAGCGCCAGGTGCGCCTCGAAGAGCCGGCGCTGCGTCTCCCTGGGCGCGTTGTCGTAGTAGAAGTCGAGGCCGGTTTCCCCCACCGCGACGACCTCGGGCTCGGCGAGCAGATCGGCCACCCGCCCCAGCGCGTCGGCAGCGGCCTCGCCGACCGCGTGCGGGTGGACGCCCGCGGTGCAGAACAGGCCCTCGTGTGCGCGCGCGAGTGTCAGCGCCCGCGCTGCGTCGTCCGCGTCGCTCGCGATGGTGACGAAGCGGGTGACTCGAGCCGCGCGCGCCCGGTCGAGCACCCCCGGGAGGTCGGCCAGGAGGCGCTCATCCGTGAGGTGGCAGTGCGAATCGAAGAGGACGGCGTCGGCCGTCAGGTCGCCCGACTCCGCGCGGCCGCCGGGGGCCGCGGCGAGGACCGCGCCGACTCCCGGGCGGCGCCCCGGGCAGATCCCTCCTTCCGCTGCCACCTGCGCTCGATCTCGAGCAGAGCCGGGGCGGCGACGAAGATCGACGAGTAGGTGCCGATGACCACCCCGAGGATCAGGATCAGCGCGAAGGGACGGATGATCTCGCCCCCGAGCAGAGCGAGCGAGAGAAGCGCGGCCAGGGTCGTTCCGGAAGTCATGACCGTGCGCGGAAGCACCTCGTTGATCGAGCGATTGACGAGCGCCCTGTAGTCCCCGCGCCGGCCGCCCCTGTCGAGGTTCTCGCGGATGCGGTCGAAGACGATGATGGTGTCGTTGAGCGAATACCCGATGATCGTGAGCACGGCGGCGACGGTCGCCAGCGACACCTCCATCTGCAGCAACGCCATGAGCCCGAGCGTCACGAGGATGTCGTGCGCGGTCGCCACGACCGCCGCGATGCCGAACCGCGTCTCGAAGCGGAAGGCCAGGTATATCAGCGTCACGACGAACGACAGCAGGATCGCGAGCAGCGCGCGCACCTGCAGCTCGCCGCCGACCTTCGGGCCTACCCCCTCGACCCGCACGACGCTGCCGACGCCTGCGCCGTACGCGGCGTCCAGGAGCCCGCCGATCCGCTCGGACATGTTCTCGCCGTCCTCCTGGAAGCTGGCCAGCCGGACGATGTACTCCCGGTCGGAACCGTACTGGCTGATGGAAGCGTCGCCGCCCAGCTCGCCCAGCGCGGCGCGCAGCTCGCCCACGCTGGTGGCCCGCTGGAGCTCGACCTGGGCGAGCGTGCCGCCGGTGAAGTCCACGCCGTAGTTGAGCCAGGAGCCGGTGGTGATCTGGAAGAACAGCATCGCCGCGATCCCGACCGCCACGACCGCGGCGCTCACGCCGTAGGCGCGACGGCGCAGGCTCAGGAAATCATAATTCGCTTCGGAGAAGATCCGCATCGTTCGGGCGCCCTCAGATGCTCAGCGCGCGGGCGGAGTCGCGCCGCGCGAGATAGAAAAGGAACAGCGTCCGCGTCACGTACACGGCCGAGAAGAACGACGCGATGATCCCGATCGACAGCGTGACCGCGAAGCCGCGTACCGGGCCCGTTCCGAACTGGAAGAGGATCAGCGCGGTGAGCAGCGTGGTGAGGTTCGAGTCGATGATCGCCGACATCGCGTGACCGAAGCCCTCGTCGACCGCCGTGCGCGCCGGCTTGCCCGCGGCCAGTTCCTCGCGCACCCGCTCGAAGATCAGCACGTTCGCGTCGACCGCCATGCCGATGGACAGGATCAGGCCGGCGATGCCCGGCAGCGTCAGCGCCGCCCCCAGCGCCGCCAGGCCGCCGAGGACGAGCACCACGTACACTGCCAGCGCGAGCACGGCGAGGAGTCCCGCGACCTTGTAGTAGAGGAGCATCAGCCCCAGGACGAAGCCGACCCCGATGATCCCGGCGAGCTTGCCCTTGTCGATCGAGTCGCGGCCCAGCGTGGGCCCTACGGTGCGCTCCTCGATGATCGACAGCGGAGCGGGCAGCGCGCCGGCGCGCAGCACGAGCGCCAGATCCTGCGCCTCGGCGAGCGGGGAGGCGCCCAGTTCGATCTGTCCGCTCCGTCCGATGCGCGACTGGATGACCGGCGCGCTGAACACCTTGTCGTCCAGCACGATCGCCATGTAGTCGCCGACGTGCTGACCGGTGAAGCGCTCGAATATGCGTCCGCCGCGACGGTTGAACTCGAACTGGACGATGGTCTGATTGAACTGGGGGTCGATGTTGGGGATCGCATCCTCCAGGTACTCGCCCGTGATCGCGGCCTGGTCCTCGAGGACGTACAGCTCCCAGTAGGGCTCAGCTCCGAGCGCGATCGTGTTCGCTCCCCACAGCAGCTCGACGTCGCGCGGCAGCGCGCGCCGTACGGCGTCGACCGCCAGGAAGCGCTCGACCAGCTCGCGATCGTTCTCGCGAACGACGTAGGCGCCCGGCTGTCCGCTGCTGAGGAGCAGCGCCGTGAGCGGCCGGTCCTGCGGCTCGTTGGAGACCGCGAGGCTGTCTTCCGCGGCGCCGGTGTCCGCGGTCGCTTCAGCGCGGGGGTCCGCTCCCTGGGCTACCTGCGCGCCCGTGTCCCCGGTCGGGTCTGCCGCGGTTTCGGCGTCGCCGTTGCCGGCGTCGGCGCTGTCGCTTTCCTCGCCCGGTGTCACGGCGGGCGTCTCCTCGCCGCCGCCGAACAGCAGGTCCTCGACGGCGCTGCGGTCACCGCCCCCGGGCGCGCCGACGGTCCGGTCTCCGAGCGCGTCGGGCCCGAACTCGTTGACGATCGCGCGATCGATCCGCGGGAGCGCCGCGGCGAATTCGGGTCCTTCGCGAACGAGCTGGAACTCCAGGAAGGCGTTGGCGCGGATGACGCCCTTCGCCCGCTCCGGATCCTGGCTGCCCGCCAGCTCGACGATGAGGCGGTCGGCTCCGGCGCGCTGGATGAGCGGCTCGCGCACGCCGAGCTCATCGATGCGGTTGCGGATGATCGTCTCGGCGCGGTCGATGGCGTCGCGGCGCGCCTCGTCGGTGAGGGTCCCTTCGGGGTCGTCCACCTCGAGGACGAAGTGTGAACCGCCCTGCAGGTCCAACCCGAGGGGGACGATCGAACACCCCGACGCGGGTCGCCCGGCGGCCGCCTCCGCCGCGGTCGGCGTGCACAGTTCGGCGCGAGTATCCCAAAGGAAGTACGCGGCGCCCGCGAGGACGGCGAGAATGACGACGGCCCTGCCTCTGAGGCTGCCCAGCATCGGCTGATTTCCTGACGTATCGGACCTCGGGACGGGCGCGCCGCGAAGGCGCGCTCGGGACGCCCCGGCCCGGTTTCTGGAACCTGTGCGAAAGACGGCGAAAGCTCGCCGCCGGCGCGGGTATTGTCAACGTGCGGACGAGCGTAACTGCGCCTAGTCGCCGGCGTGCACGATCCTCCAGATGCGGCCCCCTGCATCGTCGCTGACGTAGAGCGCCCCGTCGGGCCCCACGGCCACCCCCGTGGGGCGGTGGTCGGCGCCCTGCGGAGAGACGTCGTCACCCGCGAAGCCCTCCGCGAAGACCTCCCAGCCGCCGCTCGGCCGGCCGTCCGCGAACGGGACGAACACGACGTTGTAGCCACCCTGCGGAAGGGGCGCTCGGTTCCAGGAACCGTGGAACGCGATGAACGCGCCCCCGCGGTACCTCGGCGGAAACCCGTCGCCCTCGTAGAACACGATCCCGTTGGGCGCCCAGTGACCGGGGAAGGCGACCACGGGATCCTTCTTCTGCGCGCAGCGGCCGACCTCCGAGCCGTCGCCGCCGTACTCGGGGGAAAGGACCTTCCTGCCCAGCTGCAGGTCGTAATAGCAGTAGGGCCAGCCGAAGTCGTCGCCCGCCTCGATGCGGAACATCTCCTCGGCCGGCTTCTCGGCGCTGTCCTCGGCCGAGTAGCCCCAGTTCGCGGCGAGCTGGTCGCGGCCGTGCTGCGCCCCGTACAACGTCCCGTCGGGCCCGACGGTGATCGCCACTAGGTTTCGGATGCCCGTGGCGAAGCGCTCCCCGTCGGCCTGCGTCTGCCCCGTGGTCCCGGCGTCGAAGCTCCATACGCCCGCGCGCGTCTGGAGCTCTGGACAGGGATCCTGTCCGGGCGATTCGGACTCGCGGTCCTCCACCTGACACGAGTTGCTGGGCGCCCCGATGTTGACGTACATGCGGCCGTCGTGGAGCACGATAGACTTCGCGCTGTGCGAGCCGTACGCTGGCAGATCCGACACGATGGTCTCGGGCCGCCCCGTCGCCTCGAGGGCGCCTTGCGGCACGGCCACGCGCATGATCGCGCCGTCGGGCGCGAAGTACACCCAGTCGCCGCTCACCGCGACGCCGGTACCCCCGGGAACGCCGATCTGCGCGCGCTGCTCCGCGACTCCGTCACCGTCGCCGTCCCGGAGCGCGACCATCCCGCCGCCCTCCCCTCCGCGTCCGGGCCGGGTCATCACGAACATGGCGCCGTCGTCGCGAATCGCCATGTGGCGCGCGCGTCCCATGTCGTCCGCGAAGACGGTCGCGCAGAACCCGTCGGGGAGCGCGATGCCGCCGTTGTCGGCGGGGCACGCGGCGCCGGGGCCCGGTGTGCCCGCCGTCGCGTCCCGGGTGGTGTCGGCGCCCGAAGCCTCGCGAGCGTCGGCATCGGCGGGCGGATCGGTGGCGCACCCGAGTGCGAACAGCGCGGGGACCAGGGCCAGAACGAAACGGGATTCCATGGGACTGGTTTTCACGGTACCATCTCCGGGTAGCGGAATCGGCGAGTCCGGCCGCGCCCCCCGTCGGGGCGGCGTGGGCGACAGAGGGGGCGGGAACCCCAGGGCACGGCCCCAACGTCGCGGGACCCGGCAATCCCTCGCAGGACCCGTTCGACGGTCGAGCGGCCGGCCAGCGGGAGGCGCCGGAATGTGACGTACGCGCCGGGCGCCCGTGCGGGGCCGCGGTTGCTTCCATATGGGCCCGGTGGGACTCGAACCCACGACCTGCCGATTATGAGTCGGATGCTCTGACCGACTGAGCTACGGGCCCGTTGACCGGCAATCTAGGGCGCCCGGGGGCGCGCGTGAAGTCAACGACGACGGGGGGCGCCTACCGCCCGCCGGGTGTCGAGCGCGGGGGAACGAAGGTCTCAGCGGGTGCCGAACATGCGGTCGCCGGCGTCCCCGAGTCCCGGCAGGATGTAGCCGTGCTCGTTCAGCTCGCGATCCAGCGCCGCGGTGATGATCGGCACGTCGGGGTGCTCGCCCAGCAGCTTGTGCACCCCCTCGGGTGCGGCGAGCAGGCACACGAAGCGGATCCGCGTCGCGCCCGCCTTCTTCAGCTGGCCGATCGCGTCCGCCGCCGAGCCTCCCGTGGCGAGCATCGGGTCGAGCACGAGGAAGTCGCGGGTCTCCGCCGCCGAGGGGATCTTCAGGTAATACGGCACCGGCTCGAGCGTCTCGGGGTCGCGGTACATGCCGACGTGGCCCACGCGCGCGGACGGGATCAGCCGCAGGATCGCCTCCACCATGCCCAGCCCCGCGCGCAGGATCGGCACGAGCACGAGCTTCTTGCCGGCGATCGTCTCCTGCACCGTCACCTCCAGCGGCGTCTCGACCTCGGAGGGCTCGAGCAAGAGGTCCCCGGTCGCCTCGTAGGCGAGCAGCATCGAGATCTCGTCGACGAGTTCGCGGAACTGCTTCTTGGACGTCCCGCGGTCGCGCAGCAGAGCCATCTTGTGGCGCACGAGCGGGTGCTCGACCACGGTCAGATTCGGGAACTCGTGCATCGCCTACGGCAGAGTCAAAGAAGTCACGCGTGCGATCTCGGACGCGGCGACCCAGCCCTCGCGGAGCGGATTCGAGCCCGGGCTCGGCAAGCGCACGCGAACCCAACCGTCCCGGCGCTCGCGGGGCACGAGCGCCGTGCCGGGCGGGAGGCTCTGCCCCACCTCGCCCGCCCTCACCGGCTCGTACCGGAGCGCGACCGTTTCCAGCGGCACCGCGAGCGGGGATGTCCGGTCGCGCAGCGTAGCGGCGCCGGCCAGGGCAACGAGACAGAACGCGGCCACGCCCGCCAGGGCGCGCCACGGCCGGGCCGCGCCGGACGCTCCCGAGCGCAGCACGGCGATCGCCACCACGTAGAGCGCCAGGGTCGCCAGCAGGGCAAGCGCCGCGCGCGACACCGGCGGCCTTCCCTTTGCCCGGTCGATCGCCGCCTCCTGGGCACCGAGGGCGCGCGCGTTCGCCGCGGCGAGCCCGTCGCCGGGCGCGCGCCGAAGGGCGTTCAGCCACGCCCAGATCGCGCGCCCCGAGCTCCCGCCCGCGGCCTCAGCGAGCCCCAGATTGTACCACCCCGCCGCGTCGTCCGGCCGCTCGCGCACGTACGTCGAGAAGGCCGCCGCGGCGGCGGGTGCCTCCCCGCCGTTCAGCGCTTCCAGGCCCACGCCGAAGGCCGCGGAAGGCTGGACCGGACGCCCGGTCATCGCCGCCGCAGCGGCGAGCGCGACGCCCGCCAGCAGCACGAGCGACGCCGCCGTCCGCAGTCGGGCGCGCCCGCGCTCGGCGTCCGTCCGCGTGACGGGCGGCCGCGGGAGATCGGCGTGGAGCGCGCGAATCAGCGCGCGGCCCGCGTCACCGTCGAGCGCCCTCCCGCCCGCGCGTCCGTACCGCGTGGCGTCCAGGGACGCCAGCAACTCGCCCAGGACGCGTCCGAGCGCGGTGGGCACGCCCGCCGCGGACACCGCATCCACCACCTCCTCGGCCTGCGCGCCCAGCAGATCCGGGCGCTGCAGGCGGTCGGCGAGCCATTGCCGGAGGGAGGCGTTGCGGCCCTGTGCGTTCGCGTACGCCCAGTGCCCGAGCAGCGTCTCCGTCCGCTCGGCGAGCTCCGCCCGCGTCACCCGCCGCCGCCGGCCTCCGCCGAGCGCCAGGAACGCCAACGCGAACGCCACCAGCGGAGCACCCTGCGCGGCCCTGAACAGTCCCGAGCGGACCCAGGCGGTCGCTCCGCCAGGCCCTGCCGTCGGCCGCGGCGCGGCCAGCGCGGCCGTCTCGGCGGCGGGCCCATCCGGCGCCCCGCGCACCTCGAGCCTCAGCCGCGCGCCGCGCGCGATGGCGTACCGCCGCGTATCGGGATCGAAGTAGGGGTATCGGACCTCGGGAAGCTCGAACACGCCCGGCCGATCCGGAACGAGGATCCACGAGAACCTCTTTTCGCCGCCCAGCCCGTCGTTCATGCTCCGGATGTCCGCTTCCTCCATCGGCGAGACCACCTCGATCCCCTCTCCGGCGCTGATCGACGGCGCGGGCAGCGGCTTCACGTAGCCTCTGCCCCGGACCGTGACCTCCAGGCGCACCGCGTCCCCGGTCGTCGTCGTGCGGGGGTCCAGCGAGACGTCGACGGCGTATCGGCCCACCGCGCCCTGGAACCCGTCGGGCCGACCCGCCGGCGGAAGCGGGAGGACGACCAGGCGGGGCCGCTCGCTTTCGACGACGTTCGGCATCGTGGGGTCGAACAGGCTGCGCCGCAGGTCCAGCTCGACGCGCGCCGGAGGCAGCTCGAAGGTGCCCGGCTCAAGCGGCACGAAGGCCCTTCGGAACCGCTGCACTTCGAAGCGCCGGCCGTCGCCGGCGGTCGCGAAGCGGCGCGCGCCTCCGCCCAGGTCGTGGATGAGGAATCCGGGAGGCGTCGGCGGAAAGTACTGCGGGGCCCCCCGCAGTCTGCGGCGCGCGGCGTCCGACAGCAGCACCTCCGTGGTGAGTTCCACGGGCTCGCCGACGTAGACGGTGTCGCGAGCGAGGCGCGCCCGCACCGCGATGTCGTCGGTCCCCGCGGCCGGGGCGGCCGAAGCGCCGGCCGGACCGCCCACGACCGTGAGCGTGGCGTCGTCTCCGCGGACGATGGTGCCGCCGGCGAGCACTCCGGGACCGGCCACGCGGTATTCGCCGGGAGCGCGCGCCAGCACGGACAGCGTCAGCCGCTGCACCCGGGTGACCCCTCCCGGCATCCGGATGTCCAGCGAGCTGGACTGGCTCTGACCGGTCACGACGAGACCGTTCGGCATCACCGCCGGCGAGATGTCGAACGACGCCCGCCCCTCGCCTTCGACGTCGATCACGTATTCGACCGTGGCGCCGACCATGACCGTCTCTTCGGAGAAGTAGGCGGTCACGTCGACGGAGCGCGCCTGCGCCCGCGCGGCGCCGGAGGGCGCCAGGATCAGGGCGGCGGCCGCCCCGAGGAGGATGCCCGACGGGGTCCCGGCTCGAGCCCTCACCAATCCCGCAGCACCGGGCGGTCTCGCTGCGCGTCGCGAAGCTGCTCCCGGAACAGCTCGCGCTCGTCCTGCTCCACCGAGCCCAGCACCCGCTCGGCCTGCTCCCGGGTCATCTCGCCGGGCGCGGGGGCGCGCTCGGGCCGGTCGCCCGATCCGGCGGCCGGAGGGGCGCCCGTGCCCCCCTCTCGTGGCTGCTCGCCCTGCTGCGGATCCCGCTCGTCCTGCTCGTCCTCGCCCTCTCCGCCCCCGGCCGCCGCCTCGTCCTTGTCGCGCAGCGCCAGCTCCAGATTCCACTTGGCATCGACATCGGAGGGGTCCAGGCGGAGCGCCTGCCTGAAGGCTTCGCCCGCGGCGTTCAAGAGGCGCGCCTGCGCCCTCGGGTCGGGGCTCCCGCGGCCGTCCTCGAGGAAGCGCAGCCCCAGGTTGTAGAATGTGGGCGTGCGCAGGGCCGGATCGACGCTCTGAAGGGCGCGCGCGAACTGACGCTCGGCCTCGGCGTACCGTCCCAAGTGCAGCAGCGTCGTGCCGATGTTGTAGCGCAACTCGGCGTCGTCGCGCCCCCCCTCCGCGGCTTCCGAGTACGCCGCGAGGGCTTCCTCGTAGCGGCCCTCCCGGAAGAGCCGGTTGCCGCGCTCTGCGTCTCCGAACCCGGACAGCAGGAGCGCGCCCGCGGCGACGCAGGCGACCGACACGTACCGGCGCATCAGGTCGGCCTCGTGCGGCGGCGGCGGTCCAGCGGGGGCGTGCGCTGCGTCCACGCGTCGGCCGCGATCAGCACGAGCGCCAGCGCCACGAACCAGGCGTACCGCTCGCGCGGCCGGACCTGCCGCTCGCTCGCGGTTCCGTCCGCGGCGACGGACCGGAGCGCGTCCACCAGCGCTCTGGATGCCCCGGCCTCGCCCAGGCGGACGTACCGTCCGCCGGTGCTCGCCGCCACGTCGCTCAGCAGGCTTTCGTCCAGTCGACTCACGACGATCTCTCCGTCGGGACCCCGCAGATAGCGGATCGGGCTTCCGTCCGGGGCGCGCCGCACGGGGATACGCGCGCCCTCGGTGGTGCCCACGCCCACGATGTGCAAAACTACCCCCGCCGCGCGCGCCCGATCCGCCTCCTCGAGTACGGCCGCGCGCTCCTCATGGGCCTCGCCGTCCGTGAGGACCACCACGGCGCGGGGGCCGCTGAGCGCCTGCTCGTCCCCGCGCGCCAGCGCGGCGGCCTGGCGAATGGCGGCGGCGAGCGAAGAGCCTCCCTGGCTCATGATGTCGGGCGCGAGAGCGTCCACGTAGAGCGCGAGGGCGCCGTGGTCCACGGTCGGCGGCGAAAGGACGTAGCCGTTGCCGGCGAACGCGACCAGGCCGACCCGGTCGCCGGGGAGCGCGGCGAGGATGCGCCGGACCATCAAGCGGGCGGCCTCCAGGCGGTCCGGCTCGAGATCGGTCGCGAGCATGGAGCGGGAGACGTCGACCGCGACCACGAGGGTCCTCGAGCTTCCGCTCGCCTCCACCTCCTCGAGCCCCCAGCGGGGGCCCGCCGCAGCGAAGCCCAGCGCCGCCGCCGCGACGGCAAGGCGCAGCGCCGCGAGCGGCGTGGGCTCCCGGGCCGTCCCGACCAGCAGGCGCTTCACCAGGGGCACCTCCCCGAGCACCCGCAACGCGCGCGTCCTGCGGGCCGCGATGGCCCACACGGCCGCCGCGGCTATCAGCGGCAGCACGAACGCCAGCCACAGGAGCTCCGGCCGCGCGAAGGTCACGGAACGCGCCCCCACGGACTGGCGCGCAGGGACAGTTCGAGCAGGAGGAGCAGCGCGGCCGCCAGCAGGAAGGGCAGGTAGCGCGGGGTGAAGGCGACGAAGCGGCGCACCTCGACTTCCGTGGTCTCCAGGCGGTCGATCTCACCGTAGATGCTGTCGAGCGCGGCGGCGTCCGTGGCCCGGTAGTAGCGGCCGCCGGTGAGGTCGGCGATCTCGGTGAGCAGCTCCTCGTCGATGTGGACCTCGACCGTCGCGTACTGGAAGCGCCCGAAGAGGTCCCGGCCGATGGGCATCTGCGCGACGCCCTCGCTGCCGACCCCGATCGCGTACACCTTAACGCCGAACGCGGCGGCGGCGCGCGCGGCGGTGAGCGGGTCCACCTCCCCACGGTTGTTCTCGCCGTCCGTCATGAGGATGATGACGCGCGACTCGCCGGGAGCCCGGCGGAGCCGGTTGGCCGCGGTCGCGATCGCCGTGCCGATCGCCGTGCCGTCCTCGAGCTGGCCGACGCGCAACCGCTCGAGCGCACGGAACAGCACCGAGTAGTCGATCGTGATCGGAACCTGGGTGAGCGCTTCGCCGGAGAACGCCACCAGCCCGATCCGGTCGTAGGTGCGCCCGCGGATGAACTCCGCGACCTGACGGCGGGCCACCGTGAAGCGATTGTCCGGCGCGAAATCCTCCGCGAGCATCGAGCTGGAGATGTCCAGCGCGACGACCGCCGCGATGCCCTCGGCGTCGATCTGGACGGAGGAGAGCCCTGTGCGGGGCCCCGCGAGCGCGATCGCGAGCGCGACCACCGCCCCCGCGCGCAGCCATTCCGGCGCCTGGGCGAGGGCGCGCAACAGGGCGTCCGCCGCCGGCAGCCCGTCCACGCGCGGGAAACGGAGCGCGGCGGGCGGGCGCGCCACCAGCCACCACCCCAGCGCGATCGCCGCCGGGATCAGCAGGAGCAGCCAGGGGCGCTCGAAGCCGACGCTCACGAGGCCTTCTCCGCCGCCGCCGCGGCGGCGGTCGCCTCCGCCTGGCGGCGCGCGCGCTCATCCTCGTGCCCGACCACCCACGCGCGCGCCGCCTCCCAGAGTTCTTCCGGCTCGCTCGCGCCGGGCCGGTGGCGCGCGAACTTCACGCGATCCGCCCGGAACAGCACGGTGAGCAGGTCCCGCTTCTCGAGCGGGCGGAGCGCCGGGTCGATGTGAGCGTCGATCTCGGCGGTAGTGAGCCCCGCACCCCAGGCGGGTTCCACGGAGTTCAGGTAGTCTCGCAACACTCGTGTCGTAAGAACATAAAAGAGCTTGACTTCGCCCTTCTCCAGCAGGCCCGACGTGTGGATCCGGTCGAGCTCGTCCAGCGCCTTCGTTCCCGGCGGGACCACGGCCACCGAAGCGCCCGACAGCCGACGCTTCCGACGAATCAGCCAGCGAGCCAGGGCGATGCCGGCCGCGACGAGCACCGCCACGAGAAGCAGCGTCGGGAGGATCGTGCGGTTCGGCCCGAGCACGTCCTTGGGCGGGCGGGGCTCGACCTCCGCGCTGTCGGCGGGCAGCACCGAGGCGATGCGCAGCGGGGGCGGCTCGAGCCGCACGGTGCGGGTTCCCCCCGACCCGTCCACGCGAATCCGGATCGGCGGCAGCTCGTGCTCGCCGGGTCGCCAGGCGGTCACGCGATAGGCGGCGCTGGCCACTCCGGGGAGGCCGTCCTCGGCCGGGACCGAGGCCGGGCCCAGGAACTCCACTTCTCCCGACACCGCCAGCGAGTCGGGGAATCGCACCGTCTCGCCGGCGTCGTGTGGGACGCGGAGGACGAGCAGCACGGGATCCCCGACCGTCGCGCTGTCGGTGGCGAAGGCCGCGGAGGGGCCCTGGACCGGCGCGCCCGCGGCGGCCGCCGGGGCGGACAGCGCGAGCGCGATACCGATGGCCGTCCGCCGCGCGAACGCGCCCCGGGTCATCGGCGGGCGGCGCGCGCGCGACGCTCGAAGAACTCCAGCAGCGGCGGCGCGTACGGCCGATCGGTCGCGACCTCGATCTCGTCCACGCCGAGGCGCCGGAACCTGCGCCGCATCGCCGCGTCACGCGCGATCGCGGTGGCGCGGAAACGCTGCCGGACCTCGCGGCTCCCGGTATCGACGACACGCACCTCTCCGGTCTCCGGATCGCGCAGTCGCAGCAGCCCGGCGTCGGGGAGCTCCAGCTCGCGCGGGTCGGAGATCTTCACCGCGACGACGTCGTGGCGGCGCGAGACGACGCGCAGCGTGCGGTCGAACTGCGGCTCGTCCTCGGCCGGGATGTGGAAGTCGCTCAGGACGAAGACGATCGCGCGGTGCGGCAGCACCCGCCCGGCGTAGTCCAGCGCGCCCGCCAGGTCGGTGCCCCGGCCCTGCGGCCGGAAGGCGAGCACGTCGCGGATCAGCCGGAGCGCGTGGCGTCTCCCCTTCTTGGGCGGCACCGAGTGCTCGACGCGGTCGGTGAAGATGAGCAGGCCCGTGCGATCGTTGTTGCTCGCCGCGGAGAGCGCGATGACCGCCCCGATCTCGGCGGCGAGCTCCGCCTTGAACCGGGTCCGGGTGCCGAACTGCTCCGATCCGGACAGGTCGACGACCAGCAGGAGCGTGAGCTCCCGTTCCTCCACGTACTGCTTCACGAAGGGCTGGCCCATGCGGGCGGTCACGTTCCAGTCGATCGTGCGGATGTCGTCTCCGGGCTGGTACTCGCGCACCTCCGCGAATTCGATGCCCTGTCCCCGGAATACCGACTGGTACTCGCCGCCGAAGACGTTGTCGACCAACCCGCGCGTGCGCAGTTCGATCAGGCGGACCTGGCGCAGCACCTCGCGCGGAACGCCCTTGCCGGGTACGCCGCTTTCGGCATCGCCGTCGTCCGGATCGGGGGGGAGGGGCCAGCCGATCACGGCACGCGCACGACCTCGAGGAGGCGCCGCACGATGTCGTCGGCCGTGACCTCCTCGGCCTCCGCCTCGAAGGTGGTGATGACCCGGTGGCGAAGGACGTCGGGCGCGAGCTCCTTGACGTCCTCCGGCAGCACGTAGTCGCGTCCCCGGAGGAACGCCTGCGCGCGCGTGCACTGCGCCAGGTAGATGCTGGCGCGCGGCGACGCCCCGAAATGGATGAGCGGCCGAAGCCCGGACGCCCCGAACTCGTCGGGGTGGCGCGTCGAACGCACGATATCGACGATGTAGTCCGCGATCTTGTCGTCGAGGTACACCTCCCGCACTTCGCGCCGCGCCGCGAACACGTCCTCGGGACCCGCGACCGCCTCGATGGGGACCGGATCCCGGCCCGCCATCAGCCGGATGATCTCCTTCTCCTCGTCGCGTCCCGGGTAGCGCACGACCAGCTTCAGCATGAAGCGATCGACCTGCGCCTCGGGGAGCGGGTAGGTCCCCTCCTGCTCGATCGGATTCTGCGTCGCGAGAACGAGGAACGGGGGCTCCAGGACGTGGGTCTCGCCCCCCAACGTGACCTGGCGCTCCTGCATCGCCTCCAGCAGCGCCGACTGGACCTTGGGCGGCGCGCGGTTGATCTCGTCGGCGAGCACGATGTTGGCGAAAATAGGTCCCCGATTCGGGGTGAATTCCCCGCTGCCCTGGTTGTAGATCATCGTCCCGACGATGTCGGCCGGCAGCAGGTCGGGGGTGAACTGGATACGCTGGAAGCGGGCGCGGATCGTTTCGGCGAGGGAGCTGACGGTGAGGGTCTTGGCTAGCCCCGGGACCCCCTCGAGCAGGACGTGACCGTCGGCCAGCAGGCCCACGAGAAGCCGCTCCACGAGGAGGTCCTGCCCGACCACGCGGCGGCGGATCTGTTCCGTGATGCGGCGCGCGAGCTGGAGTCCGGCGGACGCCGGCATCTCCCGGGCAGCGGCCGCGAGCGAGCCGAACTCCGTGCTCGCGCGCGCCGCCCCCGGGGCGACGAACCGATCCCCCCGCCCCTCGCCGGGCGCGCCGAAGGCCGCCGAATTCCGCTCCTCCGGCGCGTCGTAGCGCTCGTCCGTGCTTCCTTCCACCCGCACCTCCTGGCCCGGCTGCCCGCCCGGCTGCTCGTGGATTCGATCTGCGTGTCCCCCCGGCGCGCCACGTGCGTCCTGCTTCTACGCGGCCCATCCGGATCGGGTCCGAAGGAAGGGCCGGCCCACCCTCGGACTCCCGCCGGTCCGTCAGCGTTTGATCCTCTCCCCGGCCTCCTCGTAGCGCAGTACCCAGGCCGCCAGGCGCCCGGGCCGGAGCGCGCCGCGGCGATCGCCGGGATCCAGGTCCGCGGCCGAGCCCACGTCGGCCGCGTCGTCGGAAGGCAGCTCGCGCATCGCGACGAAGCGGTCGCGCCAGCGCTTCCAGTTCTCCGGGCGCAGGTCGATCCAGCCCGCGTCGATCGCGCTCGCGTCCTGGACGCCCCCCGGGGCGGGCGGCACCACGACGACAGGGCCGCGCAGGACGCTGGCGCCGCCGGGCAGGAGGATCGGGAACCCGACGCTCAACATCCGCACGCGCAGCTCGGCGTCTCCCTGCACCACCGCCCAGGCCCGCTGCGCCGTCGCCTCCGGGTCCAGTTCCGACGCGGCCGCGAGGTCCTGAAACAGCCGCCCCAGCAGCGTCGCTTCGAAGAGCAGCTTGGCCAGGCGCGGAGGTCCCAGGGCCTCGTACGCCACCGGTTCGACGCCGTGCGCCTCCTCTAGCTCCGCCATGCGCGCGAGCGCGACCTCGCGCAGGACTCCCGCGCGATACGTGGGGCCGGAGGTGGCGGCGTCCAGGGCTCCCACCACGTCGCGGCCGGTGGGGTGGCCCATGATCTCGCGAACCGCGGATTCGGCGATCTCCTCCGGCGTGATGTACTCCATTAGGCCGAGCGCCGTGAGCGCCTCGAACTCGGGGGCGCTGAACAACCCGTTCTCGCCCGCGTCCAAGTAGACGCCCTCCAGCGGCCCGCCTGCCGGCTCCCAGGACGGGCTCGCGTTGCCGTCGCCGAAGGCCGACGCGAGCGGGACTGGAACGGTGGCGTCGAACCGCTCGATCGGAGTCCCGCTCCTGCGCACCGGCCCGAATCCTATGCGCTTCCACGAAATCGCGGCGGTCGGCTTGATCTCCTTGACCGCCGGGGCTCCCGGCGTGCGCGCCATGAGGAAGAGGTACATGGTGTGCGCGCCGGCCAGCCCGGCCTTGGCCAGCAGGACCCGGCTCGGGCGCTCCTCCGAGTGGGTGAACGGCACGTTGAGTCCCATGCCGCCGGTCCCCGAGGTGCCGATCTTCAGGTAGAGGCCCGTGCCCACCCGGCGCATCGCGTCCAACGCTATCTGGACGTGCCGGATCAGCTGCGGCAGGTAGAGCGTCGCCAGGTGGCGCTCCACCGACTCGCCGGAGGCGCCTCCCCCCCCGGACTCCGCGCGCAACCCGCGCGCGCTCTCGAACACGTTCTGGTAGGCGAAGGCGGTGGCCGTATTGACGCAGTCGATGACGATGTCGGGACGCTGGTCGATCACGAGGGCTCCGAGCGTCGAACGCTCCACGACACCTCCGCCCATGTCCCCCAGCATGTCGTCGAGCAGAAGAGCGCGGGCCGCGGCGTCCCGCAGTATCTCGTCGCGCGATCTGTCCTTCAACGCCCGCGGCACGAACAGGTCGCCGAACGTGCCGCGCAGGGTCGCCCCGGCACGATCGGCGGCGGCGCCCAGCTCGGCAACGCCGGCGTCGACCTCCGACTCCCGCAGCGCGTGGATCGTCAGGCTCGCCGGCCGGTGCTCCAGGAGCCGGCGGGCCACCGCCAGTCCGACGAGCCCCGAACCGCCGAGGATGAGTACGTTCCGGCCGTTGATGTCCATTAGGTCGTTTGCTGGCCGCGCGCTCGTCCGCCGCCCTTCGACCCGCCCCGGCGGGGCCTCGCGCGTTTCGGGCCAGCGGCCCGCGATCCGCCGCGCCGGAGCGCTTCGACCTCGGCCTCGGTCAGCTCGCGCCACTTCCCCGGCGCCAGCCCCTCCAGGCCCACCGGCCCGTAGCGGATCCGCCGCAGCCTCACGACGCGGTGGCCGACCGCCTCGAGCATTCTCCTGATCTCGTGCTTGCGGCCCTCGGCCATCGTCAGGCGCAATCTCCCGCCGCGCCCGCCATCGTCCGGAAGCCGAGTCGCGGCCAGCGGCCGGGCGAGACCGTCCTCCAGGATCACGCCCGCGCACACGCGCTCGAATTCCGCGTCGGTGAGAGCCCGTGCGGTGGCGACCGAATAGACGCGGCGCACGCCGAAGCTCGGATGCGTGAGCCGGTGCGCGGTGCCCCCCTCATTGGTGAGCAGCAGCAGGCCCTCGCTCTGGCGGTCCAGGCGCCCCACGTGGAACAGCGTGTCGAAGCGTTCGGGGAGGAGATCGTAAACGGTCCTTCGGCCCCGCGGATCGCGGCGCGTGGTGACGTATCCGCGCGGCTTGTTCAGCGCGATCCAGGTGTCCGCCTCGGGCGCGATCTCCCGCCCGTCCACCTCGACGCGGTCCCGGTCGGGCTGCACGCGGGTGCCGAGCTCGGTCACCGTGCGACCGTTGACGCGCACGCGACCCTCCGTGATGAGGGCCTCCGCGGCGCGGCGGGAGCCGAGTCCGCAGTGGGCGAGAAAGCGCTGGAGGCGAAGCCCGGGGGCCGGTTCAGTCAACGGGCCCGGGTCTGTTCGCCGCCGCGGCGACCACCCGCTCGACCTCGGCCTCGACGACCATCTGCACGCGTTCCTCATCGTCGGGGGCGGCGTCCCGCGTACCGGCGCCGGACCCACTCCCTCCGGCCGGGCCGTAGCCGCCGCTTTCCGCCGCCGCGGCCCCCGCCGGTTCCGCGGCGTCCTCGGAGCCCGCGAGACCGAACTCGTGGCGCAGCACGATGGGCAGATCCTCCGGCCGCGGCAGGTCGCCGAGCGACGCGTAACCGAAGTGTTCGAGGAAGCGCGGCGTCGTGGCGTAGAGTAGCGGCCGTCCGAGTCCCTCACCGCGGCCGGCGACCTCGATCAGGTCGCGCTCCGCCAGAGTGCGCAGGACGCCGGCGGAGCCGACGCCGCGGATCTCCTCGATCTCGGCCCTGCCGATGGGCTGGCGGTACGCCACGATCGCGAGCGCTTCCAGCGCCGCCGGCGAAAGCCGGGCGGGGCGGCTGACGGTGGCGAAGCGTTCGAGATACGGGACGAACTCGGGTCGGGTGAGGATCTGGAAGCCTCCCGCCAGCTCGTAGACCGCGAACGCGCGGTGGGCGTCGTCGTAGGCGGCCCGCAGGCGCCCGATCGACTCACGCACCTCTTCCTCGCTCACCCCCGGCTCGGCGCGCGCGATGTCCGCCGGAGACAGCGGCGCGTCGCTCGCGAAAAGGAGCGCCTCGACGATCCGTTCCAGCGTCACGGGGCTGGCGTCCGTTCCGGCGAAGCGGCATCCGCGGACGCCGGTTCGGGGGCTTCCAGACCGTCCCGCGGGCGGCGCTCGGGATCGGCTTCGAGTCCGTCATCGGTGCGCTCTCCGCCGAAGAACCAGAGCGGGCTGAAGGGCGCGCGCTGCCGAAGCGAGATGCGCTGGCCGCGCGCGAGCTCGAGGCCCGCGAGCAGCGTGACGATCGCGTGCAGGCGGTCGCGGAACGGCGCGACGAGGTCGCGGAACTCGATCCGGCCGATGCGCCGCAGGGCCCCCACGATCAGACGCATCTTGTGATCGACCGGGACCCCGCGGCGGGCCACGCGGTGCTGCCGGATCTCGCGTTCCCTGCCTGACAGCCCGAGCGCCGCCTCCCAGACGTCGTCCCATTCGATCGGCAGCTCATCGGGGACGGTCGGCGCCGGCGGGGGCGGCACGTATCCGCGGGCGTAGCGCCGGGCCCGCTCGGCCTCGGACCCCTCCATCCGACGCGCCGCTTCGCGGAAGTGCTCGTACTCCAGCAACCGCCGCACGAGCTCGTAGCGCGGGTCGGCCTCCAGCTCGTCCGACGCGGATCTGCGCGGCAGGAGCATGCGCGCCTTGATGCGCACCAGCGTGGCCGCCAGCTCGAGGAAGTCCCCGGCGTTGTCGAGCTCCCGGGTCTCGATGCCCTCGATCGCCGCCAGGAACTGCTCCGTGATCCTGCCCACCGGGATGTCGAGGATGTCGATGTCCTGCTCGCGGATCAGGTGCAGGAGCAGGTCGAGTGGCCCCGCGAACTGGTCCAGCCGGACCACGAAGGCCCGCTGCTCTTCGTCCGCCCGCTCGGCGCGCGCGGGCGTCCGCGCCGGGCCGTCGAGACGGACGGGCGCATCCTCGACGCCGGCGACGACCGGATCGGCCAGTTCGACGACGAGGGGCGGCGGGTCGCCCCCGGGACCGATGACCACCGTGATCGGATCGCCCTCCTGACGCGCATCGAGCCTGCGATTCCCGGGGCGGCGAGACTCGCTCACGTCGCGATCCGGATGACGTCGAGGGCGACCCGGTCGATGGCTGTCACCGGCCAGAGCAGGACCTCGAACAGGCCGGGCGCCAGCAGGAACAGGCCCACCAGGAGCAGGATGCCGAACCGGCCCGCGTGCCGATACGCGCGCCCGAGGTCGGGGGGCAGGAGGTGGTACAGGACATGGGATCCGTCGAGGGGCGGAATGGGGAGAAGGTTGAAGATCCCCAGCAGCACGTTGATGAACACGGAAAAGCGCGCCATGTCGGCGAGGAACGCCGCCGAGCCTTCGATCGGCGGCGCGACGCGGCCGAGCCACACGAACGCCACGGCCGCGACGATGCTCACCGCGCCGAGCAGAAAATTGGACGCGGGCCCCGCGAGCGACACCAGGACGTCGCCGCGGCGGTAGTCGCGGAAGTTGCGCGGATCGACCGGGACCGGCTTCGCCCAGCCGAACAGGAACGGGGCGTTCGTGGCCCACAACGCGAGCGGGACGAGGAAGCTCCCGAACGGCTCGAGGTGCCGCAGCGGGTTGAGCGTCAGCCGCCCCAACCGCGCGGCGGTGTCGTCGCCCTGCCTGAGCGCCATCCAGGCGTGCGCGACCTCGTGCACGACCACCGCCAGCAGGAGCGGCGGTAGGAAAAGCAGGAGTTCCATGGACGCGGAAGCTAAGGCAACCGAATCGGGCGGCGCCACCCACGCGCGGGCGCGCGCGCCCGACACCCATCCGGATTGACAGCCCCCACGTCCTTCCTTAGAGTTGCGGGCTGCCGAAGCAGTATTTCGCGGGTTTTCAGGAGGATTTGGTGCCGAACATCAAGGGGTCCGAGAAGCGGATGCGCCAGCAGCGCACGCGCGAGGCCCGGAACCGCGCGCAGCGCTCGCGCATGCGCACCGCCATCAAGCGCGTCATGAGCGCGACCGACGCCGGCGAGGCCACCGAGGCGTACCGCGAAACCGTCGCGATCCTCGATCGCTACGCGTCCCGCCGGCTGATCCACCCCAAAAAAGCCGCGCGCAAGAAGTCGCAGCTCGCGAAGAAAGTCGCGGAGCTGGGCGGCCAGCCCTGACGGCGAGCCCGCCCGCGTGTTCTCCCACCGCGGCCCCTCCGGGGTCGCGGTTTTTTTTTGCGGGCCGGTCGATCAAGCCGTGCAGCGACCTGCTAGAGACGATCGAACAGCGAGGGAGCGGACGTAGCGTCGGATGCGTCGCCATCGAGTGCGTCGCCATCGAGTGCGTCGCCGTCCGGTGCGTCGGGGTCGGATGCGGGGGCGTCGTTGATCGGGGCGGACGAGGACGAGGACGCGGTCTCCCCGGCAGGATGCTCCCGTGACGTCGCGGCTTGCATCGTGGCATCCGCCGGCCGGGTCCGGGGCACGGAGTTCGGCCCGAACGGCGCAGCCGCGCGTGCCGCTCCCGGGCCCGCGCCAGGCGTTGCGTGTGCCGCTTCCGGGACGCCGCCCGCGTCGGCGCCGTGCCGCAGGAACTCGCGGCCGAGCGACCGGTCGTAGCCGCTCCACCCTCCGTGCGGCGCGTCGGCCAACCGGCCCCGCACCTGCGCCACCTTGGCGTCCATGTCGTCGGCGTAGTGCAGGAGGAGGGCCTCGAGCGTGAGCGGCTCGCGCGGGCTCTGCCACTCGTACCGGCCCTGGTGCGACGCGATCAGGTGGAGCAGGAGCGTGCGACGCCCCTCCGACAGCGCCGGCACGGACCGCGCGACCGTCTCGACGTCCGTGAGCCCCAGCACGATGTGGCCGAGCAGCCGGCCTTCGTCGGTGTACGGGAGCCCCGGAGAGAGTTCGATTTCGCGCGTCTTGCCGATGTCGTGCAGCAGCGCGCCGGCGACGAGCAGGTCGCGGTCCACGTCGGCCCCGTAGTGGCGCGCCAGCCGGTCGCACGCGCCCGCCACGGACAACGTGTGCTCCAGCAACCCGCCGACGTGTGCGTGGTGGTTGCGCTTGGCCGCGGGGGCGCGCCGGAACAGGCGCCCCAGCGACGTCGCCGGATCCAGCGCTCGCTCGAGCACTGCGCGCAGCCCCGGGTCCGCGACCGAGCCCAACACGGCCGCGAGCTCCCTTTCCATCTCGTGCGGGTCGCGGTCCCCGCGCGGCAGGAAGAACTCGGTATCCTCGGGCGCCACGCGCAGCGCCGCAAGCACGTCGATGCGGATCTGCTTGCGGCCGTTGTAGCTTCCGACTCGACCGCTGACGCCCACGTATCCACCCTGGC
The DNA here is from genome assembly GCA_035513295.1 of Longimicrobiales bacterium. Taxonomy (GTDB): domain Bacteria; phylum Gemmatimonadota; class Gemmatimonadetes; order Longimicrobiales; family RSA9; genus DATHRK01. The sequence goes on from DATKCH010000066.1 coordinate 29,089, forward strand.
GCACGTGCGGCGCGTACCGTTCCACCTCCTCCCAAACCATCCCCTCCAGCAGGCCGTGCCGATCGGCTAGGCGCAGCCGGAGATAGGCCTGCCCGGAGCGCGTCGTGTCGGCCTGGTACTCGACCACGTAGAAGCAGGCGCGCAGCAAGTCGCCGTCCGCGACGCTCCGGAACGACGGCCACGGGAAGGGCGAGTCGCCGACCCAGCTGCGCGGGGTCGGGCCGGAACGGGCGCTCATGCCGGCGCGTCCTGCAGCCGGAAGGCGACCTCGCCACCCACCACCGTCGCGACCGCGCGGCCCGTGAGCTCCCAGCCGTCAAAAGGAGTGTTGCGGCTGCGGGAGAGGAAGGCGCGCGCGTCGACCGTCCACCGCGCGTCCGGATCCAGCACCGTGACGTCGCCCGGCGCTCCCGGCACGAGCGTGCCCGCCTCGAGCCCGAACGCCAACGCCGGGCCGGTGCTCATCCTGTGGATGAGATCGGATAGTCCAACGCGCTCATCCCTAAAAAGATACGTCATCGAGATGCCGACGCAGGTCTCCAGGCCGATGAGGCCGAAGGGGGCGTCGTCGAAAGCCTGCTCCTTTTCGTCGTAGTGGTGCGGCGCGTGGTCGGTCGCGATGCAGTCCAGGGTGCCGTCCGCCACCGCCGCCAGCACCGCCAGGCGGTCCGCCTCCGAGCGCAGCGGCGGGTTGACCTTGGCGTGCGTCCGGTACCCCTCCACGGCCTCATCGGTCAGGGAAAAATGGTGCGGCGTGCCTTCGGCGGTGACGGCGACCCCGCGCGCCTTGGCGTCGCGGATCAGCTCTATGCCGCGTCGGGTGGACACGTGCTGCACGTGCAAACGGCCGCCCGTCAACTCGGCGAGGAACAGGTCGCGGGCGATCATCGCGTCCTCGGCAGCGCCGGGGATACCCGTCAGTCCGAGGCGCGTGGACACGACGCCCTCGTTCATCGACCCCCCCCTGGACAGCTCCGGCACCTCGCAGTGGCTCGCCACCGGGATCCCGAACGAGCGGCCGTACTCGAGCGCCAGTCGCATCAGGCCGGCGTCCCGAACGGGGCGGCCGTCGTCGGTGATGCCGACCGCGCCGGCCTCCACCATCTCGCCGACCGGCGCCAGGCGCTCTCCCGCCAGGTGCACCGACACGGCGCCGAGCGGATGGATCCGGGCGTGTCCGGCGCGGAGCCCGGCGGCGCGCACGAATCCGACCGCCGCGGGGTCGTCGATGGGCGGGTCCGTATTGGGCATGGAACAGATGGTCGTGAAGCCCCCGGCGACCGCCGCGCGCGAACCCGAGGCGATGGTCTCCTTGTGCTCATCACCCGGCTCGCGCAGGTGCACGTGGACGTCGACCAGGCCGGGGCACACGACCTTCCCCGCGGCGTCGAACACCTGCGCGTCGTCCGGGCCGTCGAGACCGGGCCCCACCGCCTCGATACGCCCGTGCGCCAGGAGCACGTCGGCGGTCTCGTCGTAGCCGCGGGAAGGGTCGATGACGCGCCCGCCGCGGATCAGCAGCGGTCGCGTCACGGTCCCCCCTTTGCGGCCTCGGCGGTATCGGGCCGCCCCCCCGCGAGCAGGTAGAGGACCGCCATGCGCACCGCGACCCCGTTGGTCACCTGATCGAGGATCACCGAGTGCGGGCCGTCCGCGACGTCGCTGTCGATCTCGACCCCGCGGTTCATCGGGCCGGGGTGCAGCACGAGGATGTCGCGGGGCGCCGCCTCGAGGCGCTCGTTGCTGACGCCGAAGAAGCGGTTGTATTCCCTCAGGCTGGGCACGTATCCGGCGTGCATGCGCTCGAGCTGCAGTCGCATCACGTTGAGCACGTCGGCCCATTCCAGGGCCTCCTCGATGCGCCGGAAGAAGCGCACGCCCAGGGTCTCGACCGCGGCGGGCATCAGCGTGGCGGGCCCGCACACGGCGACCTCGGCGCCGAGCTTCAGCAGGCCCCATATGTTCGAGCGCGCCACGCGCGAATGCAGCACGTCACCGACGATACAGACCCTCAGTCCCTCGATCGCGCCGCGGTGGTCGCGGATCGTCAGCAGGTCCAGGAGGCCCTGCGTGGGATGCTCGTGACGTCCGTCCCCGGCGTTGATGACGTTGGACGGGATGCGATCCGCCAGGAAGCGCGCGGCTCCCGAGGCCGAGTGGCGGATCACGACCATGTCGATGCGCATCGCCTCCAGGTTGCGCGCGGTGTCCACGAGCGTCTCGCCCTTACTCACGCTTGATCCCGTCGAGGCGACGTTGACCGTGTCGGCCGAGAGCCTCTTCTCCGCGAACTCGAAGGAGATCCGGGTGCGCGTGGAGGGCTCGAAGAAGAGATTGACTATCGTCTTGCCCCGCAGGACCGGCACCTTCTTGATCGGTCGCTCGCTGATCTCCTTGAAGACTTCGGCGGTATCCAGGATCGCCTGGATCTGCTCGCGCGCCAGGTGCTCGAGCCCGATCAGGTCCTTTCCGAGGAAGGTCGGCGGCGGCGTCACGGAACCGGCCCCGCTCTCGCGATCGCCACGACGCCCAGCTCGTCGTCCAGCGGCGGCACCATGACCTCCACGCGCTCGTCGGGGGTCGCCTGCACCGTGAGGCCTACGACGTCGGCGTGGATCGGCAGCTCGCGCCCGCCGCGATCGACCAGCACGCACAGCGTGATGCGCGCGGGCCGCCCGAAGTCGGCCAGCTCGTCCAGCGCCGCGCGAACCGTTCTCCCCGTGTACAGGACGTCGTCGACGATCACGACGAGCCTGCCGTCGATGCCCCCCTCCGGCAGCCGCGTCTCTCCCACGACCGGCCGGGGCCCGATGGCCATCAGGTCGTCGCGGTAGAGGGTGATGTCCAGGGATCCGACGGGTGGGCGGGCTCCTTCGGCGCGCTCGATCTCGTCGGCGAGACGCGCGGACAGGGGGACCCCGCGCCGGTGAACGCCGATCAGGAGCATCCCCTCCACACCACCGTTCCGCTCGACGAGCTCTCGCGCCATGCGCGCCAGCGCGCGCTCCACGGCGCGCGCGTCCATCAGTTCCCTGGGCGGGCCCGGGCTCATCCGTTTCCAGTTGACGGGGGATCGTCGGGGTCGGCCGGCGCAGAATCGCGCCAAACTACCTGAGGCCCCCGGGCAGGGTCAATGTCGCGCGGTGACGATCGCCCCGGCCGCCGACGCGCGTTGCCGGCGGCGCGCGCACCCGCCATTATCGCGCCCGTCACCCGGCCCGCGGCCGACGACGCTCCCCCGCACCCCAGCGCCCCGATGGACGTCATCGACCCCGGCTGGCTCAGCATCGTTCCGCCCCTGGCCGCCATCGCGGCGGCCCTCGTGTTCCGCGAGGTGGTCATCTCGCTGTTCGCGGGAGTCTGGCTCGGGGCGCTGTTCCTGGCCGACTGGAACCCGATCGCGGCGACGCTGCGCACCGTGGACGAGTTCATCGTCGGCGCCCTGTTCGATGCCGACCACGTCGCGATCATGGTCTTCACCCTGCTCCTCGGCGGCATGGTGGGGGTGATGAGCCGCTCCGGCGGGACGCTCGGGATCGTGGAGGCGCTGAGGCCCTACGCGACCAGCCGGCGGCGCGGCCAGTTCCTCACCTGGCTGGCGGGCCTGGTGATCTTCTTCGACGACTACTCGAACACGCTCATCGTCGGCAACACCTTCCGACCGGTGACCGACCGGCTGCGCATCTCACGCGAGAAGCTCGCCTACATCGTCGACTCGACCGCCGCTCCGATGGCCGCGATCGCGGTCGTGAGCACGTGGGTCGGCTTCGAGATCTCGCTGATCGGCGAGGCGCTGGGGACGGCCGCGGCGCAGACCGCCGATCCGGCGCTGGCGGCCGACCTGCAATCGGGCGCAGCCAACCCGTTCAGCGTCTTCCTGCACTCGATACCCTATCTGTTCTACCCCATCCTCGCGCTCCTCTTCGTCGCGATGATCGTGCTCACGAAGCGCGATTTCGGGCCGATGCTGGACGCGGAACGCCGGGCCGCGGCCGGGGGCGGCGTGACGCGGCCCGGCTCCTCGCCCGCCACCAGCACGGATGGGGGCCTCATGGAGCCCCGGGAGGGCACGCCGCGCCGCTGGGTGAACGCCGTCGTCCCGGTGCTGGTGGTGGTCCTCGTGGTCGTGGTCGGAATCTGGACGACCGGCGCGCAGAGCCTCGGCGAGGGCGAGCACACGCTCTGGGAGGTCGTGGGCGCGGCGGATCCCTACAAGTCGCTGCTGTGGGGGTCGATGCTCGGGGCGCTCTGCGCGGTCGTGCTCGCGACCGCGCAGAGGCTCCTGCGCGCGACGGAGGCGGTGGACGCCTTCGTCGGCGGCATGCGCTCGATGATGATGGCGATGATCATCCTGACGCTGGCCTGGTCGATCGGCGCCGTCACCGAAGCGCTGGGTACCGGACCATACCTGACCGGCGTGCTGAGCGACGCGCTGCCGCTCTGGTCGCTGCCTGCGCTCGTGACGATCGTGGCGGCGGCGGTGGCGTTCGCCACCGGGTCCTCGTGGGGCACGATGGCCATCCTGTTCCCGGTCGTCGTGCCGCTCGCGGTGAACATGGGCGCCGGCGCCAGCTTCGACGGCGGGGGCCACTACACGATCCTGCTGGGGGCCATCAGTTCGATCATGGCCGGGTCGATCTTCGGCGACCACTGTTCGCCCATCTCCGACACCACGGTGATGAGCTCCCTGGCTTCCGCCTGCGACCACGTCGATCACGTACGCACGCAGCTCCCCTACGCGCTGGTGGTCGCCGTCGTCGCGGTCCTCGTGGGTGACGTCGGGTCGGCGCTCGGACTGTCCCCGTGGCTGGCGATCCTCCTCGGGCTGGGGGTCCTGTACGGCGCGCTGCGCGCGCTGGGGAGCACCGCGGACCAGGACGCGGCGGCGGAACCCGCCGCGCTCGGCGGCTAGCGGATCCTCACGCGCCTTCGCCGTCCTCGGCGCCCGGCGCGCCGCGGTCGGCGACGGGATTGCGCAGCGTCTGGAACCGAACGCCCCGCAGGAGGTTCTCCCACGCCAGCTCCCACATGCCCCGGCGGGCCCCTTCGGTGGCGCTGCCCAGGTGCGGCATCAGCACCGCGTTCGGGAGCGCGCGCAGACGCGCCGGAATAGCCGGCTCGCGCTCGTAGACGTCCAGCGCCGCCGCGCGCAGCCGGCCTGACTCGAGCGCCTCGATGAGCGCCTGCTCGTCCACGATGGGGCCACGCGCGGTGTTGACGAGGATCGCGTCCGGCTTCATGGAATCGAGCGCCGCCGCGTCGATCAGGTGGGTCGTCTCGGGGGTGAGCGCGACGTGCAGGGACACCACATCGGCGGCCGCGAGCAGCTCGTCCAACGACACCCTGCGCGCGCCGGAGTGCTTTTCGAGCGCGCGGCTGCGGCTCCGGCTCCAGTACTCCACGCCCATGCCGAACGCCGGCGCCCGGCGCGCCACTTCGGTCCCGATCCTCCCCGCGCCGACGATCCCGAGGACCCTCCCGTCCAGGCCCCTTCCCAGGAGCTGGGTGGGGTGCCACCCGGTCCACAGCCCGCCGCGCGCCAGCCGGTCGCCTTCGGGCAGCCGGCGCGCCGCCGCGAGGATGAGCGCCCAGGTCATCTCGGCGGTCGCCATGGTCAGCGCGTCGGGGGTGTTGGCCACGCCGATCCCGCGCGCGCGCGCCGCGGCCACGTCGATGTTGTCGTGGCCCACGCCGTAGTTGGCGATCACGCGAAGCTGCGTGAGGCGGTCCATCTCCTCGGCGCCGATCGGCCTGGTCAGGAGCGTGAGCAGCCCGACGGCGCCGTCCCCCTCCGGCACCGGGTCCCCCTCGGCGAGGAGCTCGACGTGGATGTCGTCGGGGATCGGCGTCGCGCGCAGGAAGTCGGCGAGCTGCCCGGCGACCAGCACGCGGGCCCGGCTCATCGGCGCTCCCGGAAGAAGGACCGGAGCAGCACGCCGGCCTCCCCGGCGAGCACTCCGCGCGTGAGCCCCGGCCGGTGGTTGAGCCGCGGGTCCGCCGGGATGCACCCCAGCGAGCCGACCATGCCCGCCTTCGGATCGGAGGCGCCGAACACGATGCGCTCGACGCGCGCCAGCACGGCCGCGCCGGCGCACATCGCGCACGGCTCCAGCGTGGCGTACAGCGTGGCGCCCTCCAGGCGCCAGTCTCCGAAGGCGGCGCCCGCGGCGCGCAGCGCGAGGATCTCGGCGTGAGCCGTCGGATCGGCGTCGGCGCGGGTCCTGTTCGCCGCCTCGGAAACCAGCCGCCCGCCGGCTACGACGACCGCGCCGACCGGCACCTCGCCGAGCCCGGCGGCCACGCGCGCCTGAGCCAGCGCGCGCCGCATCCAGAGCTCATCGGTGGGGAGCGCCGGTTCGAAGGGGGCCGGCGGAGGTTCGGCGGTCCGCGGGGGCGGGCTCACCGGGGCACGCGGGGGAGAGTCAGCGAACCCTCAGTCCGCCTTGTCGGGCTCCACGACGCGGCGGTACACGCCCACCACCCGGCCAATGATCTGGCCGTCCCAGCGGTCGCCGGCCGCGTCGCCATCGGTCGCGCGCGCGCCGTTGCTCGCGGGATCCGCGGCGCGGCGCGCGGCCGCGGCGCCACTGGCGGCGGCGAAGCGGCGCACCACGCCCCGGCGCTCGACGCGGGCCAGCACCAGGTCTCCCGGTTGGACATCGGGCTCGGACGCGGGCGCGACCAGCAGCGTGTCGCCGGCCAGGATCCCGTCCCCGCTGAGACTGTCGCCGCCCATCGGGTAGAGAAAGGCGTCATTGCAACCCATGAACGCGCGATCGAGGTGGAAGCTGCCGTCGCACAGGTCGTCGTCGAACGGTTCGCCCTCCTCGGCCAGCGAACGGAACGAGCGGACTTCCACCGTGTCGGGGAACAGCGTCGTCGCGAGAAGGCGGACGCCCCGGGATCGGGAGGGGTCCCGCTCGACCCAGCCCTTGTCGGCCAGGGACTGCAGATGCGCCGCGACCGTCTTCGTGCTCTTGATGCCGAACTGCCCGCCGATCTCTCGCACGGAGGGCTGATACGTGTGCTCGCGCAGGTAGTCCACGAGGTAATCGTAGACGTCGCGCTCGACGTCGCTAAGAGGCTCCATCGCTCCCTCCCGTCGTCAGGCGCGAGCGCTCGACCATTTGCCCTCGTGGCGCATATTGCCCCTCCTGGGATCGAACCAGGACTCTCCTGATCCAGAGTCAGGCGTGTTGCCAGTTACACCAAGGGGCACCGTTAACCGAGGTACGGTACGAACGCTCCCCCCCGAGGGTCAACCGCCGGGCGCTTCCGCCACGAGCGCAGCGCGCCGGTCGAGTTCCGGGAGCGCCGCGTCGATGCGCTCGAGGGTCCGTTCGCGCCCCATCGCCCCGAGCACCTCGAAGATCCCCGGCGACACCGCCATCCCGGTGAGCGCGATGCGGAGCGGGTGGATCAGCTTGCCCGCGCCGATCCCGAGCTCGTGCGCAAGCCCTCGCAGCGCCGGCTCGAGCTCCTCCTGGCGCCAATCCTCCACGCGCGCGAACCGGTCCCGCAGCGCCACCAGATGCGCCGCCACCTCTTCCGGGCGCCGCCAGTGCTTCCGCGTCGCGTCCTCCTCGTACTCGACATCCTTCTCGAAGTATGGCCGCGCCTGGCGCACGAAGTCGTCGAACGTGCGCGCGCGCACCTTCAGCAGGTCCAGCAGGCGGAGGTACCACTCCTTCCGGTCCGCCAGGGTCGCCTCGTCCACGAGGCCGGTCGCCACGAGCCGGGGCGTGACGATCGCATCCAGCGCCTCGGCGCTGGCGCGGCTGATGTGCTGGCCGTTCAGCCACTCCAGCTTGCGGGTGTCGAACACCGCGCTGCGCTTCTGGACATCGGCGAGATCGAAGCGTGAGATCAGTTCGGGGACATCGAAGATCTCCTCGTCCTGCCCCGGCGACCAGCCGAGGAGCGCGAGGAAATTGACCATGGCCCACGAAAGGATTCCCCGCTCGCGGTACTCCCCGACCGAGGTCGCGCCGTGCCTCTTCGAAAGGCGCTTTCCGTCCGATCCCAGGATCATCGGAACGTGCGCGAACACGGGCTCGGGCCAGCCCAGCGCGCGGTAGATCTGGATCTGCTTGGGCGTGTTGGACAGGTGGTCGTCGCCGCGGATGACGTGGCTGATGCGCATGTGCGCGTCGTCGCTGACCACCGCGAGGTTGTAGATGGGGGTTCCGTCGGTGCGCAGCACGATGAAGTCCTCGATGTCCTCGTTCGCGAACCGCATGGGGCCGTGGACGGCGTCCTCCCACGTCGTCTCCCCGTCGGGGATGCGCACGCGCACGACGAACGGCACCCCCTCGCGCGCGCGCCGCTCGGACTCATCCCGCGGCACCTCGCGCAGGCACAGCCGGTCGTAGCGCCACGCCTCCTTGCGCTCGGCCGCCGCGGCCCTCTCCGCCTCGATGCGGTCCGCGCCGCAGAAGCAGCGGTACGCGGCTCCCACCTCCAGGAGCCGGGCGACGTCGGCCTCGTGCCGCTCGAGGCCATCCGCCTGATGCACGAGACCCTCGTCCCAGTCCAGCCCCAACCAGGTCAGGCCATCCAGGATGGCCTCCGTCATCTCGGCGGTCGAGCGGGCGCGATCGGTGTCCTCGATGCGCAGCAGGAACGCACCCCCGTGGCGGCGGGCGAGGAGCCAGTTGAAGAGCGCCGTGCGCGCTCCCCCGACGTGCAGGAACCCGGTTGGAGACGGCGCGAAGCGGACGCGGATGTCTGAACTCATTGGAAAACGGCCGGAAGAACGACGGCCCCGCCCCGGACGGTCCGGGGCGGGTGCCGGAGACTACCGGCACCCGCGGGGACCGTCAACGTACCGGGGTCGCGTCCGGGCGACCCGAGCGCAGGCGGCCCGGCCGGGTCCCGGACGCCTCAGCCCAGGCCCAGACCCGTCGCCGCGATCGCGGTCGCGAGCAGCCACACCATCGCCGCCGCGGCCGCCGCGCGGCCGGCGGACATCCTACCGGTCACCGCGAGACCGATCCCGATCAGGACGGTCGCCCACAGGATGGTCAGGTCGAAGCGGGACGCGACTCCCCGGAGGTTCGCCGAAGTCGTCTCCGGATCGAGGAAACGAACGGGCCCGAGCGACAGTTGCAGGCGGGACGTGAGCGCGTTGACGTCGATGAACAGCGACTGCAGCACCTCGGCCACCGGGGTCAGCAGACGCGGGTAGTTGGCGAAGACGGCGATGGCCAGTCCGTGGCCGACGCTGCCCGCGAACCCGAAGAACTTGCCGATCAGCCAGACGAACACTCCCAGGATCAGCACGAATACGGGACCGACCACCAGCGCGACTCCGGCCTGGAACGCCGGATTCGTCATGAAGGCCGGCGGGGGCGTTCCCGGTTCGATGGCCGGATTGCCCTCCAGCGCCCGCATCGCCTCGAGCTGCAGGACCGGCGCGATGGCGCTGCCGGCGGCGTAGAGCAGGATCCCCGACAGGATCGCGAAGACGATCAGCGCGCCCCAGAACTTCGGATCGCGCTGGCGCGCGAACAGCGCCCTGGGGTTGATGAACGCGTCGATGATGTCTTCGAAGAGTCCCGCCCGAGGAGGGGCCTCCTGGGCCGGTGAAGCCTGCATGGGGTGCTCGTCCATGGATCTCTCCGCGTGGGGGTGCGTGTGGCTTCCGTGGGCGCTACGCGCGCGGACCGACGATGCCTTCAAACAACCGGGTCACGCTACATCGAGTCGCGCGTCCATCAAATGTGGCGAGCGGCCGCCGTCCCGCCGCGCGCGATCGCCCGCCCGACGGCCGCGCGCTCCGCGCGTCTCTCCACCAGCAGGTACAGCGCCGGCGTCACGGTCAGGACGAACACGGTGCTCGCCGACAGGCCTCCCACGAGCGAGTAGCCCAGGGCGTTCCAGATGTTGGCGTCGGCGGCGTCGCTGAACAGCACGAGGGGCAGCAGTCCGAAGATCGTGGTCGCGCTCGTCATGAGGATCGGCCGGACGCGCTCCAGCGTCCCCTCGAGCGTGGCCTCGCGCAGGCCGAACCCGTCGCGGCGGCGCTTCTGGTTCACGTGGTCGACCAGCAGGATGGCGTTGTTGACCACGATGCCGCCCATCATGATCACCCCAACGTACGCCTCGCGCGTGAAGCTGGCGCCCGTGTAGAAGAAGATCAGGAAGACGCCGACGAGCGCCAACGGCACGGTGAGCAGCACCACGAACGGCTGGCGCAGCGACTCGAACAGCGTCGCGGTCACGCCGAAGACCAGCAGGATCGACACGAGCAGGACGCCGTAGATCTGGTTGCGCTCCCCGACCGACCAGCTCCACAGGTTGCCCGACTCGATGGTGTAGCCGGTGGGCACGGCGGTGGCCTCGATGACGCGCTTGGTGATCTCGTCCCCCAGCTTCGAGGGGCCGCGGAACTCGTAGGCCACCCGGCGCTCGTACTGCTGGTTCTCGCGCGTGATGCGGGCCAGCACGTCGCGCTCGCTCAGCGTCGCGACGTCGGCCAGGCGCACCGAGCCGCCGGAGGGCGCGGGGATCAGGAGCTGCAGGAGCTCGACGTGGTCCATCGTCTCGTGGCCGGCCAGCTTCACGGAGACCTGCATCTCATCCCCCGCGATCCGCACCGGTCGCCCGCGCTCGCTCGTGCGAACGGCCGCGTTCACCTCCCGGACGACGTCGCGCGCGGTCAGGTCGTGGCGCGCCAGCGCCGCGCGGTCCGGCGCCAGCACCACCTCGGTGGCCCTGTCGCGCTGGAAGAACTGTCCGCTGGCGTTGGTGTCGACCTCGCGGATCCGACTGAAGCGCTCGAGCCGGCGCCCCAGGTCCTCGGCGATCTCGCGCACGGTCACGTAGTTGTATCCCAGGACCTCGATCGAGTAGTTGGGAGGCGAGCTGCCGCCGCCATAGAACGACGGACCGCGCCCGTACACGCGCACGTCCGTCCCGCCGAACAGGTAGGAGTAGGCGGTCAGCTCCTCCTGCACGGCGAGCGGGTAGTCGGTGCGCTCCATGTCTTCGGCGAAGGTGATCCGAATCCAGCCCCAGCCCGGACGCATTCGGCTCTCGAAGCGCGCGATGTCAGGCAGGTCCGCGATCCGATGCTCGAAATGACGCACGAGCTCGTCGGCTCGCGCCAGCTCCTCGCCGCGCGGCATGTTGATGCGGACGTCCACGTAGGTGTCCCGTTGGCCGAGGCCGCCCCAGACGATTCCGCGATTCACGTATCGCTGGAATAGGAACGCAGAACCGCCTAACAACAATGATGCTACAAGTACGGTCACCCACGGGAGACGGAGTGTCCCGGAAACCAGCGAGCGGTAGAGGCGGAGGTAACGGGGCGCGCGCGGCCTGCCGGCTGCGGCCCGCGCCGAGGCGCGCTCTGCACCGCGCCGACCCAGCTCGACGCGCGCGGCCATCGCGGGGATGAACGTGAACGCCACGAACAGGCTCGCCAGGAGCCCGAAGCCGACGACGATCGCGAGCGGGACGTAGTAGACGCGCAGCTCGCCCTGGAGGTAGACGAACGGGACGAGGACGACGAGGGTCGTGGCGGTCGCGGCGAGGATGGGCAGCGCGACCTCGGACGCGCCCCGCTCCGCCGCCTCCACGCGCGAACCGTATCGCCGTCCGTGCCGGAAGATGTTCTCGAGCACCACGATGGCGTTGTCCACGATGAGGCCGAACCCCATCGCCAGGCCCATGAGCGTGAGCACGTTCAGGGTGAGGCCGCCGAAGTAGATCAGGTTGACGGTGAGCAGGATGCTGAACGCGATCGTGGCGAAGACGATGGCCGCCGAGGTCACCGAGCCCAGGAACGCCAGCAGCACCAGGAAGATCACGCCGGCGGCAAAGAACGCGCGGAAGCGCAGGTCCGAAAGCTGCGCGCGGATGTCCCGGCTCTGGTCGTCGTCCAGGAGCACCCGCGCGCCCGGCGGCAGTCCGGCTTCGAGCGCGCCCACCCGCTCCTTGACCTGGTCGGCGAGTCGCACGCTGTTGGCGCCGACCTGCCGGTAGACCGCGAACTGGACGGCCGGCCTTCCGTCGATGCGGTAGTAGGCGCGCGCCTCGTCGAACGTCGCCCGCACCTTGCCCACGTCGCGCAACCGGACCACGCGGTCCCCGGTGGTGAGGATCGGCGCGTCCAGCAGTTCCTGCAGGGACTCCGGGCGGTCGCGGATCGCGACGTTGCGGAGCACCCCGCGGCCCTCCACCGCGCCCGCCTCCGTCACCTGCTCCAGGGCGATGAGGCGGTCGCGGACGTCCCCCACGCCGAGCCCCAGGGACCGGATGCGCCCCTCGTCCAGCTCGACTTCCAGGACGCGGTCGCGCCCGCCGTATGCGAACACCTCGGAGACGCCCTCCACCTGCCGAAGGTCCGGCGCGACCTTGTCCTCCACGTGCTCGCGCAGGGCCTCCAGCGTGTGCGGCCCCGTCACGGTGTAGGTCAGGACGGGGCGGTTCTGCTCGCTGAACTCGTCCGGAACCCAGTCGGAGACCTCCACCAGGCCCACGCCCGGCGGCAGGTCCGTTTCGAGGGCGGCGATCCGCTCGGAGAGATCCAGGCGGGCGAAGTCCATGTCGCTGCCGCGGGCGAACTCGATTTCCACCGTTGCGATCCCGCGCCCGAATTCCTCGCTGGACACGGACGTCACCTTCTCGACGCCCCCGACCCGCTGAGCCGCGGCCTCCAGCGGCGACGTGAGGAACGCTTCGGTCGTTTCCGGGGAGGAGCCCGGCCACTCGGCGCGCACGCTGAGGCGCGGAAGGTCGGCGTCCGGGAGTAGTTCGATGGGGACGTTCCTCCAAGCCGCGACGCCCAGCAGGGCCACCGCCACGTAGGCCATCGTCACCGCGACCGGCCGTCGAACGATGTGGCGGATCATGGGTGGTCCTGGCGCGACGGTGGAACGGCGCGGCCGCCCACGCGGGCGGCGGCGGCCCCGCCGGCGGCCCTGAGATCCTCGACCAGCGCGTACGCCACGGGCACCACGATCAGCGTGAGCGCGGTGGCGGTGATCAGCCCGCCGATCACGGCGATCGCCAGCGGCGCCCGGAGGTCGGCACCCCGCCCGATGCCGAGCGCCATGGGGGTCAGGCCGAGCACGGTCGTCACCGTGGTCATGACGATCGGCCGCAGGCGCGCCTCCCCGGCTTCGAGGATCGCGTCGCGCACGGCCGCGCCGCGCGCTCGCGCCTGCTTGATGAAGTCGACCTTCACGATCGCGTCGTTGACCACGATGCCGACCAGGATCACGACGCCGATCAGGCTCATGGTGTTGAGTCCGCTGCCGGTGAGCGCGAGCGCCAGCACCGCGCCCACCAGCGCCAGCGGTACGCTGAGCAGGATCGTGAACGGGTGCAGGAAGCTCTCGAACTTCGCGGCGAGGATCATGTAGACCAGCAGCAGCGCCAGCGCGAAGGCGAACGCCAGCTCGCGGAAGCTGCGCCGCATCTCGGTGTTCTCGCCGGCGACCTCCACGCGGATCCCGCGCGGCGTGGGCAGCCCCGCCAGCGCCCGCTGCACCTCCTCGACGCCGTCGTCGACGGACCCGACGGCGTCCACGTAGAGCGGGACGAAGCGATTCTGGTCGAGGCGCCGGACCTCGGCGGGACCGAGCCGCTCGGCGGAGCGGACCAGCTGCCGCAGCGGGACATCGCCGACCCGCAGCCGGTCCAGGGTCGCCGGGTCGCGGCGGGCGTCCTCCGGCAATCGAACGACGACCGGGATTCTGCGGTCGAACGCGACGAACTCGGTCGCGACGGACCCGCGCATGTACGCCTCCACGGTCGCGGACACGTCGGCCGGGCGCAGGTCGTAGGACGCGAGACGGTCGCGGTCGATGCTCAGCCGCACCTCGGGCTGCCCCAGCTCCACGCCCAGGCGGACGTTCTCCAGCCCCTCCTGCGCGGCCAGCCCGTCCTCCAGCCGGGTCGCGTAGGCGAGCATCGGCTCGAGCGCCTCTCCGCGCACGCGCACCGCCAGGTCCGCCGCCTCCTCTCCGCCCACCAGGCGGCCCAGCGCGGTCGCCTGGCCCGCTTCCATCCTGAGGGCGCCCGGCGGCAGGTCGACCAGCGCGGCGCGCGTTCGCCGCATGACGCCGTGGCTGGACGCACCCGGCTCGAGCCGGACCTCCAGCGCGGCGGTGTGCAGCCCGCCCTCTTCCTCGTTCAGCGTGCCGACCGCGTTCTGCCGGCCCACGCGCGTGAACACGGCCCCGACCTCCGGGTCGTCGAGCAGGGTGGCCTCGACGCGGCGTGCGGCCGCGTCGGTCGCCTCGAGCGGGGTGCCGCGGGCGAGTTCGAGGCGCGCCTGGAAGGCGCCCTGCTCGACCTCGGGAAGCACCCCCCTCTCGGTGAACAGGCCCACGATTAGCGCGGCGGCCAGCACCCCGAGCGACACCGCCACGACCCGGCCGCGCCGCGCCAGCGCGTCCTCCAGCACGCCGTGGTACCAGCCCGCGAACCTTGCGAAGCCGCGGTCGAAGGCGTCCAGCGCGGGGCGCGTGGCGGCGCCGATGGTCCGACCCACCCGTCCGCCCAGCGCGCGCGCGCCGCGCCGCAGAAGCCCGGGCGCCGCAGCGGCGCCACCCCAGCGGGCCGCCATCGCGGGCACGAGGGTGATGGCCACGAGCAGAGACGCGAGCAGCGAGAACGCCACCGTGAGGGACAGGTCGCGGAAGAGTTCGCCGGCCACGCCGGGCACGTACAGCACCGGGCCGAACACCGCGATCGTCGTGAGCGTCGACGCAGTAATCGCGCCCGTCACCTCCTCGGCGCCGCGCGCGGCGGTTTCGATCTCGTCACGTGCGTAGGGCGGCCCGGGGCCGGCCGCCGCCTCGCGGTGCCGGAACACGTTCTCCAGCACCACGATCGAGTTGTCGACCAGCATGCCGACGCCGAGCGCCAGTCCGCCCAGGCTCATGATGTTGAGCGACACGCCGGCCGCGTCCATGAGCGCGAAGGTGCCGATCACCGAGATCGGGATGGCGAGCGCGACCGCGACGGGGTAGCGCGAGTCGCGCAGGAACAGGAAGAGCACCAGGAACGCCAGGATGCCCCCGAGCAGGAGCGCCTGCGCGACGCTGCTGATGGCGTCCGAGATGAACCCGGCCTGGCTCATCGGGACGGTGAACTCCAGGTCCGGGTACTCCTCGCGCAGGATCACCAGGGCGTCCTCGACGCGTTCGGCGACCTGCACGGTATTGGCCCCGGATTCCTTGAACAGCAGCAGGCCGACGGCCTCGCGGCCGTTGGCGCGGGCGATCGACTCGCGCTCTCGGAAGCCGTCGCGGACGGTGGCGACGTCGCCGACGCGGATGAGGGACCCGGACTCCCGCACCGATCCCGAGGTCTGCCCCGATCCGTCCGAGCTGCCGTTCCCGGCGGGCGACGCCGGGCCGAACGCCGATCCGCCGCGCCCGGGTCCGATCACGACCCGCTCGATTTCGTCCACCGACTGGAACTCTCCGAGCGTGCGCAGCGAGTAGCGGTAACGGCCGCGGCGGATGCTTCCCCCGGGAGCGCTCACGTTGGCCGCGTCCAGAGAGCGCGAGATGTCGGCCACCGTGAGCCCGAGGTTCTCCAGCCGGCGCGGGTCCACGTCGACCTGGATCTCGCGGTCCAGCCCGCCCACGACCGCAGCCTGCGCGACCCCGTCGATCTGCTCGAGCCGGCGCTTGAACACCGACTCCGCCTGTTCCTTGAGCCCCCACAGGTCGACCGGCCCGGTCACGCTCAGCGCCATCACGGGGTCGGCGGTCGGATCGGTCCGCAGGACGACCGGCCGGTCTGCCAGCTCCGGCAGGATGCCGCGCAGGTTGTCCAGCTTCTCGCGCACCGCGAGGGCCGCGAAGTCCATGTCGGTGCCCCACGCGAAGCGCAGCGTCACGTAGGACGCCCCCTCGCGGGAGACGCTCTCGATCCGCTCGACGCCCGCGACGGCGGCCACCTGCGCCTCGACGGGCGCGGTGACCAGGCGCTCCACCTCGGTCGGCGCTACATCCGGATAGCCAGTGAAGACCACCAGCCGCGGGTAGGACACGTCGGGCAGCAGGTCGGTGGGCAGGCGGCCGAAGGAGATCGCGCCCAGCACGACCACGCCGATGAACAGCATCGCGACCCCGACGGGGCGCGCGATGGACAGGCGCGGCAGGCTCATTCCGGGGCGCCGACCCGCTCTTCCAGGGTCACGCGCGCGCGCTCGAAATCGTAACGCGCGTTCACCGCGCGCCGCTCCTGCGCCGCGGCCTCCTCGATGACCCGCTGGAGGTCGGTGAACTGGACCGACCCCAGCGCGAACAGCTCCTGCTGAAGCTCCAGCCGTTCGGCGCTCAGCGCGGCGGCCTGTTCCGCCAGCAGCACCGCGCGGTGCGCGTTGCGGAGGTCCATGAGCGCTTCGCGGACTCCGCGCTCCACCCGCAGCGCGGTCGCCCTGCGGTCCTGCCAGGCGTCGTCCGCGGCGGCGTTCGCGGCGGACGTCCGCTCGCTGCGCTGGAACCTGTCGAAGATCGGCAGCGACGCGCTGAGGCCGAAGCTCAGCGTCCGGTTCTCGGGGGTGAATTCGGTGAGCGCGTCGTAGCTGCCGACGCTCACCCCCCGCGACAGCGCGAGGCTCGCCGAGAGCCGGGGCCACCAGTCGCCGCGCGCCGCGTCCGCGTCCTCCTCGGTGGCCTCCACGGCGGCCGTTGCCTCCAGCACCGCAGGGTTCGCGCGGACCGCCCGCCCGACGACGGCGGCCGGGTCCAAGGCCGACGGGTCGAACACCGCGGGCGGCTCCGTCGAGGCCTCGAAACTCGCCTCACCGCCGAGCCCGATCACCTCCAGCAGCGCCAGGCGGGCCTTGCGCGCGTTTCCGCGGGAGGTTTCGAGCGCCAGTTCCTGGGTCGCGACGTCGACCCGCGCGCCGAGCACGTCCACGGGCGACACCGACGCCACGCGCAGCCGCTGCTCCGTCGCGTCGAGGCGCTCGCGCGCGGCCACCAGCAGCCGCTCTTCCAGGCCGGCGAGCAGGTCGGCGCGGACGATGTCCCAGTAGGAGCGTTCCACCGCCGCCGCCACGGCGACCCAGGAGCCCGCGATGCGCGCCCCGGTGGCGCGCTCGCTCGCCCGCGCCGACCCCAGCCGGTTCCAGTTCGCGCCGCCGTCGAACAGCGTGAGGTCCAGGCCCACACGCTGGGTGGAGCTGCTGCTCTGGAACTCGAACGGCTCTGGCAGCCGCACCGGCTCCCCGAAGTCGTCCTCCCCCGTCACCCGGCGGGCGTCGGACCCCGACACCGACATGGAGGCGTCGATGCCTGGCAAGAGCGCGCCCCAGCCCGCTCGGACCCGCGCGGAGGCCGGCCCCGCGTCGTTCAGGACCCGGGCGTGGGCAGGGCTGCGGGCGCGCGCGATCTCCAGGGCGGTTTCCAGGGTGAGCTCGGCCGGCACCTCGTCCATGCGGGCGAGCGCTTCCCCGGACGCGGCGTCGTCCTGCGCGACCGCCTCTTCGGTGGCGGCCGCCAGATGCAGCGCGACGGCGAGCGCGACCAGGTGCGCCCGAACGGCCCTGGTCAATCCGGCCGCCCGCCGGCGCGGCCGGCGTCCTCCACGAGTCGCACGCGCGCGTCGTGGATCAGCGTGTAGTGGCCCCCGGTGAGCACCGTGTCGCCCGGCTGCACCCCGTCGGTCTCGGGATCCTCGAGGATCTCGACGAAGGAGTCGTTCTCCAGCCCGGGCGTGACGTACCGCCACTTCGCCAGGCCGGCGCCCTGACCGCCCTCGTAGACGAACACCACGCTGCGCCGGTCCCTCTCCACGACCGCCTCGCGCGGGATCAGCACGCGGTCCGGGAATCGCCGGGCGTCCAGGGACACCTCCGCGAACATGCCCGGCAGGATCCGGCCGCCGGGATTCGCCACCTCGACCGTCACGCGCACCACGCGCGACTCGCCCTCGACGAGGGGATTGATGGTGCGAATCGTCCCCTTGAACGGCACGTCGGCCCAGGCGGCGAACGTCACCTCGGCGTCCCCGCCCGCCTGCAGGTAGCCCACCTCGGTCTCCAGCACCTGCGCCTCGACGCGGATCGGGTCGATGTCCGAGACGGTGAGCAGCGGGTCGCCGGCCCTCACGTACTCCCCCGCCACGACCTGAACGTCCGCGACGCGGCCGGCGAACGGCGACGTCACCGTCGTCCGCGACAGGTCCAGCTGGGCCCGGCGGAGCGCCACCTCGGCCTGGTCGAGCCCGCTCCGCGCGCGCGCTACCCGCGCGCGCTCCTCCCTCACCGCGGGGTCCTCAATGCGCTCGTCGAAGAGCGTGATGGTCCGATACTCGGCCTCGGCGCGGCGCACCTGCGCCTCGGCGTCGTCGACCGCGAGCCGGTACTCCGTCGGGTCGAGCGACACCAGGACCCGGCCCGCGCCGACGGCATCGCTCTCCGCGACCCCCACGCGCGAGACGCGCCCGCCGACCTGCGCGAGGATGGTCGTCGTCCGCGCCGGCGCGGCCCGGCCGTTCGCCTTCACTGCGAGGATCAGCGTGTCCAGGATCGCCTCCATGCCCTCGACCGGAATGGGCACGTCCGAGGCGCGCGACGCGCCCCCGGCCGCCACGCCGGGCGCCGCCTCGGTCTCCGCGCCTTCCACCGAGCCCTCCGCGGCCCCGAGTCGCAGCACCACGCCCGTGGCGAGCGTCGCGACGACGAGGAGGGCGACGGCGAGTGCGGCCCAGGAGCGTCGGGTCATGGGAGGGATCCGTGGGGCTGGGGATGCGTCCTACTCAACCTAGTTTCGCTTTTCCTTGGCGACATGGCAGGATGGGAAGCCGTCGGGAGCCCGGACCGTGTACTGGGATTCGAGATGCGCCGAAAAGGGTTGCTCACGCGGGCCAGCCATGCAGGATGGCTACCTTGCGGGACCATGGAGTTGCCGCGGCGGGCTGGAGTAGCGGTTCGACCGCGAGTGCGGACGGATCCTTCGCGACGACCCGGGGTCAGGGGATTCTCACGGGCCCCGACATCGGTCCCGCGTCCCGAACATCCATCGCCCGACATGAGCGAAACGACTTCCGCGGCGTCGACCGCCACGATCCCGTGCGCCTTCTGCGGCGCCGTCAACCGCGTCGACCTCGCCCGCGCCGGCCAGCGCCCTAAATGCGGGAAGTGCGGCAAGCCGTTCCTGCTGGATCGGCCCGTGAAGCTCACGCAGGAGTCGTTCGACCGGACGATCTCGGGCTCCACCGCGCCCGTCCTGGTCGACTTCTACGCGGACTGGTGCGGCCCCTGCAAGGTGATGGCACCGTTCATCGACCGCATCGCGCGCGACCGCGCGGGCCAGCTACTGGTCGCCAAACTGGACACCGACCGCGCTCCCGAGATTTCGGCGCGACTCGGCATCAGGGGCATCCCAACCTTCATCCTGTTCCGCGGCGGCGAGGAGGCCGCGCGGGAGACGGGGGCCGTGCCGGCGGAGCGGCTGGAGGCGCTGGCGCGCGCGTAGCGGCCGGAACCCCGCCCACCCGGCCCGGTACCACAGCCCGGCGTGCCATCGACCACCGAACAGCGACCACCATGAACCGACTCCCCCGCATCGCGGCGCTCGCCTTCGCGACCGTCTTGGCGAGCCCGCTCGGCGCGCAGCAGCTCACCATCGACCGGATCTTCGCCGACCGCGAGTTCGAGCCCGCGCGGCTGCCGAACCTCGCGTGGATGGATGACGGGCGCCGCTTCACCTTCGTCGAGACGCGCGACGACGAGACCACGGACCTGGTCGTGGAGGACGCAGCGACG
>DATKCH010000067.1:0-23960 GCA_035513295.1 Longimicrobiales bacterium
GTGCCGAACATCTTGAGCGGCTGCGGCACGCCGATCGACTGGTGCGCCGACAGCAGCACCGCGAGGGCGGCGTTCTTCGATGCGATCAGAGAGATCGCGCGCCCGTACGCGCGCTGCGACAGGCCGAGACCACCGTACTCCTCGGGGATCTTGATGCCGAACGCCCCGATCTTCCGCAGCCCCTCGATCACGTCGGGCGGCACGCGGCCATCGCGCTCGATGCGCTCCGCGTCAATGGTGTCCAGGAAGTCCCGCACCCGCTCCAGGAACTCCCGGGACCTGCGCGCGTCCTCGGGGTCGGGCTCGGGGTAGGGGTGGATCAGATCCATCCGCAGCCGGCCCAGGAAGAGTTCCTTCATGAAGCTCGGCTGGCTCCATTCCGCCTCGCGCGACGACTCCACGACCTCGCGCGTTTCCCGCTCGGTAACCTCGCCCTCCGCCGTGGCCGGCTGCTGCAGCATGTCCTCCGGGGCCGGTGGGGCGTCGATCGTGCTCATATGGAGTCCTGGCTCATGGGTGCGTACTCGCACTTCCCGCTCGGCGCTTCGGTTCCCTCCAAAGCTACCCGCGTAGGGGGGCCTGGTTCAAACGCGCAGCGCGCGCAAGGACCCGCAAGGCCGCACCCGGCTGCGGGCGCCACTTTGTAGCGAAACCCGGAAAACATGTGTCGTCAGCGCACGGCTTTCCCACCTTTCGATGGGAGTGGGGGAAAGTCACCCAAGTGTTTGTTCCTCCGTCGTTTGACTCGTGTCCAGCGTCCGACGGCCGACCGCACGGTGCGTGGGTTGCCTCTCACTGGGTCCGCGTGCCGAGCCGTTGCACTCTGGAGAACGCGAAGCGCTGCCAAGAGCAAAGCCGCCGAAAGGCGGTGACGCAGAGCCACGGAGCTACAGCGGAGATCCGCCAAGCCAGCCGGGCCGCCAGCGACTCGGGGAACGAGTTTGTCGGCGGCCTCTTTGTTTCACGGGAGGCTCCGATCCGATCGAAGGCATGGGGTGGGGTGGATGAATGATGTGGTGATGCTCTCGGTCTCGATCCTGTCGTTCGTGATAGCGGGCGTTCTTCTGAGTGCCGCGCTCGGCGGCGCGGCGGCGCCGGTGCCGGGCACCGGGCCGCGGGGTGTGGGGACGGGTGGTGGAAGTACCCGGAGGTAGTTCGGGTGGCGGGGAGGCTGTGAT
Organism: Longimicrobiales bacterium; assembly: GCA_035513295.1. Classification (GTDB taxonomy): domain Bacteria; phylum Gemmatimonadota; class Gemmatimonadetes; order Longimicrobiales; family RSA9; genus DATHRK01. The sequence continues at coordinate 1,179 of DATKCH010000067.1, forward strand.
AGACCGGCGTTGGAGTCCGGACGCCGGCCCGAAAAAAAAGCGTCGGGGTGTGGGTTCTTGCCGCGCTCGTGTTGCAACCGCAAGGCATCCCCCCCTCCCGGGCCGCGTGAGGCCCCACCCCGACCTTTCTTTCTAGAGTGGAGGGCGCTTCGCCGCTGGCGAGGCGCCCTCTACGCGCAATGCGACCTTCGCCGGACGTCGCGTCCCGGGATCGTCGGAACCTTCACGCTACCATCTCGGACCTCGCGCGGCTGGGCGTTCGCCCCCGACTGGTACGCGGGTTGCCGGTACGAACGTGCCCGGCTCGGCCGCCGCTGCGGCCGAACTCGTTCGTCGTCGACTCGCACGCGGCTTCTCCCATTGAACCTCGACCAAGGCCGGTCCGAAAGGGCGCGCCCACGGCTGCTGTTGATCGATGATTCCCCGGACGACACCGCCGCGCTCACCGCGATCCTCCGTCGGCACGGGCACCGCGTCCTGGAAGCCAGCACGGCGGTTCAGGGCCTGCGGCTCGCGCGCTCGTACCATCCCGTGTTGATCCTCCTGGACATCCACCTGCCCGACATCTCGGGGACCATCCTCGCCACGGCGTTGCGCTTCGATCCGGGCACGTCGGCCGTTCCCATCATCGTCGTCACGTCCGACCGGGACGCGCGCGCGCGCGAGGAGATCGACGCGGCGGGGGTGGACGCAGTGCTCTACAAGCCCGTGCCGGAGACCGACCTCATGCGTGCCGTTGGCGCGCTGCTCGGCGCTCCGCCCGGCCGCGCCCCCGAAGACCCGGACCGCGACCCCGACACGGACCCGCCGACGTAAATCCCGCCGTCGTCCTGGTCCACACCTACCGACGACGTGCTCCGGGCTGGCCGCTACCGCAGCATGTACTTGGCGATCGTGTTCAACTGCATGTTGCTCGTTCCCTCGTAGATCGTGCCGATCTTGGAGTCGCGGAAGAGCTTTTCGACGGGGTACTCCTTGGTGAAGCCGTAGCCTCCGAAGAGGTCGACGCACTGCGAGGATATGCGCTGCGCGGCCTCCGAGGCGTAGAGCTTGGCCATCGCCGCCTCGATCAGGAACTCCTCTCCGGCACCCTTCAGGCGTCCGGCGTTGTAGACCATCAGGCGCGCCGCCTCCAGGTCCGTGCGCATCTGCGCGAGCTGGAACTGCACGGCCTGGAAGTCGGAGAGGTGCTGGCCGAACTGCTGCCGTTCCTGCGTGTAGCGAACCGTGTGGTCCAGCGCGCCCTGGGCTAGTCCCACCATCTGGGCTCCGATCCCGATCCGGCCCTCGTTCAGCGTCTCGATGGAGATCTTGTAGCCGTTCCCGGCCTGCCCGAGCACGTTCTCCCTGGGCACGCGCACGCCGTCCAGCAGAACCTCGACGGTCGACGATGCGCGGATGCCCAGCTTGTCCTCCTTCTTGCCTATGGATACGCCGTCGAAGGAGCGCTCCACCACGAACGCGGTGATCCCGCGGTAGCCCTGCGCCGGATTCAGGTTGGCGAACACGATGTACAGGCTGGCTTCGCTCCCGTTGGTGATCCACATCTTGGCGCCGTCGAGGCGGTAGTGGTCGCCTTCGTCGGTCGCCCGGCAGCTCAGCGCGAAGGCGTCCGATCCGGAGCCGGCCTCGGACAGGCAGTAGGCGCCGACCCATTCGGAGGCGAGCCGGGGCAGGTAGCGCGCTTTCAGGTCTTCGCTGCCGTACCGCAGAAAGCAGTTGTTGATGAGCGTGTTCTGGACGTCGACCACGACGGCGACCGCGGGGTCCACGCGGGACAGTTCTTCGACCACCACGATGGACGCGAAGAAGGAAGAGCCGGCGCCGCCCAGCTCCTCCGGGACCTCGATTCCCATCAGCCCGAGCTCGAACAGCTGCGGAAACAGGTCGTCGTCCATGCTCCCCGCGGCGTCCATGCGCGCCGCCCTGGGCGCGAGCTCGCTCTCGGCGAACTGCCGAACGGCCTCGCGAAACAACGCCTCTTCCTCGGTGAGGGTGGTCAGAGGAAGCACGGCGGGTTGGTCCATCGCTACGGTCATCGCGTTGTCTCCCAGGGTCCGCCCGACACCGTGTCGTGCGCCGGACATGCCGGAACAATAGGTGGTGGCCGCGGGGTGGGGCTACACCCCGACCGGGGTCAGGCCGGCCGGGTGCAGGACGAAAAAACGCCGCCGGATGGCTCCGGCGGCGTTCTCTTTTCGTTCCGTCTGAACCTGACGCGATCCCTCTGGGGAGCGTCGGGTCGGACAGCGTGAAACCGATCTACCGACCAGTCCCTTCGATGACCGCTTGCCCTGTCAGGTCCGCGCGGATACTCCAACTAGACAAGGATCACCTCCTGTTCGCTGTCAACGTTCGGGCTTGGTCTCCAGCGGGGTCCGAGCCCCGCGGTCCGCCGGGCGGCCTGCTCGAGGGCGTCCGGAGGCCCAGAATTCCGCGATCGTCGCGAAACTCAACCGAATTGTACACGCATGTTCCCGGGTCAGCAAGGCCGCTTGACGGCCCAAACCGCGCCTCCTATTCTCGACGCGCCTCGGCGGCCGGACGGGGGTGCGCGCGCGTCGCGAAACGCCGATCCGACGACAAGACACGCGCCCGGAGGACTCATGTCCCAGATCCCCTCGGACCTGCTCTACAGCGAAGAACACGAGTACCTTCGATCCGCCGAGGAAGATGGCGTCTACTACGTCGGAGTCACCGACTACGCCCAGGGCGAGCTGGGCGACATCGTGTTCGTGGAATTGCCGGGACCCGGCGACTCGTTCGGCAGGATGGACGTCTTCGGGACCGTCGAAGCCGTGAAGGCGGTGAGCGACCTGTACATGCCCGTCGGCGGTGAGATCGTGGAGGTCAACGAGACGCTGGACTCCGACCCTTCCCTCGTCAACTCCGACCCGTACGGCGACGGCTGGATGATCAAGATCCGCATCGCCGACGCGTCCGAGCTCGAGGGGCTCCTGGACGGCGCCGGATACGAGGACCACATCGGCTGACGGCCCCTCCCGTCGCCATCACGTTCGCCGGGCCTCCGCTCCGTCGTCGCGGCCGGCCTCGACGCAGCGTGCGGGGCCACGCAAGGACGGTAGCGCATGGCGCAGCTCACGTGGCACGGACACGCGACCTTCGGGCTCAAGACGGACTCCGGGCACCGGGTCATCATCGACCCGTTCCTGGATGACAATCCCAGGTGCGACGTGAGCGTCGAGGACATCGACGAACTCGACTTCATCCTCTGCACTCACGGACACGAAGACCACTTCGCGGACGCGATCCCGCTCGCGAAGAAGACCGGCGCGATGCTGATCTCCACGTACGAGATCGTGAGCTACGCGGGCACGCGGGGCGTGCAGAACTCGCATCCGATGCACATCGGAGGCGGTCACCGGTTTCCTTTCGGCCACGCCAAGATGACTCCCGCGTTACACGGGGGGCAGGTCGCCGGGGAGGGCGCGGGACCCTACACGACGATGCCGGGCGGCTTCCTTCTGGACATGGACGGCAAGCGTCTCTATCACGCCGGCGACACCGCGTTGATCGTCGACATGCAGCTCCTCCGGGGCCGGGTGGACGTCGCCCTGCTTCCCATCGGTGATAACTTCACCATGGGACCGGAGGACGCCGTGCGGGCGGTGGAGTTCATCGAGCCGGGTGTGGTCATTCCCATGCACTACGGAACGTGGGAAGTGATCGACCAGGATCCGCACGCGTTCGCCGACGCGGTCGGCGACCGGGCCCGCACCGTCGTGCTGGAGCCGGGGGCCACCTGGGAGTTCTGACGTGACAGACGCGATGACCGCAGTGAGGGATCGACCGGAGCAGGAGGTGGCGTCCACGGACAACCCGCTGACGTCCACGGACGAGTTCGCGCGCAGACACATCGGGCCTTCCGAGAGCGAGGTCGAGGCGATGCTCGACGCGCTCGGCTTCGAGTCCCTGGACGCGCTCCTCGACGTCGCGATCCCGGAGTCGATCCGCTTGCGCGCCGATCTGGCGTTGCCGGCGCCCCTGAGCGAGCACGCGATGCTGGCGGAGCTGCGGGGGCTGGCGGAGCGCAACCAGGTGTGGCGGTCGTATCTGGGAATGGGTTACCACGACTGCGTGACGCCTCCCGTCATCCTCCGCAACATCCTGGAGAACCCGGGCTGGTACACGGCCTACACGCCCTATCAGCCTGAGATCTCCCAGGGGCGCCTGGAAATGCTGCTCAACTTCCAGACCGTCGTCATCGACCTGACGGGCCTGCCGATCGCGAACGCCTCGCTGCTCGATGAGGCGACCGCGGCGGCGGAGGCCATGGCGCTCAGCGAGGCGGTCGTAAGAGGTCGCCGCTCGGCGTTCCTGGTGGCCGAGGACTGCCACCCGCAGACGATCGAAGTGGTGCGCACGCGCGCGCGCGCGCGAGGCTGGGACGTGCGCGTGGCCGACCCGGGCCGCTTCGAGTTCGACGACGGGGTCTTCGGCGCGCTGGTGCAGTATCCGACGACCGACGGCGCCATCCGCGACTACGCCGATCTGGCCGACACGGCCCACGAGGCGGGCGCCGTCGTCACGGCGGCGACCGATCTCCTCGCCCTGACCCTGCTTACGCCTCCGGGCGAGTGGGGCGCGGACGTGGTCGTCGGCAGCGCCCAGCGGTTCGGGGTGCCGCTCGGGTACGGAGGCCCCCACGCGGCGTTCTTCGCGACGCGCGAGGAATACAAGCGGCAGGTGCCGGGCCGGATCATCGGCGTCTCGCGGGACGCCGCCGGCGCGCCCGCTCTGCGCATGGCGCTGCAGACGCGCGAGCAGCACATCCGGCGCGAACGCGCTACCAGCAACGTGTGCACGGCGCAGGTCCTGCTCGCGGTGGTCGCGGCGGCGTACGCCCTGTACCACGGTCCGGAAGGGCTGCGCGCGATCGCCCGGCGCGTGCGCCGCGCCGCGAGGGCGCTCGCCGCCGGCCTAGCGGATCTGGGTCACGAGGTGGTCCACGAGCGCTTCTTCGACGCGGTGCGTGTACGCGTCTCGCCGGAGGCCCGGGAGGGCGTCCTGGCCGCGGCGCGCCGGCGCCTCATCAATCTGCGCGCGTACGGCGGGGACATCGTGGTCGCTCTGGACGAGACGGTGACGCCCGACGACCTGTCGGACATCCTGGACGCGTTCGGCGCAGATGGGTCTGCGTCGCCCGCGGCGCTGGCGCGCGATGCGGACGGCGCCTGGGGGGGAGGATTCGACCGGGAGAGCGCGTACCTCACCCACCCGGTGTTCTCGAGCTACCACGCGGAGCACGAGATGCTCCGGTACCTGAAGCGGCTGGAGACCCGGGACCTGTCGCTAACGACGTCGATGATCCCGCTGGGCTCCTGCACCATGAAGCTCAACGCGGCCGCCGAGATGCTCCCGATCACGTGGCGCGAGTTCGCCGGCATCCACCCCTTCGCGCCCGTCGACCAGGCCGCGGGGTACGGCGTGCTGTTCGGCCAGCTCGAAAGCTGGCTCGCCGAGATCACGGGCTTCGCCGGCGTATCGCTGCAGCCCAACGCCGGCTCTCAGGGCGAGTTGACCGGGCTGCTGGTCATCCGCGCCTGGCACGAAAGCCGGGGTGAGGTGGATCGGGACGTGTGCCTGATTCCCGCATCCGCGCACGGCACCAACCCCGCCAGCGCGGTGATGGCGGGCATGCGGGTCGTCGTCGTGAAGACCGACGACCAGGGCAACGTCGACCTCGAGGACCTTCGCGCCAGGGCCGACGAGCACGCCCACGGCCTGGCCGCGCTCATGATCACATATCCCTCCACGCACGGGATCTTCGAGGAAGGCATCACGGAGATCTGCCGAGTGGTCCACGAGCACGGCGGACAGGTCTACCTCGACGGCGCCAACATGAACGCGATGGTGGGCCTCGCGCGCCCGGGCGACTTCGGCGCCGACGTCTGTCACCTGAATCTGCACAAGACGTTCTGCATCCCGCACGGGGGCGGGGGCCCGGGGATGGGGCCGATCGGGGTCGCCGCGCACCTCGTGCCGTTCCTGCCGGGCCACCCCGTGGTCCCCGTGGGCGGCGCGGCCCTCGGCCCGGTCTCGGCGGCGCCCTGGGGCAGCTCGAGCATCCTTCCCATCTCGTGGGCCTACATACGCATGCTGGGCGGACGGGGGCTGCGCCGCGCCAGCGAGGTCGCGATCCTCAGCGCCAACTACGTGGCCGAGCGCCTGGGTGGGCACTTCCCCGTCCTCTACCGGGGCGCCGGCGGATGCGTGGCGCACGAGTGCATCATCGACCCGCGGCCGCTCAGGCAGTCGACCGGCGTGGACGCGACGGACATCGCCAAGCGGCTGATGGACTACGGGTTCCACGCTCCCACGGTGAGCTTCCCGGTAGCCGGAACGCTCATGATCGAGCCGACCGAGAGCGAGTCCAGGGCCGAGCTCGACCGCTTCTGCGATGCCCTCATTTCCATTCGCCAGGAAATCGACCGCGTGCAGAGCGGCGATATGGACGCCGAGGACAACCCGCTTCGACGCGCCCCGCATACGGCGGCCGCGGTCACCGCCGACGCCTGGGACCGATCGTACTCGCGCGAGCTCGCCGCGTATCCAAGCGCGACGACCCGCGAGCACAAGTTCTGGCCCGCCGTGGGCCGGGTCGACTCGGCCTACGGGGACCGCAACCTGGTGTGCGCCTGCCCGCCCATCGAGGAGTACGCGGGGGCCGACGGCGACTGATGCGGCTGGAGCCGCACGAGGCGGGAGGGCGGACGGTTCCCTGGCGGCTGCTGCTGGGCGGCGGCGACCCCGACGCGCTCGCGGCGGCCGGCCCGTGGAACATGGCGGTGGACGACGCGCTGCTCGCGTCCGCGGCGGCCGGCGGTCCGCCCACGCTGCGTTTCTACCGCTGGAATCCCGCCTGTGTGTCCGTCGGCCGCAACCAGCCGATCCGCGGCGTGATCGCGCCCGGCGAAACGGAACGGCGCGGCTGGCAGCTCGTGCGCCGGCCGACGGGCGGCCTCGCGGTGCTGCACGCGCGGGAGATCACGTACTCGGTCGCTGCTGGCATGGACGTGCTGGGGCGGCCCCGCGCCGCGTACCTGGCGATCAGCGCGGCTCTGGCCGAGGGCCTGCGGGATCTGGGAGTTGACGCGAACGTGGCCTCGGCCGCGCACGCTCCACCCGGACCGGGCCGGGGGCCCGGCTACCTGTCCACCGGCGAGCCGAGCTGTTTCGCCGACGCGACGCCGGGCGAGGTGACGGCATCGGGCCGCAAGATACTGGGCAGCGCGCAGCGGCGAGCCGGCGGGACGCTGCTGCAGCACGGATCGCTGCTCCTGGCGGGCTCGCAGGACCCGGTGGGAGGGTTGCTGGGGTCGGGGGGCGCCGGCGCCGCGCCGCCGCCCGGGGCCGGACGAGGCTCGGCGACGACCGTGCGGGCCGAACTGGACCGGCTGCCCGCCGACGCGCGCATCGTCGAAGCGCTCGCCGGGGCGTTCGCCAGGCGAATCGCGCGCGCACTCTCGCCGGCCGGACTCTCCGCGGGTGAGCTGGCACTCGCGGAGGAGCGGGCGGTAACGTACTCATCCGAAGCATGGACCTGGCGTCGCTGAGGTATTCGGCGGCGACCCGCCGCTTCAGGATCGCACCAACGCCCAGGGGAGCGCCGAGTTGATGGAGCAACGCAGCCCGCCGTCCGCCGCCAGCGTTTTGCTTTGCGCCGCCCTCGCGGCGCTCAGCGCCGGCTGCGGGGACGGCGCGCCGGAATCGGCCGGTGGCACGCTCGTCGTCGGGGTGCGCAGCGATTTCAGCGGCTTCAACGCCATCACGAACAGCAGCCAGTATACCGACGAGCTCATCAAGTACGCGCTGTTCACGCCGATCGTGCAGTACGACGAGAGCCTGGGCGTGCGTCCCTGGCTCGCGGAGTCCTGGGAGCTGGACGGCGACTCGGCGGTCGTCTTCACGCTCCGCAGCGACGTCCGATGGCACGACGGCGAGCCCGTCGACGCGCGCGACGTGGCGTTCACCTTCGAGCGCGCCAAGGATCCCGAAGCGGCCTCGCTGCTGGCCGAGGCGTACCTGTCGCAGGTTGCTCGGGCGGATGTGATCGACGCGCGCACGATCCGCTTCGCGTACGAGCGGCCGCACGCCCAGGCGCTCGAGAACTTCTGGTGGGCGCCGATGCCGGAGCACCGGCTCGCGGACGTGTCCCCGGCCGAGTTGCGCAACGCCGATTTCAACAGGGCTCCGGTGGGCAGCGGCCCGTTCCGGCTGGCCGAATGGCGGGCGAACGAGCGGGTGGTGCTGGAGGCAGTGGAAGACTTTCCCGAGGAGCTGGGTGGGCGGCCGAGCGCGGAACGGGTGGTCATCCGCGTGATCCCCGAGGCGGCCACCCGCCTGACCGAGCTGGTGACCGGGGGGATCCACGTGGACATCGACGTGGCCCCGGATCAGACCGACCAGATCGAAGCGAACCCCGAGCTGGAGCTCCTGTCCTTCCCCGGCCGGACGGTTTACTTCGTAGCCTGGAACAACCTGCGCGAGCCGTTCACGGACGCGCGCGTCCGGCGCGCGCTCGGATACGCGATAAATCGCGAGGAGATCATCGCGGCGCTCCTCGAGGGCCACGGCGCCCCCGCGGTCAGCCCCATCCCGCCGTGGAGCCCGCTGGCTCCCGCCGTCGAGCCGCTGCCCCATGACACCGCGGCCGCCGACCGGCTCCTCGAGGAGGCGGGCTGGTTGGACCGGGACGGCGATGGCGTGCGCGAAAGCGAGAACGGGGCGCCCCTGCGCTTCACGCTGCTCACCAGCGACCGGGCGTTGAATCGCGCCGTCGTGGAGGTCGTGCAGTCGCATCTGCGGCGCGTCGGCGCCGACGCTCGTCTCCAGGTGACCGAGTTCCAGACCATGCTCGCGCAGTTCCGCAGCCGCGAGTACGACGCCGCATTCGCCAACTGGGTGCTCGACAACTTCCAGGTCGGCACCGCGCCGTTCGCGCTCTTCCACTCCAGCCAGGCCGAGATCGCCGGTTCGGCCAACCGCACGTCCTACGGCACGCCCGCCGCGGACAGCCTCCTGGAGGCCGGCCGCGCCGCCGTGACTCCGGACGACGCCGCGGTCTTCTGGGCCGACTTCGTGCGCCTGCTGAAGGAGGATCAGCCGGCGACGTTCATGTTCTGGCTGGACGAACTGGCCGGGAAACGCGCCGGGGTCACCGGCGTCGACATGGACCCGCGAGGGGAATTCCGCGGTCTGGCGGACTGGGCGCCGCGCTGACGTGACGGGGTTCATCACCCGCAGGGTTCTGGGGGCGATCCCGCTGCTCCTCGCGGTCGCCACGCTCATCTTCATCGTCCTCGACCTGGCTCCCGGCGACCCCGCCGCGCAGTACTTCAATCCCAACGTCCCGCCGGAGGTCTACGAGCAGCTGCGCCGCAACCTGGGTCTCGATCAGCCGCTCGGCACCCGCTACGGGAAGTGGCTCGGGTCCTTCCTGACGGGCGATTTCGGATACTCCTTCGCGCAGAATCGCCCGGTCGCAAACGTCGTCCTGGACGCACTGCCCAACACGCTGCTGCTCGCGGTCGTCGCGATCGGGGCGATGTTCGTGGTGGGGGTCCTGGTGGGCGTCCTGCAGGCGGTCCGACAGCACGGGTGGGCCGACCGGATCCTCAGCGTCATCGGCCTCTTCTTCTACTCGATGCCGTCGTTCTGGCTGGCCCTCATGCTGATGCTGGTCTTCTCCCTGAAGGCGCACCAATGGGGCTGGCCGATCGCGTTTCCGGCGACGGGCATCACGAGCTTCGACTACGAATTCCTGAGCCCGTGGGGAAAGTTCACCGACCGGCTCTCCCACCTGGTCCTCCCCGCGACGACGCTGACGCTGGTCCTCGCGGCCGGGGTGGCGCGCTACACGCGCGGACAGATGCTCGAGGTGATCCGCCAGGACTACATCCGCACGGCGCGCGCGAAGGGGCTGCCCGAGCGGACCGTCGTACTGAAGCACGCGCTCCGGAACTCGCTCATCCCGGTCGTCACGCTGGTGGGGCTGTATCTGCCGCTCCTGTTCAGCGGCACCGTATTCGTGGAGACGATCTTCTCGTGGCCGGGCATGGGGCGCGTGATCTTCGATGCCATCTCCCAGCGGGACGCCCCCGTCATCATGGCGACGAGCTTCGTCTTCGCGACGCTCGTGGTGATGGGGAATCTCCTCGCCGACGTTCTGTACGCCGTCGTGGACCCGCGCATCCGCTATGACTGAGGGTACCCTCCGGGCAGCCGCCCCGCCCGCCGCCCCTCCGCGGGAGGGCGACTCCCAGTGGGCGATCGCCGCGCGCCGATTTCGCCGTGACCGGCTGGCGCTGGGCGGTCTCGCGCTGGTCGTGATCCTCAGCGGCCTCGCTATCTTCGCGCCGCTCGCCGCCCCGTACGATCCGATCGCCCAGCACGACATCGTCGCGACGAGCCTCCTGCCGCCTTCGCCCGCTCACGCCCTGGGGACGGACCTGTTCGGCCGCGATGTCCTCAGCCGGATCATATATGGCGCGCGCATCTCACTGACCATTGGATTCCTGGCGGTCATCATCAGCGTGACCCTGGGCACCCTTCTGGGGGCGGTGGCCGGGTATTTCGGCGGTTGGGCCGACACTCTCGTGATGCGCTTCACCGACACCGTCCTGGCCTTCCCGCGCCTGATCCTGCTGATCCTGATCGTGGCCCTGTTCCACCCGTCGGTGCTGCTGATCATCCTGGTGCTGGGTTTCACCCAATGGCCAGGAACGGCGCGCATCGTCCGCGGGGAGGTGCTGTCGCTGCGTGAGCGCGAGTTCATCCAGGCCGCGCGCGCTCTCGGGTTCGGCCGGGCGCGAATCATACTGCGGCACATCGTGCCCAACGTCCTGGGGCCGGTCATCGTCGCGGCGACGCTGGGGATCGGGAACACGATCGTGCTGGAGGCCGGGCTCAGCTTCCTGGGCCTCGGCGTCCAGCCCCCGATGCCGTCCTGGGGAAGCATGGTCGCCGACGGGCGCGGGAACCTGATCGGGGCCTGGTGGGTCGCGACGTTCCCCGGGCTCACCATCGTGCTGACGGTGTTGGCCTTCAACCTCGTCGGGGACGGCCTGCGCGACGCGCTTGACCCGAGGCTGCGCCAGTGAGCGCCGACGCTCGCCCGCGCGCCCCGGGGCCGGACGCCGACGGCCCGGCCGGCACGGACATCCTTCCGGCGCGCGTTTCCGCTCCTCTTCTCAGCGTTCGCGACCTGCGCACCTACTTCCACACCGACGCGGGGGTGGCGCGCGCGGTGGATGGAATCAGCTTCGACCTGCGTCGCGGCGAGATCCTGGGGATCGTGGGCGAGAGCGGCTGCGGCAAGTCCGTCACGTCGCTCTCGATCCTGGGCCTCGTACCCGACCCACCGGGCCGGATCATGCCCGGTAGCTCGGTGCGCCTGCGCGGCCGCGAGCTGGTCGGGCTGCCGGTCCGGGAACTGCGCGCGGTGCGCGGCGCGGACATCGCGATGATCTTCCAGGAGCCGATGACCTCCCTCAACCCGGTCTACCCGGTGGGGGACCAGGTTGCGGAGCCGCTCCGCCTCCATCTCGGCCTTTCGCGCCGCGCCGCCAGGACGCGCGCGGTGGAGCTGCTGGAGCTGGTCGGCATCGCCGCGCCCGAGCGCAGGGTGTCGGAGTACCCTCACCAGCTGTCGGGCGGAATGCGCCAGCGGGTGATGATCGCGATGGCGCTGGCGTGCGAACCCGACGTTCTCATCGCCGACGAGCCGACCACCGCCCTGGATGTGACGATTCAGGCGCAGATCCTGGAGCTGATCGCCGGGCTTCGGGAGCGCCTGGGCATGGCGGTCCTGCTCATCACGCACGACCTGGGAATCGTGGCCGAGACGTGCGACCACGTGCTCGTGATGTACGCGGGCAGGGTCGTCGAGAGCGGTCCTGTCGAGTCGATCTTTCGGATGCCCGGTCACCCCTACACGGAAGGTCTGCTGGGGGCCGTTCCCCGGCTGGGCGAGGACGCCGACCGGCTCGCCGTGATCCCGGGCCAGGTCCCCTCGGCCTACGCGTGGCCCCCCGGGTGCCGCTTCGCCGCCAGGTGCCCGTACGCCTGGGAGCGGTGCGCGCAGGAGCCCCCGCTCCTGCCAGGGGTGCCCGCGCCGCTTGCCGGCGCCGGCGTCGCGGACCAGGCGACCGCGGCCCGCTGCTGGCTCGTCGAGGAGCCCGAGCGGCGGGCGGGCGCCGGGTTCTCCTCGGGCGCCGAGGCCGCGCGATGAGCACGCCGGCGCCCCTGGTCGTCGTACGGGATCTGGTCAAGCACTTTCCCATCCGGAGCGGGGCTTTCGGCAGGCTCGTCGGCAGCGTGCGCGCCGTCGATGGCGTGGATTTCGACATCCACCGAGGGGAAACGCTGGGACTGGTCGGCGAGTCGGGCTCGGGCAAGACGACGACCGGCCGGGTCCTGCTGCGCCTCATCGAACCGACCGCCGGGCGCTTCGAATTCGACGGCGACGATGTGCTTACCCTGGATCGGGAAGGTCTCCAGGCGCTGCGGCGGCGCGTGCAGATCGTGTTCCAGGACCCGTTCGCGTCCCTGAATCCGCGCATGACGGTGGGCAGCGCCCTGCGCGAAGTCCTGGCGGTCCACCGGCTGGCGCGGGGCGCGGAAGCCGAACGGCGGGTCGCCGAGCTGCTCGACCTGGTCGGGCTTGCCCCCACGTACGCCGGGCGCTACCCGCACGAGTTCAGCGGCGGACAGAGGCAGCGGGTCGGCATCGCCCGCGCTCTTTCCGTCGAGCCCGACTTCATCGTTTGCGACGAGCCCGTGTCGGCCCTGGACGTGTCGGTGCAGGCGCAGGTGCTCAACCTGCTCGGCCGGCTGCAGCGCGAGCTCGGCATCGCGTACCTGTTCATCGCGCACGACCTGAGCGTGGTCGAACACGTGAGCGATCGAGTCGCCGTGATGTACCTGGGCCGCATCGTCGAGACGGCGCCGGCGCCCCTCCTCTATTCCGACCCGCGCCATCCCTACACCCGGGCGCTGCTCTCGGCGGTGCCGCAGCCCGAGCCCGGCGCCAGACGGGAGCGCACGGTACTCGAGGGAGACGTGCCCGACCCGTCCTCTCCGCCGCCGGGCTGTCCCTTCCACCCGCGCTGCCCGGATCCGCGCAAGGACGACGATTGCCGGACCACGGTCCCCCGGCTGGTGCAGATCGGATCGGCGCGCGCGGTGGCGTGCATCAAGGAGACGCCCGGTGCGTACCTCGGCGACACGGAATGAAGCGCCCTGCCGCCGGTTCGTCCCGAGATGGGTGCGCGCGCCGGCATCTCCACCATATCTTGAGGGTCGGTACCCGCAGGTTTTGATACGATTGTGCCTCTTCGCGCGTTACGGGTAGATGATGAACTCGGCTCTCCTCGTCCTGGCCGCGTCTCTTCAAGGCGCGCCCGTGTGCCCGCCCTGCGAGCGATCGCAGGAACTGATGGCGCGCGGCGACACGGCCGGAGCCATGGCGGTGCTCAAGGACGCCGCCACCGACGATGCCCCCGCCGCGGTCTGGGGCGAGTACGGCATGCTGCTCGCCCAGACGGCCCCGGTGAATCCCCTCGATTATCGCCAGCGGCAGGAGGCCAAGGGCGCCCTCGAGCGGGCGCTCGACCAGGACTACAGGAATCCGCGCTGGCTGTTCGGATTCTCGCTCCTGATGCGGAAGCGCGGAGGCATGAACGACGCCAAGCGCGTCCTCGGCCGCGCGGTGGGTGAGGTCGAGGACTCGAATCGGGATCTCGAAGCCGAGGATCGAGCGCGCATCTATCTGGAGCACGCGCGCTCGGTGGAGGAGTACGTAGCCGACTACGACGGCTATCTGCCCCTGTCGGGCTTCATCCCGATCGTCTCTCCCTCGTGCTCGATGAGGGGCCGCTTCTGCCTCAACTTCTCGCGCCCGAAGTACTTCCACGAGAAGCTCTTCCAGTTCGAGCCTCCCGAGATGATGCGGGGGGATCGCGAGGAAATGTGGGAAAGCTTCGAGAAGGCCTTCGAAGCGCACCCCGCCAGCTCCGCGGCGGCCGCGGGCCTGCTCGGGCAGCTTTCGCGGGAGGAAATGTGGGCCGAGTTCCTGCGAGTCGCGGAGCGGCACGTCGCGGCGAGCGATACGTCGGGGTGGGCCCACATCTGGAAGGGCGCCGGGTTGTTCCGCCAGGGCGACGCCGAGGCCGCGGAGCGCGCGTTCAAAGCGGGCCTCGCGAGACTCGAGCCCGCCGAGCGGGAGATCCTGAACGATCTCACCGACATCGTCCTCAAGGACATCGCGGAGTTGATGGAGCGGCTGGACTGGGACGAGCTCGGCGAGGTCCGGCGCCACATCCTGTCCATATCCGACCCGATGCGCATGACGCGCGAGAACGAGCGGGCGCTGGAGCACTGGACCCGGGTGGCGATCGCGGAGCTCTGGTTCGGCGATGCGCTCATGGGGCGCAGGGGTTACGACACCGAGCCGGGCCAGATCGTCATGCGCTACGGCCGGCCTCGGTGGATCCGTCAGATCGCGGGCAACTCGATTCACGGACGTTCCGGACGCACGGTCTTCTGGACCTACACCAAGGATCAGCCGAGCTTCATCTTCGAGAAGAACGCGGGGTGGCGGCGCCTTCGGCACTCGTTCGACACCTACAGCCGCGAGCACGCGACCGACCTCAAGAACTCCGTCCCCAGCGTGTACCGGCCGGGTTGGCTGGCGCACCTCCCGCACCAGGTCGTCCGCTTCAAGGGCGACCGTGCGGCGGCCACGGCCGAGGTGTACATGCACGCGCCGGAGACCGGGGAAGACGCTTTCCAGGGGCGCGCGGGCGTCTACCTGATGCCGCGCGAGGTGGGTGGCTCCGAGTTCCGTACCGAGCGAGGGGTCGAGCTGGGTGGAGCGGGAGCGCGCCAGATCGTGTTCCGGATTCCCCTGGAGCCCGGCACCTATCCCTACAGCGCTGAGATCCAGTCCGCCGATCGCGCGTTCGCCGCCGCGCGCCGGGGCAGGATGGTGATCGGTGCGTTCGGGGACTGGCTCGCCACCTCCGACCTGTTGATCGCCCGGGCCATCGAGCCCAGGACGCCCGTCGTGCGAGGTCGCGGCGACCTCACGATCACGGCCGCCCCGGACATGACCCTGGGAGCCGACGACCCCATCGGCGTCTACTTCGAGGTGTACGGCATCGCCCGCGATGAGGACGGCGTGGGGAGGTATCGCGTGGAAGTGCAACTCCGGGGCAGGCGCGGTCTCGTCGGCCGGGTGCTCAGCACCCTCGGGAACGTGATCCCGGGGGTGGGCGACGACCCGACGAGCCTGTCATGGGAGCGAGAAGTGCAGGGCGACTCCGACCGGATTCCGGAGTGGTTCACCATGCAGATTCCGGAGGCCGAGCCCGGTGAATACGAGCTCGAAGTCACCATCACGGACCTGATCGAGCGCGCCTCATTCGCCTCGCGCCGCGAGATTCTGATCCGTTGAAACCTCGCTTGACACTCCGAGGGGGCCCCTCTAGTTTCCGTCCCCTTCACGAAATCCGCCGGCTCGCGCGCCTCTTGCACGGGCCCTTCAGGGACGATCGACGGAGGACTCCGTGAGCGGTCTTGGATCCGTTCGTGCCGTGCTGCTGCAGGTTCCGGGGTTGGAGGCGCCAGAGCTCACCTTCTCGGAACAGGTAGTCGATATCTGGGAGGGCGGCGGTTTCATGATGTACCCGTTGGTCGCCGCCCTGATCGTGGGGCTCGCCATCATCGTCTGGAAGCTGATCACCCTGACCTCGACCGCGTCGCGCACGAAGAGCCTGCTCCGCGACGTGGACGCGCTCCTGGCCGACCATCGCACGGACGAGGCGCTCGCTCGCGCACGGGAGTCGCGCACCCCCGCCGGCCGGATCCTCGTTGCGGGGCTCGAAAGGAAGAACGAGGGCACGGATAGGGTGATGAAGGCGATCGAGAACGTCGGCTTGATCGAGATGGCCGGCCTCGAACGCGGCCTCGTCTGGCTCGCCACGCTCTCCAACGTGGCGCCTTTGCTCGGCTTCCTGGGTACGGTCATCGGCATGATCCAGGCGTTCCAGGCGATCGAGCTCGCGGGCGAGGTGGACGCCACGTTGGTCGCTGGTGGCATCAAGGTCGCGCTCATCACGACCGCGACCGGCCTCGCCATCGCCATCCCGCTGAACATCTTCCACAACTATTTCATCACGAGGATCGACCGCCTCGTGCTGGACACGGAAGAGTCCGCGCAGAAGATGATCGACACGCTCCACGAGTTGGAGACGCGCACGATCTAGTACACCAAGCGCAGCGCAGAGAAGAGGACGGCGGTCCGTATCCGAGGCCGCTCCCGGCCACGGCAGGGGGCGGCCTTCTTCTTGCACTTTCCGGCGCCAGGAGAAAGCTGGCCCGGGCGTCCCGGGGAGCGTAACGTGATGCTGCGCCGGACCGTGGGGGGCAGAGGAGGAGCGGAGGATCCCGGCGCCATCCTCCGGTGTCTCATATGACGATGACGCACCGATCCGTAGCTATCTTCGGGCTCTTCTTGGTGCTGGCCGCGGCTGCGCGGCTCGCGCCATCCACGGACTCCGCGGCCGCACCCCCGCCGCAGGCCGCTTCCGCGATTCCGCCGGCCGACGCCGTTCCCGAGGAGGCACGCGAAGCCCTGGCGCGAGGCCGCTACTGGCGCGCCAGCCGGATTCTGCGCGACTACCTGAGCGCGGTCCCGCGGGCGGAGCCCGCGACCATCCTGCTGGCCGCGCGCGCCGAGGCCGGGCTGGGCCGCTGGGACGAGGTCGAGTCGCTGCTGGCGAATCGGTCCTGGCTCGACCGGGAGGCCGGCGGCCTCGGCTGGAGCTTGCTGGGTCGAAGCAGGCTGGCGCAGGGCGAGCGCGACCAGGCCGAGCTCGACCTGTCGCGCTACCTGGAGATCGTCCCGGACACGTCCACGCGCGAGCGGGGCCTGGCCGAGATCCGCCGGGGCATGGCCGCCGCCGGGGCCGGCGGGACGGTCGAGGCTCAGGAGGCCTTCGACTCCGCGCGGGCGCTGCTGCCCGAGATCGCGGATTGGATCGCGATCGTCGCCGCGAGGGCCTCCGCCCGGTTCGGTGACACCGCGGCCGTCGAGCGGCACCTCGCCGGTACCGATCCGGTGCTCGCGCGCGACTGGGGCTGGGCCCCGCGCATCGACGCGTACGAAAAGGCTGGCGACCCGCGCGGCGCGATCGCCGCGGCCGGCAGGGCCACCCGCGAGCTCGAGGACCCCGGACGGCGCGCCGGTGCGTGGACCAGGCTCGGCCGCCTCCATCTGACGGCCGGAGACACGGCCGCCGCTCGCGACGCCTTCCGCAACTCCATCGGCGCCGCGCCCCTGGATCCCGACGCCGTCACCGCGGCCCGCATGTTGAGCACGCTGCCAGGGCTGACGCCGACCGACCGCCTGCGAATCGGGAAGCTGTATCTGCGGCACGGCAACCCGCAGCGCGCCGAGGAAGGCATCCGCGCGTACCTGGATTCCGGCGCGGGCGGACCCGCCGAACGGCTCAGGCTGCGTCTTGACCTCGGCCGGGCGCTGTTCGACGCCCGCGAGTACGAGCGGGCTGAGCGGTACCTCCTGGATCTGTCGAACGAATCGGGGATCCCCGGCGAGATCGGTGCGTCGGCCCTCTACTATGCGGGGAGGGCGCAGTACCGGCAGGGCCGCGAGCAGGAGGGTCGCACGACGCTGGCTTCAATCACCGAGAAGTACCCCGGCACGGAGGATGGCGCGCGCGGCCGCTACCTGGTAGCGGACCTGGATCACGACGCCGGTCGGATCGCCCAGGCCGCGGACGGCTACCGGTCCACCACCGAGACCGCCCCGGAGATCTACGAGGCGGGCCTCTCCATGATGCGGCTCGCGGGCATCGAGTGGCAGGCGGGCAGGATCGCCGCCGCGGCGCAGATCTACGAAGCGTACCGCGACCGCTTCCCGCGCGGCCGCCGCATCGACCAGGCGATCTACTGGGCGGGACGGGCCCACCAGGAGCTCGGCCAGGACTCCCTCGCCCGGGTCCGATACCACGAGGCCCGCGCGGCCGATCCGCTCTCCTACTACGGGCTCCTCGCGGCGGAGGAGATAGGCGTGGGGCCGCTGGACGGCGTCCTGGCGGAGTCCCCGCCGCGCGATCCCGGCGTGCGGCAACAGGTCGAGCGGGCGATGGACCGCCTGGACCTGCTCCGGGAGCTGGAGCTGACCTCCGAGGAGAACTACGAAGTCGGACGGCTGCGCAGGAGCTTCCAGGCCCGCGACGGCTTCGCCTACGCCGTAGCGGAGGCGCTGAACGAGCGCGGTCATACCCTCAACGGCGTACGCCTGGGCTGGACGATCAAGGGCGAGGAGGACTCCTGGAACCGGCGCTTGCTGGAGATCGTCCACCCGTTCCCCTACAGGGACATCATCCTGGCCGAAGCGCGCGCGCGCGGACTCGACCCGTACGTCGTGGCGGGCCTCATCCGACAGGAGTCGCTCTTCCAGCCGCGGGCGGTCAGCTCGGCCGGCGCGATCGGCTTGATGCAGGTGATGCCGAACACGGGCAGGTCCCTCGCGCGCCAGGCCGGTTTGCGCGACTTCTCCCCCGAACTGCTGAAGGAGCCGGAGATCAACATCCACCTCGGCACGCTGTACCTGCGCCAGCAGATGGACCGGTACGATCGGCGCCTTCCGCGCGTGCTGAGCGCCTACAACGCGGGTCCGCAACGGGTCACCCGCTGGAGCGGCTTTCCCGAGTTCGGCGACGACCGCCTGTTCACGGAGCGGATCCCGTTCCGCGAGACGCGTGACTACGTCCGCGCCGTGGAATCGAACGTCCGCCTGTACCGGGCGCTGTACGGGGGCGGGACGGCGGGCGGCACTTGATCCCCGCGTCGGGCCGCGGCCGCGCCGTTGGCAGGACCGCGACGTCAGATGGGGGCACCGCGGGAAGGGCGGAGTGGCGGGGCGAAACGGGGCCACGCATCAAACAAGTGTTTCCTTGACGGCTTTTTCCGACCCGGCCTACCTTCGGGCACGCTCTCTTCCGTGGTTACCCTCATCGGAGGCAGCATTGATGGCCAGGGGCAGGGTCAAGTGGTTCAATGACGCGAAGGGGTACGGCTTCATTGAACAACCCAACGGCGGCGAGGACGTCTTCGTCCATTTCTCGGCGATCACGATGGACGGATTCAAGACGCTCGCCGAAGGCTCGGAGGTCGAGTTCGAGCTGCGGCAGACGGACAAAGGGCTGCAGGCCGGGAACGTGAACAAGCTCTAGACCCACTGGTCAGAGGAGCCTTCGCGTGTCAAGGCGCCCCGACGCATCGCGCCGGGGCGCTTTTTTCATGGCGCTCCCGGACGCGCTCCGCCGTTGCCGGGACTGCCCACGGCAGGCAGCTTGGCGGCTATGGTCGACCTACCGGCGAAGACCCGCCCACGCGTCTTTCTGATCGATGGCTACGCGCTGATCTATCGAGCCTTTTTCGCCATGATCAGCCGTCCGCTCACGACGAGCTCCGGGGAGAATACGTCCGCGGCCTTCGGGATGGTGCGCTTCCTCCGGAAGGTGCTGGACGAATACGAGCCCGACTACATGGGCGTCGTGCTGGACGCCGGCACCAGCCAGCGAACCGAGATCTTTCCGGCGTACAAGGCCACGCGCGAGAAGATGCCGGACGAGCTCGCGGCGTCCCTGCCGCGGATCCGCGCGCTGATCGAGGCGTTCGATATCCCGGTGCTGGAGCTTGCCGACCACGAGGCGGACGATGTCATCGGAACCCTCGCCGACCAGGCCTCGCGGGCAGGGCTCGAGGCCGTGATCGTGTCGGGCGACAAGGACTTCTACCAGCTCATAAGCCCGGACGTCCGCCTCCTGAACCCCGGTCGCGGGGGCGCAGGCGCCGTGGACGAGGAATGGGTGGACGAGCGCAACGCCACCGAGCGGCTCGGCGTGCCGCCCGAGCGCATCGTGGATTACCTGGCGCTCATCGGGGACAGCTCCGACAACGTGCCGGGCGCGCCCGGGATAGGACCCAAGACGGCGCAGAAGCTCCTGCAGGAGTACGGGGATCTGAACGCCGTTCTCGAGGCCGCGCCCGGGCTGACCGGGAAGCGCGCCCGGGAGGCGCTGACCGAGCATCGCGACAACGTGCTCCTGTCCCGCCGTCTGGTCACGATCCGGCGTGACCTGCCGATCGAACTGGACCTGGACGCCCTGGCGGTCGGGGAGCCGGATGTGGACAGGCTGCGCGAGCTGTTCGTGGAGCTGGAGTTCCACAGCCTGGCGCGCGAGCTGGGGGAACTGAGGCGGCCGGCGCGCGAGGCGGAGACGAGCTATCGGACGGCGCGCGCGGGCGACCTCGCGCGCCTCGTGGACGCAGCGCGCACGGCCGGCGAGGTCGGTCTCGACGTGCGGCCGGACGAGGGACACGGGCCACCTGTAGGCATCGCGATCGCGACCGGGCCCGGACAGGCCTGGTACGTCCCTCTGGGCCACCGGCGGGCGGGTGAACTGGCGTTGGGGGACACCCCGGGCAACGCTCCGGCGCTGGACGGCGCGGGTCTGGCGCCGCTGCGGGATGCGCTCGCCGACCCCACGATCGACAAGGTCGGCCACGACCTCAAGCAGGCCCTGTCCTCGCTTCGGAGGGCGGGCGTCGAACTGCGCGGCCTCGCGTTCGACACGATGCTGGCTTCCTACGTGCTCGAACCGGGGCGGCGAGACCACGAGGTTCCTTCGCTGGCGCTGGAGCACCTGGGCCGGGTGACGAGCTCGTTGGAAGACGTAACCGGGCGCGGCAGGGACCGACAGCCCCTGGCGGAGCGGGAGGTCGAGGCCGTGCGCGACCTGGCGTGCGAGCGGGCCGACGTCGCGCTCCAACTGCGCCCGCGCTTCGCGGAGCGCCTGGATGCGTACCACCAGACGACGCTGTATCGCGAAGTGGAGATGCCGCTGATCCCGGTGCTCGCGGCCATGGAGACCGCGGGCATCCGGATCGACCTGCCGTTCTTCCGCGAACTGAGCGTCCGGTACGAATCGGAGCTCGCGCTGCTCAGCCAGGACATCCACGCGGAGGCGGGCGCCGAGTTCAACATCAACTCCACCCAGCAGCTGCGCGAGGTGCTGTTCGACCGGCTGGACCTGCCCGTCGTGAAGCGCACCAAGACGGGACCATCGACGGACGCGACCGTGCTGGAAGAGCTCGCCGCGCAGGGGCATACGCTGCCGCTGAAGATCCTGGAGTACCGCAAGCTGGAAAAGCTGCGTAACACCTACGTCGACGCCCTGCCGCAACTCGTCGACCCCCGGACCGGGCGCATCCACACGAGCTTCAACCAGGCCGTCGCCGCCACCGGCAGGCTTTCATCGAGCGACCCGAACCTGCAGAACATCCCGGTGCGCACCGAGCTCGGCGCCGAGATTCGCCGCGGCTTCGTGCCCGACCCGGGCAGCCTGTTCGTCAGCGTGGACTATTCTCAGATCGAGCTCCGCATCCTCGCGCACCTGTCCGGCGATCCGGGCTTCGTGGACGCCTTCCGGGCCGGACGCGACATCCACCGGGAAACAGCGGCGCGCGTGTTCGACGTGCCAGCGGACGAGGTCACGCCGCGCATGCGGGAGGCCGCGAAGACGATCAACTTCGCGACGATCTACGGTATCGGTCCGTTCGCGCTCGGCCGCCAGCTGGGCGTGCCCTACGCGGAAGCGAAGCGTTTCATCGAGCAGTATTTCGAACGCTTCCCCGATGTCCGCGCGTACCTGGACAGCCAGATCGAGGCGGCGCGTCGGCAGGGCTGGGTGGAGACGCTCGTCGGGCGGCGGCGCTACATCCCGGAGATCCGCGCGAAGAACCACAACATCCGCCAGTTCGGCGAGCGGGCCGCGACCAACGCGCCGGTGCAGGGGAGCGCGGCGGACATCATCAAGCTGGCCATGATCGATATCCACGAGGCGCTGCCGGACGCGCGCGGCGGGCGCATGCTGCTCCAGGTGCACGATGAACTCGTGTTCGAGGCCCCGGAGGCGCTTGCGGACGCGTTCGCCGAGGATGTTCGCCGCCGGATGGAAGGGGCGTTCGAACTACGCGTGCCGCTCGTGGCGACCGCCGGGATCGGCGCGGACTGGCTGTCCTGCAAGGCCTGAAACGCCCGAGCGGCGAGCCATCGCCGCGTGACCGAACTGTGACCCACCAAGGTCGCTTCTTCACACAGATACGCGGTTTTCCACCTACTTGTCCACACCCTTAGGCCGTTTTGGCGCCGTGTTCTGTCCTGTTACCGCCCCACCCGCCCATGGTCTCGCCCCGCCCGGCCGTTCATCTGGAGGCACGGATCGCCGACGACCCGGCGCGCGCTTTTCCTTTTTCGCATGGAGGGGACGAGATGAGCCGATCGATCAACAAGATCATCCTGGTGGGGAACGTGGGCCGAGACCCCGATGTGCAGACGACGGCCTCGGGCGCGCGGGTGGCGCACGTGTCGCTCGCGACCAGCCGCCGGATCCCGCGGAACGGGTCCGTCGAGGAGCGGACGGAATGGCACCGTCTCACGCTGTGGGACCGGCTCGCCGAGATCGCCGAGACCCACGTCCGCAAGGGCGACCGCATCTACGCGGAAGGGCGGATGGACTACGACAGCTTCGAGCGCAACGGCGTGAGCGTGCCGACCGCCGAGGTCACGGTCCGCGAGCTCGTCCTGCTGGGGTCGCCGCGTCGGGCGGGGGACGACGGCGGGGAGGCGGACGACGTCGAGTCGCCGGAAGGGGCCCAGGAGGAGGA
>DATKCH010000068.1:0-11780 GCA_035513295.1 Longimicrobiales bacterium
CTCGCCTTCCTGGCCGGCTGTTGGGCGGAGGGCCCCGAGGGCCTGCACGAACAATTCACGGCGCCGACGAGCAACATTATCCTCGGCACCTCGCGGTACGTGCGCGCCGGGGCGGTCGCCCAGTTCGAGTTTCACCGCATCCAGCTCGGCGAGTCCGGCCCGGTGCTCACGCCGTATCCGGGCGGGAATGCGTCGGTCTCGTTCGCGGCTGACTCGATCGAACCGGGCTACGTCGTGTGGAGCAACCCGGAGCACGACTTCCCGCAGCGGATCATCTACGACGGGCGCGAGGACGGCGCACTGATCGCGACGATCGAGGGTCCGCGCGAAGGCGAGACGGCGCGCATGGGCTGGCGGATGGGGCGGGTGGCGTGCGGGGGGGAGGTCGAGACCGGCTGATGCGAAGGCGGCGCCGACCCCGGGGGATCGACGCCGCGCGGTCGGCAGGGCGCCGACGGATCTCCGCCGGCGCCCTCGTCCTGGCCCGAGCGCCGAAACTCAGACGGCCCGGCTCAGGAAGCCTTCCTCCGGGCGTCCTTCTTCACGATCGCGAGCCCGGGGTCGTTGAAGTTCGTGCCCGCCACCCGAGCGAAGATCTCACGCGCTTCGTCGGCGCGCCCCAGCCCTTCCAGAGCGAGAGCGTGGTGGTACGACGCGTACAGATTGTTCGGGCTTGTCTGCTCGTATTCCGCAACGGCCGCTTCGTAGTCCTCCTGGAGCAGCGCGACGAGCCCGAGCAGCTCGTGCGCGGGCTGGTCGCGGAGCGGATTGCGCTGGCCCTCCACCAGAGTCATCGACTCGTGTGCCTTTTCCCGCGCCGCGTCGAAGTCGCCGCGCCGGGCGGCGAGCATGCCGTCGATGAAGGCGATCTGGGACTCCGTCGCGGCGGTGTTCTCCTCCGTGCCGATCTGCTCGGCCTGCGCCCGTGCCAGCTCGGCCCAGCGCTCGTTCGCGCTCTCGGCCTCGTCGAAGAGACCGTTGTGTGAGGCAATCAGGCCGGCCGTGTTCAGCGCGAAGAGCTTGTTGCCAGTCGCGTTCGGTACATCCAACCCGTCGATTCGGCCGACTAGCGCGTTGAGCTCGTCGACCGCCGCCTGCGGCTCCCCGGCGTGTACGCTCACCAGCGCCCGATACACCGCGAAGGTGGTCGCGGCGTTGGGATCGGCCTGCTCGATGGCTGCGTCGTAATCCGCGCGCGCCTGATCGTAGTTGCCCAGAAACGAATTGACGTGCCCGCGCTGCTGGTAGGCGAGGCCGTTCTCCGACCCCAGCTCCGCCGCGCGAGTATACGCTGCACCCGCATCGACGAGGCGATCCTGCGCCCGGAATACGTCGCCCAAAAGGTCGTGCACGATCGACTCTTCCGGCGCCAGCTCGACACCCCTACGCGCGTTCGTCTCGGCCCTGGCGAGGTCCCGCGGCTCACTCAGCATGTAGGAGTTGACGAGCTGGAAGTAGGCCGGGGCGAACCCTGGCGCGGCCTCGATGGCCCTGTCCAAAGACGCGCGTGCGGCTGCCTCGTCGTTGACCGTCGACTGGGCGCCGGCGAGCTGCATCCACGACCTCGGGTTGCCGGGCTCGAGCTCCGTGAGGCGCCGGGCGAGCGCCAGCTGGCCCTGGGTGTCGTTGGTGAGGCCCATGCGCGCGCTCTCGATCAACAGCCGCACGGGTTCGCTGGCCTGGTCGGCGCGCTCCTCGGCGTGCCTCAGGTGCGTCAGGAACGCCTCCAGCGAGGGCGCGGTGTTGGCGGCGGAGAGATGCGCGAAGGCCGAAGCCGGGTCGGCCTGGACGGCGCGCACGAAGTGGTCGTGCGCCTCCACCGCGCGGCCCATGTCTAACGCGTGCTGGCCAGCGAGCAGCGCGCTCCGGGCCTCGTCGTTCACGTCGCCCGGCGCCAGGAGCCAAAGGGCTTCGGCGGGCGGGGTTTCGGCGGCCATCTCACTGACCTGGGCCGCGGCGGTTGCAGGAATGATGGACAGCGCGAGCAGCATGGGAAGAGCGCGCAGTAGCATAGAAATCGTCCTCAAGGATTCTCGAGGTGGTCCCGGAAGGCAGATGTTGCCGGGCGTCCGGCGGCGCCCGCGGATCGAACGCAGTCAGCTATTTATACTCGCGCATTGACGGACCGCGGGCAAGTGGCCCAGGGACGGGAGTGCGCTCCTACGCCGCACCGACTCCCGAACGCGAATCACTTCGCCGCCAGCACTTTCCTGACCGCCGGCGCCACCTCCGTCCCGAACAGTTCGATCCCCTTCAGCACGTCCGCGTGCGGGACCGTTCCGACGGTCTGCATCAGGAAGCGCTGGTGGCCGAAGACGGCGTGCTGGAAGAGGATCTTGTCGACGACCTCACGGGGGCTGCCGACGACCAGGTGCCCGCGGGGCTCGCAGCCGGCGTCGAAATGCGCGCGGGTCGTGGGAGGCCAGCCGCGCTCGCGGCCGATGCGCGTCATGATCTCCGCGTAGGGCTCGAAGAAGACGTCGCGCGCGCCCTGCGAGGTCGGCGCGACGTGCCCGTGCGAGTTGATGCCGACGGGCAGCCGCGCCGGGTCGTGTCCTTCGCGACGCGCGGATTCGCGGTACAACTCCACCATCGGGCGGAAGCGCTCCGGATGGCCGCCGATGATCGCGAGCGCGAGCGGCAATCCGAGAGACGCGGCGCGCACCACCGACGGCGGCGACCCGCCGACCGCGATCCACACCGGCAGGAGATCCTGGACGGGCCGCGGATAGACGCCACGACCCTCCACGGGCGGGCGGTGCCGCCCCGACCAGATAAGCTTCGTGCGCGCGCGCGCCGCGAGCAGCAGGTCCAGCTTCTCGGAGAACAGCAGATCGTACTCCGCCAGGTCCTGGCCGAACAGCGGGAACGACTCCGTGAACGAGCCGCGCCCGGCCATGATCTCGGCGCGTCCGCCCGAGAGCAGGTCGATCGTCGCGAAGTCCTGGAATACGCGGATCGGGTCGTCGGAGCTCAGGACCGAGACGGCGCTCGTCAGGCGGATGCGCTCGGTCCGCATCGCCGCGGCGGCGAGCACGATCGCGGGCGCCGACACCGCGAAGTCCGGCCGGTGGTGCTCGCCGACGCCGAACACGTCGAGCCCGACCTGGTCGGCGAGCTCGATCTCCTCCATCAGGTCCCGCAGCCGCCGTCCGGCCCCCATCTGACGGCCGGTGGCGGGGTCGATTCGAGTTTCCGCGAACGTGTAGAAGCCCAGTTCCATGGATCATCCCCCTGATGACGGGTGCGCGGAGCGCTTGTAACTTTGCGGGGTGACCACCACCGCTGGTCCATCCGATCGGACCGAGCCATGAACGCGTCGGACGCCGAGCGCTGGAACGATACGGGTCTGGCGCTCGCGCGGAAGGGCCGAAAGGGCGACGCGATCGACGCCTACCGACGCGCGATCGCCGCCGATCCCGGGTGGTCGTCGCCCTGGTACAACCTGGGCCTCATCCACAAGTACGACGGCGAATGGGACGCCGCCCTCGAGTGCAACCGCCGCGCGACGGAGCTGAATCCGCAGGATGGAGACGCGTGGTGGAACCTCGGCATCGCCGCGACCGCGCGGGGCCTGTGGGGAGACGCACGTTCGGCCTGGAGGGGCTGCGGCATCGACGTCCCGACGGGCGCGGGGCCCATCGAGATGGCGCTCGGGCTGGTACCGATCCGCCTGCTGCCGGCGGGCGACGCCGAAGTCGTATGGTGCGAGCGCCTCGACCCGGCGCGGGCGGTCATCCGGAACGTGCCGCTGCCCGCGTCCGGCAGGCGGTGGCGCGACCTGCTTCTGCACGACGGCGCGATCAACGGGTACCGCATGCTCGGCGACCGCGAGGTGGGCGTGTTCGACGAACTGGAGCTCCTGGAAGCTTCGGACTTCGTCACCTTCGAGGTCCTGCTGGAGGCCCTGTCCGAAGCTGAGCGGGAGCGCCTCGAGTCGATCGCCGACGACCTCGGCGCCGCCGCGGAGGACTGGTCGCGCTCGATCCGCTACCTGTGCCGCCAGTGCAGCGAGGGAAGGCCCCACGCCGACCACGACGCCGACCTGCGGGCCGATCGGCCCGAGCTGGCGTTCGGCGTGGCCGCGCGGGACGAGGCCCACCTCGGCCGGGTCCTGTCGGGATGGGCCGGGGCGGTGGGCGGGGAGCGCGTGAGGGGCTGGAGCGCCGCTACCTCTGCTTCGCCACCACCCCGAAACCGACCGTGACGGCGGCTTCGTTGCGCCGGTCGTCCACCCAGTACCGGTAGAGGCCTTCGGTTCGCACGCCGAACCGCTCGCCGAGCGGCCACCGGTACCCGAGCCCGCCGCCGAAGGCGAAGTCCGTGTCGGAGGGATCGACCCCCTGCCGGATCTCGCGCGAGCGGTCGAGGGAGGCGTCCCCGAACGCGTAGAAGGACGCCCGCCGCGGCTCGTTGGCGTACCAGACGCCACGCGCGGACAGTGCCACCGTTCCCACGCTGTCGTCGGCGTCGTCGTCGCGCACGAGCTGGTAGCTGAAATGCGGCTCGATGGCGATCCTGCCACCGACGAATATCGTCGCCCATATCGTCGGCCTGCCCAGAAGACCCCCGCCGGGAACGCCGAATTTCAGCAGGGTGGGTTCGCCCTGGATCTCGTCCGAGGACTGATAGGTGAACCCCGCCTGCGTGCCGATCTCCACGCGGCCCTGCGCCGTCAGCGGCGCCGCCGTGAACGCCAGCACCCCGAATACCCCCACCATCCGCACGCGCATGACGATCTCCGCTGTTTCCGTCCTCGTGTGGCGCCGCACCGCGCGCCGCCTGACGTTGTCCAACCGGTCCCCGGTCACTAGTGTCCCCAGGCGCATGCGCACGTCCACCGACCCATATGGAGGCTCCGTGCACCGCACCCCACGAGCCGCCCGCAGATGGGGCCCTGGCCCGCTGCCGGCGGGGCTCGCCTTCGCCGCTTGGACAATGACCATCTCGCCGCTCCAGGGCCAGGTTCCCGTCCACACGCCGAACGACGCCGACATCCCTCGGCCGGTTCCCGTGGAGCTCGGGCTGGCCGGGTCGGACCGGCCCGACATCGTGCGCTTCCTGAACGTGCGGACGGCCGTCGCGCCGTCGCTGTCGCCGGACGGCGAGTCGCTGACGTTCCGCACCTCGGTGACCGGCGAGCCGCAGCTCTGGGTGGTCGCCGCCGACGGCGGCTGGCCCCGGCAACTCACCTTCGGCGAACCCGTCACCCAGCACGCCTGGTCGCCGTCCGGGGAGGGAATCCTGTACGCCGTGGACCGCGGCGGAAACGAGCGCGAGGGCTACTACCTCATCAGCCCGGACGGCACCTCCGAGCGCGAACTGCTCGCACCCTCGGACGCGTTCCGCGCGTTCGGCGGGTTCACCCGCGACGGGTCCACGATCGCGTACGGTTCCACCGAACGGAACGGGCTCGATTTCGACACCTTCCTCCTCGATGTCGCATCCGGCGAGGCACGCGAGGTGTTTCGCGGACGGCCGGGGCTCTATCCGGTGTCGTGGCGTCCGGATGGGGGCGCCGCGCTGCTGAGCGAGGCGCGCGGCGAGGACGCGAACGCCCTGCTCCTCCTCGACCTGGAAACGGGCGAGACGCGCACCCTCTTCGACACCGGAGAGCGCTCTTCCTACGACGCGTTCGCCTGGCTGCCGGACGGCTCGGCGTTCTACATGGTCACCAACCACGGCCGGGAGTACGCGGGAATCGCCCGCTACGACGTGGAGGCCGGCTCGCTGACATGGGTGGAGGACCCGGAGGCTCGCGACGTGGACGGCCTCGCGCTGTCCTGGGACGGTCGCTATCTGCTGTGGTCCGTCAACGAGGGCGGGTACGGCGAACTGGACGCGCGGGATCTGCGGACCGGCGCGGCCGTCGCGCCACCGGACGTGCCCGCCGGAATCTATGCGACCGCCTGGGCGCCGGGCGCCAGCGTGGCCAGCGTCAACGTGTTCGCGCCGGGCGTCCCGGGCGACATCTGGACCTGGGACCCGGGGGCCGGCCGGACCTCGCGCGCCACCCACTCGGACGCCGCCGGGCTGGACATGGCCCGGATGGCGGCGCCCAGCGCGCACTCGTTCCCCGCCCGCGACGGCACGGAGCTCTACGGCCTCTACTACCGGCCGCCGGGCCTGCCCGAGGGCGCCCGCCCGCCGGTGCTGCTGGCCGTGCACGGCGGGCCGACGGCGCAGGCGCGCCCGACCTTCCGCGACGACCTGCAGTACCTGCTGACGCGCGGCATCGCCGCGTTCGACCTGAACTACCGCGGCTCGACGGGCTTCGGGAAGTCCTACGCGCGGCTGAACGACGGCCGCCTGCGCGAAGCGGAGATCTACGACCTGGAAGATGCGCTGGAATGGCTGGGACGGGCCGGGCTCGCGGACCCCGACCGGGCGGCGGTCATGGGCGGCTCC
This sequence comes from Longimicrobiales bacterium, assembly GCA_035513295.1. GTDB lineage: Bacteria > Gemmatimonadota > Gemmatimonadetes > Longimicrobiales > RSA9 > DATHRK01. The sequence goes on from DATKCH010000068.1 coordinate 6,409, forward strand.
TACGGCGGCTACCTGACCATGGCCGCGCTGGCGCGGCTGCCCGAAGTGTTCCGCGCGGGCGTCGCGTTCGTGGGCGTGTCCAACTGGGTCACCGCGCTGGAGGGAGCTTCGCCGCAGCTGAAGGCGAGCGACCGGATCGAGTACGGCCACATCGAGGATCCCGGCGACCGCGCGTTCTTCCACGCCATCTCGCCCATCGCGCACGTCGACGACGTGAGCGCGCCGATCATGGTGCTGCACGGCGCCAACGACCCGCGCGACCCGGTGGAGGAGTCGGACCAGTACGTGCGCGCGCTCCGCGAGCTGGGCGGAGAGGTGGAGTACCTGCGCTTTCCCGATGAAGGGCACGGCATCCGTCGCCTCGCCAACCGCATCATCGCGTACCGGCGGGTCGCGGACTTCCTGGAGCACCGGCTGGGCGTGGAGGGCTCCGACGCCCAGGCGCCGTGAGACCGGGGCCCCTGAGCCCGCTCCGGGCGGCGGTCCGACTCGCGCCGTACCGGTTGGAGCCCTGGACTAGCGTTCCACGGCGGCCGGGGAGCTAGCCTCGCGGGCCCCTTCGGAAGCGGGACGCGCCGCCACGTCCACGCCGATTACGGGCGCGTAGACCTGCCAGCGTCCGTCCCTCGTTTCGACGAGCAGCCGGTCGTAAGGCGCCGGATCCCAGCGCGGGGCCGAAAAGACCCGGCCCTCCGCGGCGCCCACCGACCGGATGTCGGACCGGGGGAGTTCGATGACCTGCGCGGTCGCCACCCACGCCTGTCGGCCGAGCCTCACCACCGCCGACGACAGTCCGGCCTCGACGTCGGGGTCCGCCGCGACCGTCGGGAAGGTCCCCACGCGCATCGCCGCGTCCAGCAGGGGCGCCATCTCCGCCCCGCGGATTCCCATGTCGGCGCACCCGGACATGGCCAGCGCGGCGGCCGCGAGGCAGGAAAAACGGCTTCGAACGGTCATCTCCCCCTCGGTTGTGGAGCGTGCGGACCCGGCCCATAGTAGGGACCGGCGACGTCGGGCGCAGGAGTCCGGCCGCTCGCTTCATTCACGCCGCTTTCGGAGCCGCGCATGCGCATTGCGATCGACCCGGTGCCCCTGGTCCTAGGCATCTACGCACACGTCGGCAAGCTGTTGGACCGCGCGGAGGAGCGCCACGAAGGCGATGACGCGGAGGCGCTGGGCCGGAGGTTCGGGCGCGGCGTGCAACAGACCTCCGACAAGGACGTCCAGCGCCTGGTTCGAGCCCTCCACAGCGACGTCAAGACGGCGGACAAGCTGCTCAAGAAGACCGGCGACGCGTGGAAGATTTCCCAGGAGACGGATCTGGTCAATCTGGTCGTGCAGCAGCGCGGCGAGGAGCCGGCGCCGCGATCCTACGTCCTGCTGCGACTCGATGACGTGCGCGCGCTGCTCGAATCCGTGGCCGACGCCGCCAGAGGCGCGGGCGAGGAAGCGAGCGTGCTCGAGGAACTCGGCGCGGCCGCAGCCGCGCTCACGGGTCGCCCGGGCGACTACGTGACGTTCGGCTTCGATCCCTGGGAATAGCGCCCCCCCGCATGGCGCGAGCCGCCACGCGCGTCGCCGCGCTCCTGCTGGCGGCGGCGGCGGCGCCTCCGGCCGCCGGCGCCCAGGCGCCGGAGCGCGTGGACGCCAGGCTGCGCCTCGCCGCGCGCGCGCAGGCCTCCGTCCAGCCCGGCGCCGACTTCGCGCGCGGCCTGCCGCCCGCCCTCGCCGCGCGGCGCGCGGGCATCCTTCCCCCGGTAGCCGCCGATGGCCGCGTGCGCGTCCTCGTCCGCGGCGCGGACGGGGTCGAGGCCGCGATCGGGGCTCTGGGAGGGGAGGTCACCGCGAGGGCCGGGATGGTCGTCGCGGCGACCATCCCCATCGCGGATGTGAGCCGGCTCGCGGCTCACCCGGCGGTCCGGTGGGTGGGTCCGGCGGAGATCCTCACGACGCAGACTCACGGCGGCGCGTGGTTCTCGGCCGCGCGCCCCGCGGTGGGCACCGCGTTCCTGGACGCGTCGGAGGACGACATCCGCGTGCGCGCGCTCCGGCAGCGCATCGGCGAGGGTTTCGAGGGCGTCGCAGGGCAGGGCGTGATCGTCGGCATCGTCGACAGCGGGATCGACCTCGGCCACCCCGACTTCCGGCGCCCGGACGGGTCCACCCGGGTCCTGTACGCGTGGGACGTGACCGACCCGGCGGGGCCGGCGCCCGGCGCGGTGGGCGGCGCGATCTTCACCGCCGGGTCGGAGTGCGGCGCTGCCGCGATCGACGCGGGCGCGTGCCGGTTGCAGGATTTCCGGGGCCACGGCACGCACGTGCTGGGCATCGCGGCCGGGGACGGCTCGGCGACCGGGAACGGCCTGCCGCCGTTCCGGTACGTCGGCGGCGCTCCGGAGTCGGAACTGATCGTCGTGAAGGGGGGCGACGCGGTATTCATCTCCGACGACGTCATCGCGGGGGTGTCCTACATCTTCGAGCGCGCGGCCGAGCTGGGCCGGCCCGCGGTCGTCGTCCTCGCGCTGGGCACGCAAGCCGGACCGCACGACGGCACCACCGCGCTCGAGCAGGCGCTCGATGCCCTCGTCGGCCCGGGGCGGATCCTGGTCGCGACCGCGGGCAACCAGGGCGCCTACGACAACGAGGTCCCCGACTTTCCGGCGGGCCCGATCCACTTCACGGGGGCTCCCGAGGTCGGCGAGACGGTGGAGCATACGCTCCTGATTCCGCCCTACACCCCTACCCCCGGGATCGCCAACGACGCTCTGCTTCTCGAGTTGTGGTACCAGGGCCAGTCGAACCTGACCATCACGCTCACGCCGCCTGGTGGGCAGCCGGCGTCGGTCGCGTCGGGCGACACCCTCGCGCTGGAAACGCCGGGCGGGTGGCTGTTCGTGGACAACGCCTCCGCCGGGCCATCGGCCCTGAACGGCGACAAGCAGGCGCTCATCCTCCTCTTCGACGGGGAGGAGGGCGAGGAGCCCGCCGAGGGCACGTGGGGCGTCGCTCTCGAGGCCGGTCCGGTCCGGATGGGCGACCGGGGACCGTACCACGGTTGGATCGTCGGGTCCACCTTCCGGGGAGCCCTGGCGGCCGTGCGCGTCGGCGAGGGAGGGGCCAACTCGCACGTGGTCACCACGCCCGGAAACGGCGACCGCGTGATCGCGGTGGGCGCGCACGCCACTAGGCACGTCTGGCCCGGCCAGGCCGGCCCGCAGTCGTTCGCCTTCCGCGAGCCGCTCGGCGACATCGCGTTCTTCAGCTCGCCCGGCCCCCGCCGCGACGGAGTGGTGCGGCCCGACGTCACCGCGCCGGGCAAGATGGTCGTGTCCGCGTACCGCGCCGGCGGAACCGACTTCGCCGCGCTGCCATCGCTGCTCGAGGCCGACGGCGTGCACGCGGCGCTGCTCGGAACCAGCATGGCCACCCCCCAGGTGGCGGGGGTGGTGGCGCTGCTGCTGCAGCTCCGGCCCGACCTGGACCCGGAGCAGGTGCGCGCGATCCTGCGGTCGAGCGCCCGGTCCGACGCCTTCGTGGACGCGCGCGGGGGCGTTCCCGGGGACGCGTGGGGCTTCGGCAAGCTGGACGCACTGGCGGCCGCCCGCTCCTTCGCCTCGGCTCCGGGCCAACTGAGCTTCGCGGCCGCGCCCGTCGCGCCGGCGGAAACCGCCGTGCGGGGCAGGGCCGGCGATGTGCTGCCGCTCCTGTCCCTGTCCTTCAGCGCCACCGACGTCGAGCCGATCCTGGTCGACGAGCTGCGGGTGGACGTGCTGGGCGCGGACCCCGGCGCGGAGTTGCTGTTCCTGCTGGACGGCGATGACGACGGCGCGATCGATCCAGGCGAGCAGGAACTCGCGGCGCGCGCCGTGACGCCCGGGGGCGTGGACCTGGGCGGCGCGCTGGTCGTGCCCGCGGGCCGCTCGCTGTCCGCGCTCGTGGCGCTCCGGCTGGGGGGCGGCGCGCCCAACGGCACGAGCATCCGCGCCACGCTGCCCGCCGGGGGCGCCGGCGCGCAGGGCGCGCTGTCGGGGTCCGACGACGTGCTGGACGGCCCGCCGTCCGCGGTGTCCTCGCCAACGTACCGGGTGGACTTCGTGGCCGGTGACGAGCGCGTCGCCCTGTCGGCCAATCCCGTGCGCGGCGACCGGCTCGTGGTGAACTACGACGAGGCGCCGGGTCGCGCGGAGATCTTCACCGCGGCGGGGCGGCTGGTGCGCGCGCTTCCGCTCCCGGGCTCCGCGGGCCCCGGCCGGCTGGAGTGGGACCTGCGCGACGACGGCGGGCGCCTCGTGGCGAACGGCGCGTACTACCTGTTCCTCGACCTGCCGGCCGGCGCGGTGCGCCGCACCGTGTACGTGCTGCGGCCGTGAGCGACCGCGGCGTGCGCCGATTGCCCGCGCTCGTGGCCACGCTCTGCGCCCCGGCGCTCCTCGCGAGCCCCCTGGCGGGCGCGCAGTCGGACGCGGAGTCGGGCGCGGACGTGCTGGAGCTGGCTCCCGCGCCGAGGGCGGCGGCGATGGCCGGGGCGTACGCGGCGGGGGCGCCGGACGACCCGTTCGCCGGCTTCTTCAACCCCGCCGGGATCGCCGGCCGCGCCGCCCCCGGCGATTCCGCGTCCGCTGTCTGGACCGTGGGCGCCGCGTACCGCCGGCACGTCGGCGACGCGAAGGCGGGCACTGCCGCCGCCAGGTTCGCCGGCCTGGGCGGCGCGGCTTCGGTCGCGCTTCGCTACGTCGACTACGGGGACGTGGCCGAGCTGGTCCCGGACCCGGCCTTCGGCGGCGAGCGCGGGATGGAGACGGGAGCCACCGTGGGGGCCACGGAGTTGGCGCTGTCCGCCGCCTACGGGATCGAGCTCGGCCTGGTCGTCCTGGGCGCGGGGTTCGACCTGGTACGTGCCGACCTGGCGGACCTGCAGGACGTCGCCGTTTCGGGTAGCGCGGGAGCGCGCGTCACCGCGTGGGCGGGCCGCGTCGCGTTCGGGGCCGCCGCGCAGAACCTGGGTGGGGCCGCGGGTCCGGGCCGCGACGCACCGCTCCCCAGGAGCTACCGGGCGGGGGCCGCGCTGCTCCTCGGGCCCCCGTCCGGCCCGCGCCTGCGACTGGCCGGAGACGTCGTCGGGCCCTGGGATCGTCTCAGGCCCGTGGCCGGCGTCGAGGTCCACGTGGTGGGCAGCGAAGGCGTCGCGCTGCAGGTGCGCGCGGGCTGGGATGGGAGCATTCGGGACGGCGACGCGCTGGACGACCTGGCCTTCGGCGGCGGGCTCGTCCTCGGGTCGCTCGCGATCGACTACGCGTACCGCGCGGTCGGCGTGCTGGGGGACGCGCACCAGTTCGGGGTGCGCTTCCAGCCCTGACCCGACGGCGCCGGCG
>DATKCH010000069.1:0-13702 GCA_035513295.1 Longimicrobiales bacterium
GCACGGGGCGCTCGGGGCCCGCGCTGTGCCACGACCTCTCCCGCGCCGAGGGGCGCATCGCCGCCGCCGACCTGGAGCGGGAAGAGGGGATCGCGGCACTGATCGAGGCGGAGCGCACGTGTCTCGCGCGGCTGGCGAGCACCGGCGGTCGGCGCGACCGCACCCGATGACCAATGAGGTCCGCGCATGACCCGGAAGAAGCTCGCGAACGACCTGGAGGATCTGAGATACCCGATCGGGCGATTCGAACCCCCGAAGAGCGTCTCGGATGAAGAGGTCCGGACCTGGACCGACCAGATCGAGGTGATGCCAGACCAGATGCGCGCCGCCGTGGCCCGCCTGACCGAGGCCCAGCTCGACACCGCCTACCGACCCGGCGGATGGACGATCCGGCAGGTGGTCCACCACGTGCCCGACAGCCACCTGAACGGGTACATCCGGTTCAAGTGGGCTCTGACGGAGGAGGAGCCCGTCATCAAGACCTATGAGGAAGCTCGCTGGGCGGAGCTGGCGGACAGCCGGGTGGTGCCGGTCGCGACGAGCCTCGACCTCCTGGCGCTGCTGCACGCCAGGTGGGTCGCGTTGATGCGCGCGCTGTCCCGCGATGAGCTCTCGCGACGCTACAGGCACCCTGCGTGGGGGTCGTTCGACCTCGGCCGCTCCGTCGCGCTGTACGCGTGGCACGGACGGCATCACGTCGCGCACATCGAGCGAACGGTGGAGCGTGAGGGCTGGTGACGCTGCTGGCCGACCTTCCTCGACACCGGACGACATGACACCCCCGGAGAAGCCGGGCCGCGGTCCGCTCGACCGGCCGAGGGCCCTCGGCGAAGCCGCGTTGATCACCGGCTCGGTCTACATCGCGATCGTGCTGGAGGGGATATCGGACGATCGCGGGCGCGTGGAGGACGCCCGGGCGTCGCTCGCGCGGCTCGCGGGCGAGCTGGAGGAGGACCGGGCGGACCTCGCCGAGGTCCTGGCGGAGCAGGAGCAGCTCGACCGCACCTACCGCAAGCTCCTCGACGGGCTCGCCGACCCCGTCACCCTGCCGGGGGACTCGGTCCAGGACGCTCAGATTGGATGATTCCACAGGTCCGGCGCCTGTTCGGCGACCGCCGGCGCTCCAAGCACGGGGCGCTGGCCCGGGCGCGCGTGGTCTTCGTTCAGGGCGCTCCCGCGCCGGTGCTGACCGGATGGCCGACGGACCAGGCGGCCGAAATCGACGTGCAGTTCGATTCGGAGTCCGGTGAGCAGCTCGAGGCGCGGGCACGTTCACGGAACTCCTGGCTCGTAACGCAGCTCCAGACCGGCTCCGTCGTGCACATCGCCTACGATCCGCGGAAGCCGTCGCACGCCACGCTCCTGGAGGAGTACGTTCGCTAGGCCTTCGAGGCCGTAGTCCACGGCCGCGGCATTCGGATCCGGCGCCCGGCGCGTGAAGCCGGCAGCTATTTTCCACCTTTGCATGGACCTGGTCACCTGACCGGACTACTCCGGCTTATCCGCACCGGCCGCGACGACGCGAGGGCGTTGGGACAGCACCAGGTGGTCGAATCGACCTTCGGCGTGCCGACCCGACGACGGGTGGGCGATTCGACAGCACCAGGTGGTTGAATCGACCTTCGGCGTGCCGACCCGACGACGGGTGGGCGTTTGTACACCCCCGAGGGGTCGAATCGACCTACGAGAGAACCAACGAGCGGCGCGAGTACAACGGCCGCGACTACGACTTCTCGCTGAACGCCGTCATGCGGGAGACCGTGCCGACCGTGTGGGACGCGGTGGGGGGACGGCCGGGTCCTGACGCGGAAGGCGGCCTGCGGCGACTCCGCAGCCAGCTCCGCTTCATGCACTTCGCCTGGAACCAGTTCTACCTGGGTCTGCTTCGGGATTATTCGGCCGAGCTGGATGCCCTGCTCGCAGAGATCGACGCGTACCTCGAGGCGGGCGCTCGGAACGATCGTCGCCTGCCCGACGAAAGGAACCCAGTGAGCGAGGACTACTCACGCTGGAGGCCGCACCCCTGGCACGGCCTCCCGGCGGGGCCCGCCCCGCCGTCGGAGCTGCACGTCTTCGTCGAGATCACGCCGTTCGACCTCGTGAAGTACGAGGTCGACAAGGCCAGCGGATACCTGCGCGTGGACCGCTCCCAGCGCACTTCGTCGCTCCCGCCGGCGCTCTACGGCTTCATCCCGCAGACGTACGCGGGCGACCGCGTCGCGGCGCTGATGCCGGGCGTGGACGGCGGCGACCGCGACCCGCTGGACATCTGCGTGCTCAGCGAGCGCCCCATCGCGCGCGCGGAGGTGATCGTGACGGCGCGGGTGGTGGGGGGCATCCCGATGGTCGATGGGGGGCAGGCCGACGACAAGATCGTCGGCATCCTGCACGACGATCCGGTGTTCGGCGGCGTGCGGGAGATCGAGGACGTTCCGCCGGCGCTGATCGGCCGGCTGACGCATTACTTCTCGACGTACAAGCTGCGGCCCGAATCCGGCGGATCGGTGATCGTCGGCGAGCCCTACGGCCGCACACACGCCGAGGCGGTGGTGGCGGCGGCGCTCGACGACTACCGGGAGCGCTTCGGCGGGCAGGCCTGAAGCCCCGATAGGCGTCGGCTCCGCGTGACGGCACCGGAGGCGGGCGCCGGGGGCCTCCCCCGACGCCCGCCCTTGTCGCTTCGCCTCGACCGCCGGACGGGGTGCCCCGCGACGATCGGCTAGAACGCGTACCGCAGACGCAGCGTCGTGAAGCGGCCCAGGCGCGGGCCGCCGACGGTCGGCCGGTAGTCGCGGTCGAGCAGATTCTGGACGTCGACGGTCAGCCACACGTCCTGCGCCCCCGGTATCCGGTAGCCCACGTTCAGGTCGGCGAGCGCGTACCCGTTCACGCGCCCCTCGTAGATCGCCGAATTGAACGGGAAGCCTTTGACGGCGCGCCCCCGCAGGTTCGCGTTGAAGCCCGCGTCCTCGTTCCGGTAGCGCAGCCCGATCGAGCCCTTCGATGTCGTGGCGTTGAGCGCCACCTCCTCCTCGCCGGTGTCGAACCGATCGTCGCTGACGAACGAGAGGGAGCCGGACAGCTCGAACTGGTCGGTGAGGATGAAGGTCGCCGAGAGGTCGCTCCCCCAGAGGTCGAAGTCGGCGAGGTTCCGGTACGTCAGGATGAGCGTGGCGTCGGTTCCGCCCGCCTCGGTCGCGGTGATCACCCCCAGCGGAATCTCGCCGATCCCGGTCGTGTTCTCGTCCGCCAGCACGATCGCCTGGGCGTTGGCCGCGCCCACGAACGGCGTGAGGTAGGCGATCAGGTCGGCGGCGTTCAGGAACACGTTCGGCGTGACGTTCCGGAGCGCGGAGATGAAGTCGTCGATCTTGCTGTAGTAGACGTTGGCAGCCAGCAGCAGGCGGTCGGCGAGCAGTCCCTTGTAGCCCGCTTCGAGGGTGTTGGTGATCGTGGGCTTCAGCGGCGCGACGTCCTCCAGGCCGTCCGCGATGCCGACGGTGGGCTCGAAGCTCCGGGTCGCCCGGTTGAGCGTGAGCACCGAAACCCCGACGTCGGTTTCCGACGGCGGCGGCAGGGACTCGAGCTGGCCCGCGAGCATCGGGTTGCTCGCCCTCACCACCTCGATCACCGTCGCCCAGAGCTGGCCGGTGGTCGTGGGCTGGAACGTGCGGGCGTTGGAGCCGATCAGGAGGCCGAAGGGGGTCATGTGGTCGGGCAGCGCGACCCCGTCCCTGCGCTGGAACTGGAGCCCGTCGTTCGTCACGCCCTGAGCGCGGAAATCGTAGCGGAACGGGCCGCCCAGCGGGATGCTCGCGCCTGAGATGTCCAGGTAGAGGTTCAGCGTGCTCGGGGTGGAGAACGACCGGTTGAAGGTCACTCGGAGGCTGTTGGCCTCGTCCGGGCTGTACACGAGGGCGGCGCGCGGCGAGAACACCGGATCCTCCAGCGCGTCGCTCTTGTCCACCCGGAGCGCGGCCACAAGGTCCAGCCTGGATCCGATGTCCGTCTCGGACTGCACGTAGCCGCCGAACTCTTTGATCTGGTCGTCGTCTTCGTTGCGGCCGTTGATCGTGCGTTCGGTCTGCGGATTGGTGCGCAGGAAGTCGAAGCCGTAGACGAAGTTCTGCCGGCGGCCGAACGCCGTGGAGTTCTGGATCTGCGCCACCAGCAGCGAGGACCGGTCGATCAGCGGCCGGCCCGACTGCAGCAGGTAGGTCTCGTCGTTGTCGCTCTTGTTGAAGAACACCTGCGCGAACGCCGTCTTCCACAGCGCGCGCACCTGGCCGTAGCCGTAGGCCCAGTTCTGGACCTGGCCCGCGCCCAGGCCGGTCAGGTCGATGCTGTTGTTGGTCATCGATCGGCCGCCCGCGAAGATCAGCGAGGTCTCCTCGTTCGGCCGCCAGTCCACGCGTCCGTCCAGCGCCCAGCGCTTGAGGTCGTAGTCGCGGCCGCCGGCCACGTTGTCCACGCTGGTCCGCAGGGCCGTCAACCCGTCGAGGGTCCCGAGGTCCAGGCCCGCGTCGAAGCTCCGGCAGGCGGGAACGGAGATGGCGTAGTTCGCGTCCACGCACGCCTGGGCGCGGGCCTGCGCTTCGGCCTCGCCCGGATCGACGAACCGGTAGTCCTCTCCGTTGAAGAACTGGCCGGAGAGCTTCGCTCCCAACCTGTCGCTGTGGCGCCAGGCGTAACGCCCCTCTCCGTGATAGACCGGCTCCGTGCTCGACTCGAAACCGCCGATGGGCGAAACGCCGGGCACGTCGCCCTGCTGCCGGAAGCCGCCTCCGAAGGACAGGATGCCGCCAGGGTAGTCGATGGGGGACTTGGTGATCGAATGGACCACGCCGCTCGACGCGTTGGGGCCGTACAGCGCGGATCCCGGCCCCAGCACCACCTCGATGCGCTCCAGGTCCAGGTTCGTGGTCGGGTTGAAGTGGAGGATGTTGGCGCGCAGCGACGGCACCCGCGCGATGCGATTGTCCGTCATCGTGAGGGTCGCGCCGCTGAAGATGTTGTTGAAGCCTCGCACGACCAGGTAGGCGCCCTGGAGACCCGTCGGCAGCACGTCCACTCCCGGCACGTCCTTGAGGTGCTCCGCGATGGTCGTGGCCGGTTGCTCGGCGATGTCCTGCGTGCCGACGACCTCGACCGCCGCGGGCGCTTCCAGCACCTTCTCCTCGGTCTTGGAGGCGGTGACCGTGATCGGGTTCAGGTTGAAGACCTGTTCGCCCATCGCGATCTGGAGGCTGGTCGTCTGACCCGAAACGACCTGGACACCGGGCTCGCGATGCTCCACCCAGCCGGCGCTCGTGAAGACGACCGTGTAGGTCCCCGGGGGCACGTCGCCGATGCGGAAACTGCCCTCAGACGTCGTGAGGGTGCTCGCCACGACCTGGTCGCCCGGCCCCAGCACCCTCACCTGCACGGTGGCGAGCGGAGTGCGGGATGCGGAGAACGCCGCGTCACCCACGGACGCCCTCACGATCCCCGCGACGGCGCCGTTCTGCGCGACGGCGGGAGTTACGACCGTTAGCAGTAACGCGGCTGCCGAGACGGCCCCACGAACGGTGCTCCTCATGGCGTCCTCATTGTCGGGTTCGACTTCCCCTCGGGAACCGATCGAGGCGAGGCGGCTGGCCCCGCCTCGATCGGGCGCACGATCAGGTGGTCCGTACGAGCACCACCGTCAGGTCGGCCGGCTCGGCGTTGTCAGGGTCGTTCATAAGCGAGAAATCGAACGACACGTCGGTCGCGGTCCAGACGAAGTTCGGGTCCGAGAACTGGAACGAGATCTCGAGATCCGAGAACAACAGGTTGGTGGCGGCGTCGAAATCGACGTCGGCCGTGTTGTTGCCGGTGAGGGTCAGCGTACCCGCGATCGGCACGTCGTTCGCCGTCCCCGTCAGCGGGGGCGCGTTCAGGAGTCCGCTGAAGGAGCCGTTGGAAAGCAGCGTCACCGACAGCGTGGCGTTCGTCGCCGAGATGAGGTTGACGGACGTGTTGGGGTCCGCGTCCGAGGTGTACGTGAATCCCTGAACGCTGTACGAGCCGGCGAGGTCGGCGAGGGTGACGTCGTCCGGACCCGTCCCGTCGTCGTCGCTGCACGCGACGAAGCCGGCGGACGCCAGTAGGAGGATGCCGGCCAGCATGCGGTTGTTTCTCATGACTTCTCCAGGATTGGCGGGAGCGAACCCGACGCCCTGCGCGTATGCCGGCGTCCCCTCGCTCCGACAAGTGTTCTGCCTGCCGCCGCGCCGTGCAAGATGGGCGTGGGCAGGTAATAGAGTCGACGCGAGGTTCGTGCCCGCATCAAAGCTGCCCGCGCGGGCCCTCCAGACGCGGGGTCGGCGCTACGTAGCGGACGTGCGCGATCGACGTAGTCGGGCGTCGCTTGCGCCCGCAACCCCGCCTTCTAGCTTCCCCTCATGACTCGCGCCAACCGGCCAAACACGACCTTGCGCGTCCTGGGCGTATTCGGGACCGCCGCCGCGATGACCGCCGTACCGGGCAGCTCGGCGCTGGCTCAGGCGCCGTCCAGCGCGCAGGCCCGGTCCGCCGCGGCGTCTCCACCCCTCGTCCACGTGCGCTTCGACGCCCCTCCCCCGGACGCGATCGAGCGCGGCCTCGCGCTGCGCAAGCTGGGCACCACCAAGAGCGTGCTCATGATCGGCGCGCACCCCGACGATGAGAACACCGCCGTCCTCGCCGCGTTGGCGCTGGGGCAGGGCGCCGACGTCGCGTACCTCTCGCTGACCCGGGGCGAGGGCGGGCAGAACGGCATCGGCGCGGAGCAGCAGGAGGCCCTGGGACTTCTGCGGACCGAGGAGCTGCTGGCGGCCCGGGCGATGGATCGGGGCCGCCAGTTCTTCACCCGCGCGTACGATTTCGGCTTCTCCAAGAACGCCGAAGAGGCCTTCCGGCACTGGCCCCGCGAGGAGCTGCTGGAGGACGTCGTGCGGGTGGTGCGCACGTTCCGCCCCGACGTCATCGTCGCGGTCTTCTCCGGCACGCCGGCCGACGGGCACGGCCAGCACCAGGCGTCCGGGATCATGGCGCGCGAGGCGTTCGACGCGGCGGCCGATCCCGCCCGCTTCCCGGACGTCGGCCCGCCGCACGCCGCCGTCTCACTGTACCTGGCTCGCTTCAGGGGCACGGAGGACGCGACCCTGGTGCTCGAGACCGGCGGCCTCGATCCGCTCCTGGGCAGGTCGCACCACCAGATCGCGATGGCCAGCCGGAGCGAGCACCGCTCCCAGGACATGGGCCAGGCGCAGGCGATGGGGCCCCGGCAGGTGGGCCTGGATCTGGTCGCCAGCCGCGTCGAGGGGGACGCGCCGCGGTCCCTCTTCGCGGGGGTGGACACGACGCCGTCGATGATGGCGGAGCGAGCCGCGCGGCAGGATCCGCGGCTGGCGGACGCCGCGGAGTCGCTGCGGAGGTACGAGGGTTCGGTCGCGAAGCCGGGTGCGGGCGCGGGGCGGGACGTGGCGTTGGCGCGCGCGGCGGGCGAGCTGGAGGCCGCGCTGCGGAGCGTCCTGCGCGTCGCGGACGAACGCGGCGGCGCGCCCGCCGACGACCTCCTGCGCGCGCTGCGCCGCGAGCGCGAGCAACTGCACCTGGCCCTCCTGCTGGACGCCGCCGTCAGCGTCGACGTGCGGGCGGAGGACGCCACGGTGGTCCCCGGGCAGGCCTTCACGGTCGCCGTGAGCGTGTGGAACGGCGGGCCGTCGACGGTGTGGGTGGAGCGCCTGGGAGTCGAGGTGCCGGCCGGGTGGACCGCCCTGGAGGAGCCGCCCGAGGACGCGGCCGAGGGGCGATCCGGGGACGCGGTGGCCGAGCGCGACGCCGGGCTCGGCGGGAACGGCGCGGGCCGGAGGGGCGTGGCCGGTCCCGAGGCGCTCGCTCCCGGGTCGGTTCTGCGGCGCGCCTTCCGCGTCGCGGTGCCGTCCGGCGCTACGCCCTCCATCCCGTACTTCCTGCGCGCGGAGCGCGACGGCGACCTCTACGCGTGGGGGAACACCGAGCATGCGGGCGAGGCCTTCGCTCCCGACCACGTCCGGGGCGCCGCGACGGTCACGCTGGATCCGTCGGGCGACCGCGCGTCGGCCGGCTCCGCGGCTCCGGTCACGATCGCCACCTCGCGCGCCGCCGCCTTCGTGGACGTCGACAGGACCATCGGCGAGTACCGGCTGCCGGTCCTGGTCCTCCCCGGCGCCGCGGTGGCGCTTTCCCCCGGGGTCGCGCTGGTCCCGGCGTCCGCCCCGCGGCCGGTGGACTTCTCCGTGCGGGTGACGTCGAACGAGCCGGGGCCGCTCGCGGGCGTCGCGTCGCTCGGGCTTCCCCCCGGATGGGGATCGGAGCCCGCCGAGGTCCGGCTGGAGGTCGCCTCCGGCGCTACGGGGGTCGCGAGCTTCCGGGTGACGCCGCCCGCCGGCGTGGCGCCCGACGAGTACCACGTGGCCGGGCTGTTCCGGACGCCGGACGGCCGAGCGGTGGAGACGGGCCTGGACGTGATCGACCACCCCCACATCCGGCCCCGGCTGCTCCCGACCCGAGCGCGCGCGGTGCTCCAGGTGCTGGATGTCGCGGTGCCCCGGGACCTGACGGTGGCCTACGTCGAAAGCCCGGGCGACGCCGGGGCGGCGGCCCTCGAGCAGCTGGGCATCGATTTCGAGCTGCTCGGGCCGCAGGACCTGGCGGCGGGCGACCTGGACCGCTTCGACACCATCGTGCTCGGGATCCGCGCCTACGAGTTCCGGCCTGACGTCGCGGCCAACAACGAGCGCCTGCTCGACTACGCGCGCGCGGGCGGCACGCTCATCGTGCAGTACAACAGGTACGAGCTCCCGCAGGGAGGGTTCGCGCCTTATCCGCTCGCGATGTCCCGGCCCCACGACCGCGTCACCGACGAGGCCGCCGAGGTCACGATCATGGAGCCCGGGCATCGGCTCTTCACCTGGCCCAACGCGATCGGCCCCGCGGACTTCGAAGGATGGGTGCAGGAACGCGGATTGTACTTCGCGGGGACCTGGGACGACCGCTATCGGCCGCTGCTGGAGATGGCCGATCCGGGCGAGGCGCCGCTGAGGGGTTCCCTGCTGATCGCCCCGCTCGGGGAGGGCACGTACGTGTACACGGCGCTGGCGCTGTTCCGGCAACTCCCGGCGGGCGTGCCCGGAGCGTACCGGCTGCTCGCCAACCTGGTGGCACTGGGCGCGGACCGGGAGTCCGACGAATGACCGCGACCGGCCCCGGAGCGCGTCGAGGGACGCGGCGCCTCGTGGTCCGCGTCCTCCTCGTCCAGGCGCTGACGCTCATCGGGCTCTACCTGCTCCAGCTGCGCTTCGGGATCGGCGCCGGCTGAATGCACTGGATCGACTGGACGATCGTCGGCGGCTATCTCGCGTACGTCGTCTGGGACGGGATCCGACGTTCCAGCCGGAGCAAGGGCATCGAGGGCTACTTCCTCGCCGGCCGCTTGATGCCGTGGTGGGTCGTCGGGCTCTCCGTGATGGCTACGCAGATGAGCGCGATCACGCTCGTCGGCACGACCGGCCAGGGCGCCGAGGATGGGATGCGGTTCGTGCAGTTCTACTTCGGGCTGCCGCTGGCCATGCTGATCCTGTCGGTCACGCTCGTCCCGTTCTTCCACCGCGCGAAGGTCTATACGGCCTACGAGTATCTCGAGCGGCGGTTCGATGCGCGGATCCGTTCGCTGACGAGCGGCCTGTTCCTGCTGTCGCGGGGCATGGCGGTCGGCGTCGTGATCTCCGCCCCGGCGATCGTCCTGTCCGCCACGCTCGGCTTGAGCTTCCCGATCGCCGTCGCGTTGATAGGTCTACCGGCCGCGGCCTACACGATGTTCGGCGGCGTCGAAGCGGTGCAGTGGGTCGACGTGAAGCAGATGTTCCTGATCCTCGGGGGGCTGGGCGCGTTGCTCGTCATCCTGCTGGCGGGCATCCCGGAGGAGGTGGGGATCGGCAACGCGCTCAGGCTGGCGGGCGCGACGGGCCGGCTGGAGAGCTTCGACTTCAGCTTCAGCCTGACCGAGACCTACACGTTCTGGTCGGGCTTGATCGGCGGGCTGTTCCTCATGCTCGCCTACTTCGGCACGGATCAGAGCCAGGTACAGCGCTACCTGACCGCCCGCTCGGTCCAGGACGCTCGAAGCTCCTTGTTCATGAGCGCCTACTGGAAGATTCCGCTCCAGGCGATGGTGCTGATGGTCGGCGTGCTGGTGTTCGTCTATTACCTGTTCAGCGCGCCTCCTCTGCTGTTCAACCGTGACCACCAAACGGCCGTCGAGACGGCACCGGCAGCGGAGATCACCGCCGAGTACGGAGCGCTGACCGCGCGCTACCAAGAGGCGTTCGAGGCCCGCCGCGCCGCGGCGCTGGATTACTCCCGAGCGGGTCGCTCCGGAGACCGGTCGCGGGCCGACGAGGTGGCCGACCGCTTCCTCGCCAGCGACGCCCGGATGCGGACGGCGCGCGAAGAAGCACTCGAGCTTGCCAGGACGACGACCGGTCGGAACCCGCGCGACATCAACTACATCATTCCGGCATTCGTGCTCGGGGAGCTCCCGATCGCCATCCCCGGCTTGTTCATCGCGGCCGTGCTGGCCGCCGCGATGTCCAGCATCTCTTCGGAGCTCAACTCCCTCTCGACGGCAACGATCATCGACTTCTATCGACGCCACGTCCGCCGAGAGGAGTCCGACGAACACTACCTGCTCGTCTCGAAGGTGGCGACGGGGTTCTGGGGCCTGTTCGCCTGCGGGGTTGCCCTTTTCGCCGTCGCGCTCGGCTCCCTGATCGAGGTGGTGAATCGCTTCGGATCCTTCTTCTACGGCTCGATCCTCGGCGTCTTCCTGCTCTCGTTCATCCCGTTCGCCAGCGGACGCGGCGCGCTGTTCGGCCTCATCGCCGGGATGGGCAGCGTCGCCGCGGTCAGCGTCCTCGCTCCCGAGGTCTCGTTCCTCTGGCACAACGTCGTCGGGGCCGTGGCGGTGGTCGCGGTCGGCTCGGTGCTCAGCCTGGACAGGCGCACGGGACTCACCCCGGGCCCCTGATCGCGCGTCCCGTGTCCTTCCGGTTCACGCGCGCGGGGCTGGCGCGGCATGACGAAGCGTACGCCGCGCCGACGGCATTCCGGCGCGCGGGCGACGGGTCGTGACCGGGCCCGGCGCCAATCCGCTGCTGCGGTCGCTCGCCGAGGGCGGGCTGCTGCGGGGGCCGTTCCCGTTCGTGGACTACTGGGCCAACGTGCTCGGGCTCGACGGCATCTCGCCGGAGGATCCGGGCCGCGCGCGTCTGATCCACGGGCCGACCTTCCGCCTGGGCGTGAACCGGCCCGACCTGGAAATCCCCCGGCTGCACACCTACCTGCTGCCCCTGCTAGCCGGTCCCGGCCTGTTCCTCATCCGCTCGTTCCGGCGGCTCGGCCGTTACGCCTCTCGCTTCGCCGCCGAGCCGCCCGCCGCGGTGCGCGCGCTGGACGCCTTCCGCCTCGGGCTGGAGCCCCGCGAGGACGGCCGGGTGGACGTGCTCGACCCCGACGGGCGGCCGCTCGCGGAGGGCGTCGTCGACCCCTTCCGGGTGGGCGGGTTCTGCAGCCTCTTCTGGGCGGTGAACAAGGTTCCGCTGGCCGCCCTGGCGTCCACGATCCTCGTGCTCGTGGCGTGGCCCACGGCGAGGTCCGCGGAGGTCCTGCCCTTCGCCCTTCGGCTCTGGATCCCGGTGGGTTTCCCGCTCGCCGTGCTGGCGTTCTGGGCGCTGTACCGGGAGTGGGCCACGGCGCTGCTGGGGGCGATGCCGGTCCTCATCGGCCGGCTGCTCCTGTCGTCCAGCGAGGCCGCCGCCGGACTTCCGTGGGGCAACATGGCGGTCGCGCTGGGGGCGATGATGGTGTTGTACGTCGCGGCCGACTGGTTCTTCGTGCCGCGTCCGGTTCCGCCCGCGCTTCTCTTCTACGAGCGCGAGGGGCGCGCGGCCCCGTACGCGCGCGAGGAGGACGCGCCGTACTGGCTGGACGGCGACCGGTACTGGGTCTGGCGCTACCTGCTGCTCTCGCCCGCGGAGGTCAACAAGTTCTGGGAACGGGACTGGGAGCGCGTGGAGATCTGGATTCGGGCGGACGGCGCCGGCGCGGGCCAGCTCGAGTGGGTCGTGACCGACCTGCACTACCGCGAGCTTTGGTTTCCCTACGACGCGTTGACGCGCGAGCCCGTCCGGGAACGGGACCGCCGCCTCGCGGCGGAGGCCGCGACCTCGGGATCGTCCGGCGTGTGGCTCGTGGAGGTGGACGCGGACGTGTTGTTCCATTACCCGGCGATCCAGGGCGCGACCTTCCTGCCCGACACGGGGACGGTGCCGGTCCGCGGCCTCGGCCATCTGCTCCGCGCGCTGCGCGAACGCCGCGACGACCCCGCCGCGCGCGCCGCCCGCCAGCGCCTCGCGGACCTGCGGATCAGCCACGGAGTCCACGTGCTCGGGGACCTGCCCGAGCTGATCGCGCCGATGACCACCGATCGCCTCCTGTCCCTGCCATGGAAATACTGGCGCTATCCGCTCGGCGCGGCGAGCCGCCGCCGACCGCCCCTGTATGGCCGGCTCCCGGACCCCGAGCCGCCACCCGCCGCGGACCGGTCGCTGCAGGTCAAGGTGGCCTCCGGATGACGAAGGCGCGCGCGTTCCGGCGGCGCGAACGGGCCCACGCCTTGCGCACGGGGGACCCATGCTTCCCACGTTTCTGATCATCGGCACGATGAAGGGCGGCACGACCAGCCTGTTCTACTATCTGGCCGAACATCCGCGGGTCCGGATGGCGGCAATGCGTGAGTCCGACTTCTTCGTGGCCCGGCGCAACCACGGCAAGGGTCTGGAGTGGTACGAGTCGCTCTACGAAGGGCCGGAGGGCCCGACGGCGTTCGGCGAGTCGTCTCCCAACTACGCCAAGCGGCAGATCTTCCCCGGCGTGCCGGAGCGCATGCACGCGGCGGTGCCGGACGCCAGGCTCATCTACTGCCTCCGAGACCCCATCGACCGCATCGTCTCGCACTGGGTCCACAACGCCTCGCAGGGACGGGAGCGTCGCACCCTCGAGGACGCCCTGCGCGATCCCCATGACAGCAACTACGTGCTGACCAGCCGGTACCACTATCAGATCCAGGCATACCTCCCGTACTACGACATCGACCGGATCCTGTTCGTGGACTCCCTCGACCTGCGGTCCGACAGAAAAGGGACGCTGCGCCGAACCTTCGCTTTCGTGGGCGTCGATCCGGACTACGACTCCGAAGCGTTCGACCTGCTTCACCACGAATCCTCGGCAAAGGAGCGTCCCGCCCGGATGGATCGCTTCGTTCCCAGCGTGCGGGCCAGGAACGCGCTGCGCCCGATCCTGCCGTCCTACCTGTCCGCCCCCCGGCCGATCGAGACCCCGGTACTCTCTCCCCCCGTGCGCGGCCGGCTGGAGGACGCGCTTCGACCGGACGCCGAAGCGCTCCGGGCGATGACCGGCCTGGCGTTTTCCGAATGGTCCGTGTGAGGCCCTGAAACCTCGTCCCGCGGGCGCCGTAGGGATGGCCGGGAATCGCGACCAGTGCTGGAGGATACACGACATGTGGGCAACCGTCGCGCTCGCGCTCGCGGCCATCGCGCCGGCGCCGGTGCAGGCGCAGCAGGACCTCGCCTTCACCGAC
>DATKCH010000070.1:0-21294 GCA_035513295.1 Longimicrobiales bacterium
GACTGATGCTGATGGAGATCGAGGCCATCGAGGCGCGCTGGCGCGAGGAGGAGGAAATCGCGGCGATCATAGACGGCGAGCTGACCCCGCTGCCGGCGGGAGTGGGGCTGCCGGTCGGCTAGCGGGTTGGCCCGCTCGGGAACGGTCTCCGGCCCGGGCATTTCAGGATCCGTGACAGCTCGGCCGCCGACGGCGCCCCGCGCGCCTTCGGCCGCGTTGCGCGCGCGCCCGTGGAGACCGAAGTTGTGCTCGCTTTCGCCGCCCGCGTGGGGTGGGCGGTCGCGCCCCGCACCGGAGGACCGGATGTCCGCGAACGCCATGGTCGTGATGATCCTGATCGGCTCGTTCGTCTGGGGCGGCTTCCTGCTGATCCTTCTGACCGCCGTCCGCAGGGAGAGGCACAAGGCCGCCGGCGCACCGGCGGCCCCGCCGGGTGAGGCCGGCGCGGCCGACCCCGACCTCCGCTAGCGTCCCGCCGGAACCAGCGTCCGTGCCCCGACGCGACGACCTCCAGAGCATCCTCCTGATAGGGTCCGGCCCGATCGTGATCGGCCAGGCCTGCGAATTCGACTACTCGGGCACTCAGGCCGTGCGAGCGCTCCGCGAGGAGGGCTACCGCGTCGTCCTCGTCAACAGCAATCCCGCCACGATCATGACCGACCCCGATCTGGCGGACGCAACCTACGTGGAGCCGATCACCGCGGAATGGGTCGAGCTCATCATCGACCGGGAACGACCCGACGCCCTGCTGCCGACGATGGGCGGGCAGACCGCTCTCAACGTCGCGCTGGAGCTGCACGACACGGGCGTCCTGGACCGCTACGGGGTGGAGCTCATCGGCGCTGACGCCCGCGCGATCCGGATGGCCGAGGACCGCGAGGAATTCGCCGATGCCATGAGGCGGATCGGCCTCTCGGTCCCGCACGGCGGCTTCGCGCGGTCCCCGGACGAGGCGATGGGGATCGTCGAGGACACGGGCTACCCGGCGATCATCCGGCCTTCCTTCACGCTCGGCGGTACGGGCGGCGGCATCGCCTACAACGCCGAGGAGTTCCGCGCGGCCGTGCGCCGGGGACTTGAGCTGTCGCCCATCGCGGAGGTCCTGATCGACCGCTCCGTGATCGGCTGGAAGGAGTTCGAGCTGGAGATGATGCGCGACGCCGCCGACAACGTCGTCGTCGTCTGCTCCATCGAGAACGTCGACCCGATGGGCGTCCACACCGGCGACTCGGTGACGGTAGCGCCGGCGATGACGCTCTCGGACGTGGAGTATCAGCGCATGCGCGACGCCGCGATCGCCATCATCCGCGAAATCGGCGTCGACGCGGGCGGCTGCAACATCCAGTTCGCGGTGAGCCCCGCCGACGGCGAGCTGCTCGTGGTGGAGATGAACCCGCGCGTTTCCCGCTCGTCGGCGCTCGCTTCCAAGGCCACCGGGTTCCCCATCGCGCGCATCGGGGCGAAGCTGGCCGTCGGGTACCGGCTGGACGAGCTGCCCAACGACATCACGAAATCGACGCCCGCCAGCTTCGAGCCCGTGCTGGACTACGCGGTGGTGAAATTTCCTCGTTTCGCGTTCGAAAAGTTCCCCGGCGCCGACGACACGCTGGGCGTGCAGATGAAGGCCGTCGGCGAGACGATGGCCATCGGCCGCACGTTCAAACAGGCGTGGCAGAAAGGACTGCGCGGGCTCGAGATCGGCCGGTCGGGCTGGGACATCGGGGCGACGCTGGCCGACGACGGGCTCGCGGACGACTCGCCCGATACCCTGCGCGCCGCGCTGCGCCGGCCGACGGCGGAGCGGCCCTTCCAGCTCAAGCGGGCGCTCGAGGCGGGCTTCACGACCGAGGAGCTGCACGCCCTCACTGGGATCGACGCCTGGTTCCTGGAGCAGTTGCGCGACCTCGTGAACGCCGAGTCGGCGTATGTCGCGGCGGGTCCCGACGGCGCGGATGAGGGCGCCCTGCTCCGGCACATGAAGCGGCTCGGCTTCAGCGATGCGCAGCTCGGCCGGCTGCGCGGCGAGACCGAGCGCGCGGTCCGGGAGCGGCGCCGGAGCGCGGGCGTGCGGCCGACCTACCACATGGTCGACACGTGCGCGGGCGAGTTCCCGGCGGCGACGCCGTACCTCTACTCGTCGTACGAGGACGAGACCGAGGCGCCCCCGAGCGACCGCGAGAAGGTGGTGATCCTCGGCAGCGGGCCCAACCGCATAGGGCAGGGGATCGAGTTCGACTACTGCTGCGTGCAGGCCGCGCTGGCGCTCCGTGAAGCGGGGTTCGAGACCATCATGGTGAACTCGAATCCGGAGACCGTGTCGACCGATTTCGACATCTCCGACAAGCTGTACTTCGAGCCGCTCACGCTCGAGGACGTGCTGGAGATCGTCGACAGGGAGCGACCGAAGGGGGTCATCGTCCAGCTCGGCGGCCAGACGCCGCTGCGGCTCGCCGGCGCGCTCGACGAACTCGGCGTCCCCATCCTGGGCACGCCGGTGGACGCCATCGACTGCGCCGAGGACCGCGACCGGTTCGCCGCCCTGTGCAGGGAGATCGGCGCGTTCACGCCGCCGAACGGCGTGGCGACCAGCGCGGTGGAGGCGATCGCGGTGGCGGACCGGATCGGCTATCCGGTGCTGCTGCGTCCCTCCTACGTTCTGGGCGGGAGGGCGATGGAGATCGCCTACGACGGGGACACCCTCCTGTCCTACTTCGAGCGCGCCGTGAAGGCGTCTCCGGATCACCCCATCCTCATCGACAGCTTCCTGGAGGACGCCTTCGAAGCGGACGTGGACGCGATCTGCGACGGCGAGGTCGTGATCATCGGCGGCGTCATGCAACACATCGAAGACGCCGGCGTGCATTCCGGGGACTCGGCGTGCGTGCTGCCTCCCTATCTCCTCGGTGACGACCAGGTCGAGGAGATGCGGCGCCTCACGCGGCGCTTCGCGACGGCCCTGGGGGCGGTAGGACTGGTGAACGCGCAGTACGCGGTGCGCGACGGCCGGGTGTACGTGCTGGAGGTCAACCCGCGCGCGTCCCGGACGGTGCCGTTCGTGTCCAAGGCCACCGGGGTCGCGCTGGCGAGGCTGGCGGCGCGAGCGATGGCGGGGGAGCGACTGGCGGACCTGGGTCTAGATGCCGATCCCCAACCGCGGGGGGGCGTGGCGGTGAAGGAGGCCGTCCTGCCCTTCGACAAGTTCAACGTGGACGTGATCCTGGGCCCGGAAATGCGGTCTACGGGTGAGGTGATGGGCTTCGACCGCTCCTTTGGAATGGCCTTCGCCAAGGCGCAGGTATCGGCCGGCTCTCCCCTGCCCACGGAGGGCGCGATCGTCGCCACCGTCAACGACCGCGACAAGCCCACGGTCCTGCCGATCCTGCGACGCTTCCACGGGATGGGTTTCCGGATCCTCGGCACCGCGGGAACGGCGCGGTATCTCGCGTCTCGGGGCGTGCCGGCGGAAACGATATACAAGGTCGGCGAGGGCCGGCCCGACATCGTAGACGGCATCATCAGCCGCGACGTCGCGCTGCTGATCAACACCCCGCTGGGCAAGAAGTCACAGTACGACGATTATTCGATGCGGCGCGCCGCGATCACCCACAAGGTTCCATACTGCACGACGATGTCGGCCGCGTCGGCGGCTTGCGACGCGGTGATCGCCCTGCGCTCGCTGGCGCGCGAGGTGCGCAGCCTGCAGGAGCACCACCGGACTGCGCCCGCACCCGAGCCCGAGTCTCGCCCGCCGGTCCCCGCGCGGTAGCGAGCCACCCCGCGCACCTTGCGCCGCCGCGCTGCGCGCGCGCGCCTCGCCGCGGCGTGGACCCCGCCGCCCGCGGCCGTCGACCTGGAGACCTGGCCGCTGGTCGCCGCGGCCGCCACGGCGGGTCTGCCATGGGCCGTGCTGCGCGCCGTGAGCGACGCCGCCGACGAAGAGCTGCCGCCGTACCTGGAGGCGAGCCGCCGCGCGGACGGCTGCTGGATCGCGGGGCGGTCGCGCGCGCGGCGCTCGCCCGCCCGTGGACCTTGCCGACGCTCGCCCGCCTGCGGCGCAGGCTGGCGAGGTGCTCGTCGCTCCTGGCGGACGCATGCGAGGGGCTCGCGGCCAGCGGCTGGCCGGAGGGGCCGCCCGGGTGACCGAGACCCTGGACTCCCGGGTCCACAATCCGTAGGCTTCCGACGATGAACGGAGCACGCGCGTGAACGCGGCGGAGCCGCTGGCCCGGGATGTGCTCGCGCGGGATCGCAAGGCGGAACACATACGGATCGCGCTCGAGCGCTCCGTGCAGCTCGAAAGCCGGTACTTCGACGAGTGGGCCTTCGAGCACCTCGCGCTGCCCGAGATCGCGGGCGAGGCCATCGACACCGCGGTCGATTTTCTCGGCAAACGGCTCACGGCGCCGCTGCTCGTTTCGTGCATGACTGGGGGCACCGAGGCGGCGGCGCGCATCAACCGCAACCTCGCCGAGGCCGCCGAGGCCGCCGGCGTGGCCATGGGTGTCGGTTCGCAGCGGAAGGCGTTGGAGGACCCCGGGCAGGCGGCGACCTTCCGGGTGCGGGACGTGGCGCCGACGATCCCCGTCCTCGCGAACCTCGGGGCCGTCCAGTTGAACTACGGGTTCGGCCTGGACGAGTGCCGTGCCGCCGTGGACATGATCGAGGCGGACGCGCTCGTCTTCCACGTGAACGTCCTCCAGGAGGCGCTGCAGCCGGAGGGGCAGACCGACTTTCGCGGACTTCTCGACGCCATGGCGGACGTGGCCGCGAGGATGGACGTTCCGGTGGCGGTCAAGGAAGTGGGATGCGGCCTGTCGGAGGCGGTCGGCCGGGCGCTCGTCGAGCGCGGGATCACGATCCTGGACACGGCCGGATTGGGGGGCACGAGCTGGGCCAGGATCGAGGCGCGCCGCTCCGGCGACGTGGAGTTGGGAGAGATGTTCGCCGACTGGGGTATTCCGACCCCGGAGTCGATCAGGCAGCTCGCGCGCATCGACGGGGCGACGGTCATCGGGAGCGGGGGGTTGAGGAGCGGGGTGGACGCCGCCAAGGCGATCGGCCTGGGCGCCGATCTGGCCGCGATGGCCTACCCGTTCCTCGAGCCGGCGACCGAATCGGCGCAGGCGGTGGAAGCGAAGATCGCCCGGATCGCCGCCGAGCTGCGGATCGCGATGCTGTGCGCGGGCGCGCGGGACGTGACCGAGTTGCAGGCCGCAAAACTGGTACAAAGGTCGATGCCGTGAACAGGGCGACCATCGCCGTAAACGAACGCAGGGTTCGCGAAGAGTTGATCCAGCGCCTCGTGCGCAGGGAGATCGGCTTTCACCGCCTGCCGCGTGACCTGCCGCCCGCCGAGGCGGCGGCCATCCGGCGCGAGGCGCTCGAGCGGATCACCGGCGTGGAGCTCAAGCACCTGGCCGAGCACGGCCCGGATGCCGCGAGCACCGTCGTGGGCAACGTGGAAAATTTCATCGGCATGGCGCAGGTGCCCGTCGGCGTCGTGGGCCCGCTCACGCTGCACGGCGCGGACGGCGAATCGGAGGCCTACGTTCCGCTCGCCACCACCGAGGCCGCGCTCGTCGCGAGCACCAACCGCGGCTGCTCGGCGATCCGCGCGGCGGGCGGGGCGGTGGTCACGGTGGAGGACGCCGGCATGACCCGGGCGCCCGTGTTCAGAACCACCGGCGCCCGCCAGACCCGCGCGTTCCTGGACTGGGTGGCGGCCCACGAGGACGAGATCCGCGCACGCGCCGAGTCGTCGAGCCGGTACCTCACGCTGATCGACATCCGTCCGATGGCGTTCGGGACCACCGTGCTCCTGCGCTTCCGCTACGGCACCGGCGACGCGATGGGCATGAACATGGTGACCATCGCCACCGAGCGGGTCGTCAGCGAGTTCATCGAGCCGGGAACCGGCGTGGAGTGCGTTGCCCTGTCGGGCAACTACTGCGTGGACAAGAAACCCGCCGCTATCAACTTCCAGGAAGGCCGCGGCAAGCGGATCTTCGCGGAGGCCGTGCTCCAGCCCGATGTGCTGTCGCGGCATCTGAAGACCGACGCCGACGCGCTGGTCGAGGTCCAGTACCGCAAGAACCTGCTCGGTTCCATCGCTGCGGGCTCGCAGGGCGGGTTCAACGCGCACTACGCCAACATCGTCGCCGCTTTCTTCCTCGCCACCGGGCAGGACCTGGCGCACGTGGTGGGCGGCTCGATGGGGGTGACCTGCATCGAGCGCCGCAAGGACGGGTCGGCCTACTTCTCGATATACATGCCGGACGTGCCGCTCGGCGTGGTCGGCGGGGGCACCCGGCTCGGGACGCAGAGCGAGGCGCTCGCCATCCTCGGTGTGGAGATCGACCCCGCGCGACCTGGTCGCGCCGCGGTGCGGCTGGGCGAGATCCTCGGGGCGGTGGTGCTCTGCGGCGAGCTGTCGCTCATGTCGGCGTTCACGTCCCGGGACCTGGCCGGCGCGCACGACCGGTTGCGGCGCGGCGGCGACATGACCGCGGCGGTGCCGGCCGACCGGTGACCTCGGCCCCGTCGATCGGGGCGGCGCCGGGCAGTTCCTCGCCGGATCGCGGTGTCGCCGCGGCGGCCGCGCGCGCACCCGGCAAGCTGATTCTGATGGGCGAGCACGCCGTCGTGTACGGCGAGCCCGCGCTGGTCGCCTCCCTGGGCCTCCACCTGAGCGCGCGCGTGGAGCCGTCCGCCGGCGCCGCGGTCGAGATCCTGCTTCCCGCCCTCGAGCACGCCGAGACCACCGACTGGCCCAGCCTCGCGCGGACCGCGGACGAGGCCGCGCGCCGCTGGCGGGAGTTCGCCGCCGACCCGACCGGGTTTCCCGTCGCCTCGCTCGGCGGCCGCGACGAGGCGGGGCTCGCGCGCGTGGCGCTCGGCGAAGCCGCGCGGCGCTCGGAGCGGCCACTTCCCGGCTGCCGGGTGCGCGTCGAGGGCGACCTGCCACCCGGAGCGGGCTTCGGCAGCTCCGCCGCGCTCGCGGTGGCGGTGCTCAGCGCCTGCCGCGCCGCCTTCGCCCTTCCCATGACCGAGGTGTCGCTCGAATCGGCGGCCCTGGACGTGGAGCGCTGGCAGCACGGTCTTCCCTCGGGCGTCGATGGCGCGACGGTGATACGGGGCGGGGTGGTATGGGCGGAGCGGTCACCGGCGAGCGGCCTGGCCATCACCGCGGTCCGCCCCGACCCGGAGCACTTCGCGCGCCTGCGCGTGCTCCACACGGGGGCGCCTCGCCACTCCACCGGCGAGGTGGTGGCCGCGGTGCGCGAGCGCGTCGAGAGCGAAGGGCCGCACGCGCGCGCCAGGCTAGCGCGCATGGGCGGAACCACCAGGGAATTTCGCCGGGTCATCGAGGGGGGAGGAAGCGCGGGCGACGCGCTGCGTCTCCTGCGCGCGTACCAGGCGGACCTGGACGCGCTGGGCGTCGTTCCCGAGAGGGTGCGCGCGCTGGTCGCGACCGTAGAAGCCGCGGGCGGCGCCGCCAAGGTTTCCGGGGCGGGGGCCCTCGCGGCGGAGGCGGGTCCGGAGGACGGCGCGGGCTCCGTGCTGATCTACCACCCCGACCGAGACTTCCTGGCTTCCTGGAGCCCCCCGCCGGGGACGCGTTCCATCGAAGCCCCGCTCGGCGTACCCGGGGTTCAGCTCGTCGCGTGAGAACCGCCAGCGTCGCTGCGCCCGCCAACATCGCGTTCATCAAGTACTGGGGCGCCGTGGACCTGGAACGCGCGCTGCCGCGCAACCCTTCCATCTCGATGACCCTGCGCGCGTGCACGACGGTCTGCACGGTGCGCGCGCTGGACGACGCGGCCGATGACGTCGTGGAGGTTGCGGACGCGGGCGGTCGCCTCGGGCCGGCCTCCGCGCGCTTCGAGGGGGCGATCCGCGCCCACCTGGACCGGCTTCGGCGCTGGGCCGACAGCCCGGGCCGGTTCCGAGTGGCGACGCGCAACTCGTTCCCGACCGCGGTGGGCCTCGCGTCCTCGGCGGCCGGATTCTCGGCCCTCACCCTCGCGGCCACGCAAGCGCTCGGACGGGAGCCGGGGCTCGACGAGGTCGCCGAGCTCGCGCGGGCGAGCGGCTCGGGCTCGGCCGCGCGTTCGGTCACGGGGGGGTTCGTCGAGTGGCGCCTCGGCGAGAACGGGGAATCGGGCGAGCTGCGCGTGCTCGCGGACGCCGCGCACTGGGACCTCCGCAACGTCATCGCGATCGTGGACGAACGGCCCAAGGACGTGTCCTCCCGCGAGGGCCATCGGCGCGCCCCCGGCAGCCCGCATTACCGGGCCCGGATGGTCGAGCTGCCGGCGCGGCTGGAGGCGGTCCGGAGGGCGATCGCGGAGCGCGACCTCGCCGCCTTGGGCGAGGTCATCGAAGAGGAGGCGATCGAGCTGCACCTGATCGCGATGTCCTCGCGCCCGCCGATCTTCTACTGGGAGCCCGGCACGCTCGCCGTCCTCGCCCGGGTGCGGGCGCTGCGTGCCGAGGGGTTGATGGCCTACGCGACGATGGACGCGGGCGCGAACGTGCACGTGATCTGCGAGGCCGCCGACGAACCCGCGATCGCCGCGGCGCTCGAGGAGCTGCCCGCCGTCGAGCGCGTCATCCGTGACGGCGTGGGCGCGGGGCCAGCCTCGGCGCCGCCGCTCTTCTAGTGGGCCGACGACACTCCTGCAACGGTACACTAGTATACCGGCGCAGAAGTTCGGTGCGCTCGAGGTCCCTATGAGCGCGAGCCAGCGCGGGCTGACGCTGGTCAAGCTGGGCGGCAGCCTGCTCACCGACAAACGCTCAGTCGAGCGGCCGCGCGCCGAGACCATCCGGCGCCTCGCGGAGGAGCTGGCGCGGGCGTCGCTGGAAGCCCCCGGAACGCTGGTCCTGGGTCACGGCAGCGGATCTTACGGACACGCCGAAGCGCTGCGCTGGGGGCTGTCCGGGCACGTCACGTCGGAGGCCGGACCGGCCGCAGTGTCCGCCGTGCAGGCGGCGGCCGCACGCCTTCACTGCGTGGTGATGCGGGAGCTGCGTGACGCCGGCGCTCATCCGCTTTCGTTCGCGCCGTCCGCCTGCCTGGTAGCGGAGGCGGGCGCGCTCGGCCGGTGGGATCCGCGGCCCGTGCTGGCGGCGCTGCGCGTCGGGGCGCTCCCGGTGGTGTACGGCGACGTCGTGCTCGACGGCGCGGGGGGCGCGCGCATCTGCTCCACCGAGGACGCCCTGGGCGCGCTCGCGCGTTCGCTTCAGGACTCGGGTCGGCGCATTCTGAGTGCGATCTGGCTCGGCGACACCGACGGCGTGCTGGACGAGCACCAGGAGCGCATCCCCGAAATCGGAGCCGGTACGGGCGTGTCGCCACGGTCCGCGGGCGCGGCGGCCGGAACCGACGTCACCGGCGGGATGGCGCACCGCGTCGCCCGGGCGCTGGAGTTGGCCGCCGAGGGCGTCCCGTCCTGGATCGGAGACGGCCGGGAGCCCGGCGTACTGCGTGCCGTCCTGGCGGGAGAGGACCGCGGCGGAACGTGGGTGCGTCCGGCGTGAGGGCTCCGCTCGCCTCCGGTTCCGTCGTCGACTTCGCTTCGACGGCAGTCCACTCGAGCAGTGAGAGCAACCCCATGACAGCGATTCGACCAGCCCGCGGAGCAATCGAGCGACGACGCCCGGCCTTCCGCGCCGGCTGGCTCCTCGGGCTCGTGGGCCTGCTCGGGGCGCCGTCGATGTCCTCGGGTCAGGACTCGGTGCAGGCGGCTCCGGACCGCCGCCCCGGTGAGGGCGAGGGCCCGTTCGATCGCCTCATCATCCGCGGCGCGACGCTGATCGACGGCACCGGCTCACCCCCCATCGGTCCGGTCGACATCGTCGTCGAGGGCAACCGCATCGCGGAGATCCGGTCGGTGGGGTTTCCGGGGGTGGACATCCGCGCCGACCGCAGGCCGGAGGGCGCGCTGCGTGAGCTGGACGCAGCGGGCCACTTCGTCATGCCCGGCTTCGTGGACATGCACGCGCACATCGGCGGCTCGTCGCAGGGAACGCCCGCGGAGTACGTGTTCAAGCTCTGGATGGCCCACGGGATCACGACGATCCGCGACCCGGGTTCGGGCAACGGCCTGGACTGGGTGCTCGAGCACAAGGCCCGAAGCGCCCGCAACGAGATCGTCGCGCCCCGCATCCACGCGTACGCCTGGTTCGGGCGCGGCTGGGACGACCGTCCGGTGGACACCCCCGAGGCCGCGCGGGAGTGGGTCCGATTCGTCGCCGAGCGGGGCGCGGACGGCCTGAAGCTCCCCTCGCTCAGCCCGGACGTCATGGAGGCGACGCTGTCCGAGGCGAATCGGCTCGGCCTGGGCACGACCGCGCACCTGAACCAGCTCCGGGTGGCGCAGATGGACGTGCTGGACGCGGCCCGCCTGGGCCTGTCCGGCATGGAGCACTGGTACGGCCTGCCCGAGGCCATGTTCGTCGACCGCACCGTGCAGGACTTCCGGCTCGACTACAACTACAACGACGAGCAGCATCGCTTTGGCGAGGCCGGACGCCTGTGGCTCGAAGCCGCCGCGCCCGGCAGCCGGCGCTGGAACGAGGTGATGGAAGAGTTGATCGACCTTGGCTTCAACATGGACCCGACGATGACGATCTACGAGGCCAGCCGGGACCTCGTGCGGGAGATACGTCAGCCCTGGCACGACGACTACACGCTGCCCTCGCTGTGGCAGTTCTTTCAGCCCAGCCGGGAGGCGCACGGGTCGTACTGGTTCTACTGGACGACCGAGGACGAGATCGCGTGGAAGAACAATTACCTGCGCTGGATGCGGTTCCTGAACGAGTACAAGAACCGCGGCGGCCGGGTCACGGTCGGCTCCGACGCGGGTTTCATCTTCAAGGTGTACGGCTTCGGCTACGTGCGGGAGCTGGAGCTGCTGCGCGAGGCGGGCTTCCACCCCCTGGAGGTGTTGCGGTCCGCGACCATGTGGGGCGCCGAGGAGCTGGGGAGGGACGACGTCGGCGTCGTTCGGCCGGGCGCCCTCGCCGATATGGTAATCACCGAGCTGAATCCCCTCGAGAACCTGAAGGTCCTCTACGGGACCGGCGCTCCGCGGCTGCGGGAGGGCGGTGGGCTGGAGTGGGTCGGCGGCGTAAGATACACCATCAAGGACGGCATCATATACGACGCGCGCGGACTCCTCGCCGACGTACGCACGCTGGTGTCGGCGGCCCGCGAATCGACCGCGGCCGCGGCGCCCGAATAGGTGGGCGAAGCCACGACGGCGCTCCTCCTCCACCCGGACTGCGGCCGCCACGACCCGGGCTGGGGTCACCCCGAACATCAAGGGAGGCTTCCGGCGATCGTGTCCGCGTTGGAGAAGGCCACGCCCGAGTTCCTGGGCAAGGTGTTGCAGAAGCCGGCGGAGCCCGCCCCACCCGAAGCGCTGGAGGAGTGCCATTCCGCGCGCATGATCGCGCGTGTCCGGGAGGCCGTCGCGCAGGCCGGAACGGCGGGCGCGCCGGTCGCCCTGACCGAGGATACGAGCGTGTCGGCGGCCTCCTGGGACGCCGCGCTCGCCGCGGTCGGATGTGCGCTGGCCGGGGTGGACCTCGTGCTCGACGGCGCCGTCGCCTCCGCGTTCGCGCTCTGCCGCCCCCCCGGGCACCACGCCACCCCCGTGCGATCCATGGGGTTCTGCCTGTTCAACGCCGTCGCGCTCGCGGCCCGCCGCGCGCAGGCGAAGGGGGCACGGCGCGTGCTCATCGTCGACTGGGACGTGCATCACGGCAACGGCACCCAGGAGATCTTCTGGCGCGACCCCGAGGTGTTCTATCTCTCGCTGCACCAGTGGCCGTGGTATCCGGGGACCGGTGCGGCGACCGAGCGGGGCGGGGGTCCGGGGGAGGGTACGACGATGAATCGGCCGCTGCCCGCGGGCACGCCCGCTCCCACCTACGTCGCGGAGTTCCGGGAGGCGGTCGAGGCGGCCTGCCGCGCGCACCGGCCCGACGTGCTGATGATCTCCGCCGGGTTCGACGCGCTGGCCGGCGACCCGCTCGGTGGGTTCCTGCTGGAACCGGCCGACATGCACGCACTGACGCTCGCCGCGCTGGACATCGCCGGCGACGGCGTGCCCGTCCTGCTCACGCTCGAGGGCGGGTACGATCCGCGCAGGACCGGGACCGGCGTCGTGGAGGTGCTTCGGGCGCTGGCGGGCTTGCCTTCCGCCAGCGTTTGACCGTACCCCGCCCGGCGCGCCAGATTTGCTACATGTCCCACCCGGCCAGGCCGACCGCGTCGGATCACGATGGCCCGGGATTCCGACCATTCGACGATCGCCCGGAGGCGCGTCCGCGGCCGTCTGCCCTCGACATCGCGCGGCTCAGCAGGAGACGCGGTCTCGCGGAGGGACGCGCACAGCTCTACCGGCACATAGCGCGACGCACCGACCTCGAGCCGGGCCGCGAGTTCCTGATCGTTCCCTCGGCGACGGGGTCAGCGATCCGGTTCCTCGCGACCCTCACCGGAGCGCAGGGCGCCGGCGTGGACCCGGACGCGGGCCTGGTGGCACACGCCCCCGACCGCGCGCGGCGGGTCTGGGTACGCTGGTCCACTACGACCAGGGCAGCCCGCAGAACCTGCCCTACACGGACGATGTCTTCGACGTGGCCATAGGGGAGATCGGCCTGTCCGTCGGCGACCCGGCCGAGGCCGTCCGGGAGCTGGTCAGGGTGGCGCGCCCGCGCGGGGTGCTGCTCCTGGTGCAGCCCGTGTGGACGGCGGACGTCGTGGGCCGGCGCAAGGACGTGCTGGTCCGCCGATTGGGGTTTCGCCCGGCGCTGCCGCAGCGCTGGAAGCAGTTGCTGCGAGACGCGGGCGCCGTGGATCTGCACGCGGAGGACCTGTCGGACGTCGCTTCGTTGCGTACCGGAGCCGCGTCCGTTCGTACGCTGACGGACTACTTTGCCGTGCGCGACCGCCTGCACGTGGCGTTCGCCGCGTGGCGGCGCTGGGGCTGGGCCGGGGTGTCGGCGGCGCTCGGAAGGGAACAGGAGCTGCACGGGCTGGTCACGCGCCAGAGGATCCTGGGCCTGTCCCTGGTGTGGGGCACCAAGGACCGTTCCCCTGCTCGCGCGAGCGCCGCGCCGCAAGGATGATGGCTCTGAAGGAAACGATCAGGAGGAATGCACGGAGCCATGGCGACGAGGAGAGACGAACGCTGGATCCCGACACCCATCTGCTTCGTCAGGGTGCTCGCCGCGCCGCGCGCGGCGAGTCCGAGGCGGGCGCGGCACGTTTCCTCGCGGGGATCAGCCCCGGGGGGGCGCTCCGCTTCTTCAGCGACCCGTTAGGAGGGCGCGTGGCGCTGGACCTTTCTGCTTCGTCGGACTTCGCTCGCCTGCGCTCCAGCCTGCCCGAGATTCAGGCGGCGCTCGCGGAGCTAGAGCTGGACGGGTGGCTGCTCTACGACCTGCACGCTCGCAATTCGGTGTCCGGCGGACTCGCCGGGCTCGGGGATCTGACGCGGCGGTGGTTCGTCTGGCTCCCCGCCCGCGGCCATCCAGTGGCCGTGGTCCACGGCATCGAGCTGGGCCCGTGGGCGGCCTGGCCGTGGACCACCGTCGAATACGTCGGCTGGCGATCGCTCGAGTCGCGGCTGGCGAAGGCCCTTCGCGGCACCGATGCCGTCGCCATGGAGATCTCCCGCGGCGACGCGGTCCCGGCCCTCGACCTCGTGCCCCTGGGCGTGGTGGAGCTCGTGGAGCGGCTCGGCCCCTCCGTGGTGACCTCCGCGGAACTGGTGTCCAGGTTCCACTCGGCCTGGGACGAGGAGGGACTGGCCTCGCACCTGCGCGCCTCGAAGGTCGTCGCCGACGTAGCGGCGCGCGCGTTCCAGCGCGCCGCCGCGGCCGCGCGGGACGGTTCTCCGGTGCACGAGGGAGATCTGCGCCGGTGGATCCTGGGCGCGTTGCGGGAGGGCGGCCTGAGCGTCGGCGCCGACACGATCGTCGCGATCGGGCCCAACGCCGCCGACCCGCACTACGCTCCGGGCGAGACAGGCGCTGTCATCGCGCGCGGGGA
Source organism: Longimicrobiales bacterium (assembly GCA_035513295.1). GTDB lineage: Bacteria > Gemmatimonadota > Gemmatimonadetes > Longimicrobiales > RSA9 > DATHRK01. The sequence goes on from DATKCH010000070.1 coordinate 14,069, forward strand.
GACGCTGCTGATCGACCTCTGGGGCAAGGAGTCGGACGGGGCGGTGTACGCCGATCAGACCTGGATGGGCCACCTCGCGGCGACGATACCTGAGCGCGTGGCGACCCTCTTCGCGGTCATACGGGACGGCCGCGACGCGGCGGTGTCGTTGTTGCGAGAGCGGGCCGCGGCGGGCCGGCCCACGGCCGGCTGGGAGGTGGACGACGCGACGCGCTCGGTGGTCAGGGAACGGGGCTGGGACGAAGCCTTCGTCCACCGCACCGGCCACTCCATCGACCGGGACCTGCATGGCACGGGGCCCAACATCGACGACCTGGAAACGAGGGAAACCCGCCTGCTCGCGCGTGGAGTCGGGTTCTCGATCGAGCCGGGTATCTACCTGCGCGGAGATCTCGGAATGCGCACCGAAATCAACGTCTACATGGGCGCCGACGGGCCACGGGTGACGACCCCGGACCCGCAGCACGAGGTGCGGGCGCTGCCGGAAGCCGATGCCTGAGGTCGAGACGGTCGAGGGCGTCTATCTGTTCGGCTTCGTCCGGGCGGTCGGCAGTTGGGAGATCCTGCGCCGGAAGGAGGACGCGGGCAGGAGCCTGCTGCGCATCGCCTATCGCGATGTCGCCGCGATCGTCACCCCGGCCGAGTACGCGGAGCCGAACATCGACGCGAATTCCATCGTCTCGCACCACCGCGTGATCGACGAGACGATGCGCATGGAGACGGTGCTTCCGGCCCCGCTCGGCGTGGTGTTCCGGGACCGGAAGGCCCTGCTGAAGTTCATGCGTACGGAGTACGAGACGCTCGACCAGGGCCTGGCGCACGTCGAGGGCCACTGGGAGGTGCGCATCCAGATGGACCCCCCGGAGGGCCTGGTCGCTCTCCCCGAGCACCGCGAAGCCGCAAGCCGCGCCTACTCCGAATTGAAGCGCTTCGCCCGGTCGGCGGTCCCCTTCCGGGTGCCCGATGGACGCGTCTTCGGCGCGGCCTTTCTCGTCGACCGCGACCACATGGCGGGGTTCGTCGAGCGCGCGGAAGCGGTGGAGGCGTCGCTCGACGGCGCCCTGTCCTTCGACATCACCTGGCCGTGGCCCCCGTACGACTTCGTGCGCCTGGCGACCTGACATGGGGCCCGCGAGCGGGCGTGCGGACGGGGGTTCCCCCACCGGCCTGATCGAGGTCGCCCTCCCGGTCCCGGTCCCCCGGACCTTCCTCTACCGCTGCCCCGATTTGGTGGCTCCCGGAACGCGCGTGCTCGTGCCGTTCGGGCGACGACGCCTGATCGGTTGGGCGGTCGGCGGGCCCGCCCCCGGCCGCGTACTGCCGAAGCGAGTGCGCGCGGTGAGCCGCGTCCTGGAGCCCGAGCCGAGCATCTCGGCCGAGCTGCTGGCCCTCGCCCGCTGGACGGCCGACTACTACCTCGCCTCGCTGGGCCAGGTCATACGCGCGGCCCTTCCGGCCGCTCTGGGATCCCCGACCCGGCCCGACCCGACGCCGTCCACCCGCAGGGTTCTCGTTCTCGTGGGTGACCCGCCGGGGCTGCTGCGCAGGGACCAGCTGTTCGGACGCGCGTACCGGCAGCGGGAACTGTACGAATGGCTGGAGGCCAGCGGGGGCGAAGCCAACGCGCCCAACGCCCGCGTGGCCGGCTACTCGGACTCGGTCGTCCACGGGCTGGTCGATCGCGGGCTGGCGGCCATCAGGGTGCAGACCGTCCACCGGGACCCCTTCGAGGAGCAGGACTCCACGGACGAGTCGCTGGAACCCACCGCCGCGCAGGCGCAGGCCATCGACGAGCTGTCGGCGGCGGCGGACTCGCGCGCCGGCGGGCCTCCGCTGCCGTTCCTGCTGAGGGGAGTCACGGGGTCCGGAAAGACCCTGGTCTACATCGAGTTGCTCCGGCACGTCGTGAACGAGCGGGGCCGGGGAGCCATCGTGCTGGTTCCGGAGATCGCCCTGACTCCGCAGACCGTGGCGCGCTTCCGCGCGGTCTTCGGGGACCGGATCGCGGTGCTGCACAGCGCGCTGAGCGACGGCGAGCGCTACGACGCCTGGTCCGGGCTCCGTTCGGGCGAGAAGCGCATCGCCGTCGGCGCGCGTTCGGCGATCTTCGCGCCGGTGCCGGACCTGGGCGCTATCGTCGTGGACGAGGAACACGAAGGCTCCTACAAGCAGTCGGAGACCCCGCGCTACCACGCCCGGGAGGTCGCGATCATGAGGGCCCGCGCGGCCCGCGCCGTGTGCCTGCTGGGCAGCGCCACGCCCTCTCTCGAGAGCTGGCACAACACTACCGTCGGCAAATTCCGGTTGCTCGAACTACCGTCGCGGGTGCTTGACCTGCCGATGCCGCCGGTGGCCACGATCGACATGCGCGAACGCTCCTCACGCAACGACCGGCGGGGGAACGCGGCACCGGCGCCGCGTTCCGGGGCCGCCGGTCCAGGTACGGACGGGCTTCTTTCGGAGCCACTCGCGGAGGCGATGCGCGCGCGCCTCGAGCGGGGCGAGCAATGCATCCTTCTGCTCAACCGCCGGGGGTACGCCACCTTCCTGCAGTGCCGGGGGTGCGGGGCCGTCGTCCAGTGTCCGCGCTGCAACGTGTCGATGACGTACCACCGCGGCCGGCGCCGGCTCCTCTGCCATTACTGCGCCCACACGGAGTCGCCGCCCTCCACCTGCGGCGAGTGCGGCTCGGACGTGGTCCGTTACCGCGGTTACGGGACCGAACAGGTCGAGCGGGCGGTGTACGAGACGTTGCCGAGCGCCCGCATCGCGCGCATGGACCTCGACACGACGGGCGAGAAGTGGTCCCACCACCGGATCCTCGACAGGGTGCGCCGACGCGAGGTGGACATCCTCCTCGGCACGCAGATGATCGCCAAGGGCCTGGACTTTCCGGGGGTCACTCTGGTCGGCGTGGTGGACGCCGATGTGGGCATGAACCTGCCCGACTTCCGAGCCGCCGAGCGGACCTTCCAGCTGCTCACCCAGGTGGCGGGGCGCGCCGGCCGCGGGCCGGCCGGGGGCGAGGTGTTGATCCAGACCGCCCACCCCGACCACTACGCGATCCGAGCCGCGCTCGGGCACGACTACCGGCAGTTCTACGCGCGTGAGCTGGAGGAGCGGCGGGGACCGGGCTACCCGCCTCACGGTCGACTCACCAACGTGGTGGTGACGGGATTGCGTGAGACCTCCGTGCAGGAGCGGTGCGCCGAGATAGCGGACCAAGTCACCGGGATCCTGGCGTCGCTCGGGGCCGGGAGCGTGGAGGTGCTGGGACCCGCTCCGTGTCCGATCGACCGCATTCGCAATCGCTGGCGCTGGCACGTCCTCCTGCGCTGTCCGCGGGCCGCTCCGCTCGGGCGGGTATCACGCTGGTTGCTCGAGGAGTACGCGGACAAGGTGGGGGCGAACGAGCTGCGGGTCAGCCTCGATCGCGACCCGCTGTCGCTGCTCTGATTTCCGCGCGGCACGCGGGACGCCGCGGGCGTGTAGAAAAACCACTTGCGGCGCGGTTCTGCGGCTTGCGGACCCCGAACAGCAACCGTAGACTGCGCCGCGTCGCGTCAGGCCTTTCGAATCCGGGAGGGACGCGGGTGGGTTGCCTAGCCCTGAACGCCTCGTACGAGCCGCTCACGATACTGCCGCTGCGGCGCGCCCTGCGGCTCGTGCTGGACCAGAAGGCGGAGATTCTGGAAGTGGACGACGCCCGGGTGTTCCGGTCCGAGCGTCGGCACTTGCCGTGTCCCGTGGTGATCCGACTGGTGCGCTTCGTCCACGTGCCCCGGCGCTTCCGGCGGCAGGTGACCAACACCTTCCTCTTCGCGCGAGACCACTACAGGTGCCAGTACTGCGGCCGCCACCGGTCGTCCCTGCGGGGCCGCGAGTTCCTCACGCGAGACCACGTCCTGCCGATGTCGCGGGGCGGCACCAACACCTGGGTGAACGTCGTCGCGGCGTGCTCGGCCTGCAACAACCGGAAGGGCAATCGCACGCCTCGCGAGGTCGGGATGCGGCTCCGCTCGGACCCCCGGGAGCCGAACTACGTGGAGCTCGTCTGGGCGGTCCGGCGGCTGACGCCGATCCAGGCCAAGTGGATCCGGATGTTCTACGGCGAAGACGTGCTGAGGGCGCTTTCCCTCGGAGCCGTCGAAATGGAATTGTTCGCCAGCTGACGGCGCAGATGCGGTGCGGGCGCCTCCGGCGGCCATGGGAAACCCTGGACAGCCGAACAATCCGCGTTTAGCGTTAAACGGGACTTCCCGCTCCTCCCCACCCGCGCGCGGCGCGGGCTCCGCCAAGCCAAGGGCTTGCGGTCATGCACAAGCGCCTGCTTCTGGCGGTAGGGCTCGATAGCGAGACCTACGCCACCTTGTCGGGTGTCGTGAGCTACAACGATTGGGGTGTGCTTCCAGCTCCCGACGGCTCCCACGCGTTGCGGCTCGCGGCGAGTCACAAGCCCGATCTCATCGTCACGTACTACAAGTCGAACACGCTGACCGGAACGTCACTTCCGGAGCAGCTCACCCGAGCCGGCATCGAAACGGGTCCGGTCGTCGCCGTGATCGACCGGGCGTTGCCGAACGTCGTATCCAGGATCCGGCGGATCGGGTGCAACGGCTACGTGGTGCGCCCGGTGCGATCCGGGGCGCTCAAGCAGCTTATTCTGCGGCTCGCGCCGACACCGACGAAGCGAGCTTCCCTGCCGATCGCGCATACCTGAGCCGCCCGGCGAGAAGCTTGGACTAGCGTCGGCTAGGCTGGCCCGTCCGCCCTGGGGGCAGCAGATGCCTCGCCGTTCTCCAGCCAGCGCTTGACCTTCCGAAACAGGTCGCGGAAGTCGATCGGCTTTGGAACGAAGTCGTTCGCGCCGGCCTCGAGCGCCCGGCTCCGGGCGCCTTCCATCGCGGTGACGGCGATGATCGGGATCCGGAGGGAGCGCTCTCGCAACGTGCGGGTCGCGGTGAAGCCGTCCATCGACGGCATCATCATGTCCATCAGGATGATGTCGGGCTCCTCGGACTGCGCCTTGGCCACCGCCTGAAGACCGTTCTCGGCGGTGATCACGTAGAACCCCGCCGCCTCGAGCATCAGCCGCATGGCCTCGAGGCTGTCCCGGTGGTCCTCGGCGACGAGGATACGCCTGCGGCTGGCTCCATGCTGATCGATCGAGCTTTGCACCCGCTGGATACTCCTTTCCACGATCGACCGACGGCGGACGGCAGCCGCCGGAGGCTCGCTGTCGAGCCGCACTTTCAATGCAAAAAGTTGGCCATCTCCCCATGACTTCGGGCGCCACGGCCCGTAGGTTAGCGGCCACGGACGCGGCCCACGTCGCCGCGGCCGTTCGATCTCGACGACGATCGTTCACCGGCAGGTAGTCGATGAAGGAGACTGGTCGGCAGGGTCCGATCCCGGTCCGGGAGATGATGGCGCACCTCTCCGGGGGCGGCCGCGCTCCGGATGCCGCCGCGCCCTCGAAGGAGTCCCGGATCGAGCCGGGATCGGCCGAGGTCGCGTTCTCGCATCAGGGCACGACGTGGACGGTCCGGGAGGAGGGATCCGCCACCTGGGGCACCGACATCGAAGCGGCGCCGGTCGTGGTCGCCGTGCACTTCTTTCATCCCGACCAGCCGCAGCGACCCGCGCGAGAGGCGCTACTCCCTCGTGGACGCTTGACCGGCATGCACGACTCGGAGTTGGCGGCGCTCCTCGAGGCTTCCGCGGAAGTGCCGCCGGAGGGAACGGCGCCGACGCATCGACGTCCGGGTGGCGGGCGCTCCGGCCGGTCGGGCCGCGGCGCGTCGGCGCGCACCAAACGGTCGGACCGCAGGGGCGGGAGACCGGCGCGCGGGGAAGAGTGATGCCTCCGGAAGCCGGGGGGAGACGCGAGGATGAGGAGGCTGACTTGAGCGGCGCCGGCAAGCGCAGGCGAGTGTTGACGGGCGACCGGCCCACGGGGAGGCTGCACCTGGGACACTGGGTGGGCAGCGTGAGCAATCGCGTCAAGATGCAGGACGAGTACGAGTGCTTCTTTATCGTGGCCGACCTGCACACCCTCACGACCCGACCCGAGAAGGAAGAGATCGCGAGAATCCCCGGGCACATACGCGAGTTGGTGCTCGACTACCTCGCCCTCGGCATCGACCCGGATCGGTCCAGGATCTTCGTGCAGTCCGCGATCCCGGAGACCTCCCGCCTGGCCCTCATATTCTCCATGCTGGTGACGCTGCCGCGGCTGGAGCGGCTCCCGAGCGTCAAAGACATGGCGGCCTCGGCGCAGCTGGACGTCCTGCCCTTCGGGCTCGTCGGCTACCCGGTGTTGCAGGCCGCCGACATCCTGCTCCCGCGCGCCGACGTGGTCCCGGTGGGCAGGGACAACGCGGCGCACATCGAGATCACCCGCGAGATCGCGCGCCGATTCAACTACCTGTACGGTGAGGTGTTCCCGGAGCCGGACCTGCTCCTGAGCGATGTCGCCACCCTGCCGGGCATCTACGGCAAGCAGAAGATGTCGAAGTCCCTGGGAAACGCGATCATGATCTCCGATAGCGCCGACGAGGTCTCCGGCCGGGTGCGCCGCATGTACACGGACCCCGACCGGGTGCGCGCGGACATCCCGGGCCGGGTGGAGGGCAATCCGGTCTTCCTCTACCACGACGCGTTCAACCCCGACACCGCCGAGGTGGACGATCTGAAGGCGCGCTATCGGGCCGGCACGGTCGGCGACGTGGAGGTGAAGACGAAGCTCGCCAACGCCATCAACGCATTCCTCGATCCGGTGCGCGAGAGGCGGGCCGAGCTGGCGGGCAGGGAAGGCCTCGTCGATGACATCCTCGCCCAGGGCAACCGGGCGATGCGCGAGGTCGCCCGGGAAACGATGGAGCGGGTGGAGGACGCGATGGGGCTGACGTACTTTCGCGATTGACCTGAAACCGGCCGCGCGGACGGCCGTAAAAGGGGGGGCGCGTTTTCACGGACAAGGGAGCCGGCCATGAACGATTTGGATCTTCTCATTCCCCTCAGCGCCATCATCTTCGGGTCTCTGATCTTCCTGATCCCGATAGCGGCGCTGTCGCTGCGGTTCGCCGCCAAACCGCTCGTCGAGGCGCTCACGAGCTGGCGGCAGGCGCAGGGGGGCGGCGGGGAGCAGCTGCTCGTCGCGAGGGAGCGGATCGCCTTCCTCGAACAGCGCGTGGAGGCGCTCGAGGATCACGTGGGGCGGCTGG